>JBMOMS010000160.1:1512-74844 GCA_049324895.1 Chloroflexota bacterium
TAATCATCCTCGCAATTGCACTCCAGGCCTGCCGCTTTTTCGAAGGCTTCCCTGCCTTCGTTGTACGAGAAGTAGATCAGGCCGATGGCGCCCAGGCTGTCGATGAAGCCAAAGCCCGTGAATTGATACACCAGGCTGGAGGCCAGCAGCACCACCGACATGTAAATGCAGACCAGCGTGCAGTTGGCGTCGGCCAGAATGGGCGCGGAGTTGAGCGTGCGCCCAACCTTGCGTTTGGCCATGACCAGCGCCCACATCACCGCGATGGAGATGACTGAAATGACCAGGCCAGGCAGGGTGGTCTCGGGTTTGTGCCCTGCGAAAATGTTGTAGAGGGCGGTGACGGCCAGTCCCGCCGCAAGCAGGTAAAACGAAGCGCCCGTCACGCGCAGGGCGGCGCGCTCGAACTGGGAGCGCTCCGTGTCGGGGTTCCGACGGATGCGCAGCACCATCGCGAAGATGCCGATGCCCGACATGACCTCGATGAACGAGTCCACGCCGAAGCCGAAGAGGGTCAGGGCCTCGTCGCTGACGCCGAAGAAGATGGAGACCAGCCCCTCGGCCAGGTTGTACAAAATGGTGAAGACCGCCAGCCACAAGGCGGCCTGCCAGACGCGTTCGAGTTGATTCTTGGTGACGTGGGTCATGATTTCTCCTCGGGTGTGCTTCCAATAAAGGCAAGTGTACAATACTTTGATGAGAGGCGAGGGGCACGGATTTTTGATACAATCAGTGCATGAGTTCTCCCCAGCCTATGATTACCAGCCTTTCCAATCCGCTTGTCAAACAGGCGCGTGCCCTGCATCAACGCAAGGTGCGCGCTGAAACTGGCCTGTTCCTGGTCGAGGGTCTGCATCACGTCGGCCAGGCGGTCGAATCCCGCTGGGAGGTGGAGACCCTGCTGTACGCGCCCGAATTCCTGACCAGTAATTTCGCGCGCGGATTGATCGAGAATCTGGAAAGGCCCCAGCCTGGCTTCACTCCACCGCGGCTCCAACCTGTCTCCGCAGAGGTGATGAAATCCCTGGCCGATAAGGACAACCCGCAAGGCTTGCTGGCGCTGGTGCGGCAGCGGCGGCAGACCTTTACCGCCCTGGACGCGGGAAAGGCCTGCGTGGCCCTGGTCTCACCGCAGGACCCGGGCAACGTGGGCGCCATCCTGCGCACCCTGGATGCCGTCGGCGCCGACGGGCTGTTCCTGCTCGACGGCGGCGTGGATTTGTACCATCCCACCGCCGTGCGCGCCAGCATGGGCGCACTGTTCTGGAAGCCTGTCGTGCAGGCCACCTTCGAGGAGTTCATCCAATGGGCGCGGGCGCAATCTGTGCAGTTGATCGGCGCCTCGGCCCACGCGGATGTGAACTATCAGACCCTCGTCCCGCGCGAACCGTGGACGTTGGTGCTGGGTAGTGAACAAAAGGGCCTCTCCCGCGAGCAGACCGCCGCCTGCGACGTGACTGTTTCCCTGCCCATGCGCGGACGGGTCAGCTCGCTCAACCTGGCGGTGGCCGCAGGCGTGTTGCTCTATCATGCCCGCGGGTGAAAATCCTGCTTTCCGCCCTCTAAAAAACGCAAGTTTGACCATTAAACACGTAAGGGCGCAAGCTGCGCCCTTACGTGTTTGCACTGGGATGTTGGGACTAAAATTCGTCTTCCTCCTCACCCAGCCAGTCGTCTTCCTCGTCCTCATCGTCATCCTCCCATTCATCCAGTTCTTCTTCGTCCTCCCACTCATCCTCGATGGCGGCTGCCTCCGAGGGTGAATAGGTGACGCAGCCCGTGTCCGGGTCGACCTCCACTGCAGCGGCGCTGCACAGGCCTTCGTCCAGGAACACGCAATCCATGTAATGACACTTGATCCGAGGCATCACTCCTCCTGAAGTTGTGGCTGGCGTACCAGCCGTATGATGGACAAAATAAAGATGACTGTCATGATCGCCTGCGACGCCAGGCAGAACGGGCACAACGCCTTGATCAGGAAAATTTCCACGTAGATCAGCCAGAGGGTGAACAGGAACCCGGTCAGCGCAAAGCCAAAGACCAGCAGGCTGGCGTTCTCGGCAAAGAACTCCTTGAGGAAGGAGGCCCGTTTCTCGAAAACCAGCGTCCCCAGAATGGCGGCATATCCAAGTACGCCGATCAGCGCCACGGGAATGCCGTTCACCTCCGAATACTTGCTGGCGTTCACGGTGCTGCAATCGCCGCTGCCCAGGCACATATTGTTGTTATCCGTCCATTTATAAATGGTCATGTAGGTTGCCACCGCCAGGCCAAGCAGGGCCAGGCTGAGCATCGCAATGTAGAGCCGTTTATCCATGTTACCTCAAAGCAACCAGGCGTCTACTTCCTGATAAGCAGGCGCAGATTTTACCCCAGCGGGGATAATAAGTAAAGCATTTGCGCGCACCAGGGAAAGCATGTTTCCCGAGCCTTGATGACCGCTCAGGTGGGCGATCAGGCCCCCCCCCTCCTCGCGGATTTCGGCGCGCAGGTAACTCTCCCGCCCGTCGGATTCGACCGCCTCCCCCAACCGCACGCGGACCGTCGGCCGGCCCGCCGTTTTCAGGCCGCCCAGCCGCCCCAGCGCGGGACGCACGAAGACCTCGAAGCCCACGAAAGCCGAGACGGGATTCCCAGGCAGGCCAATGAAGGGGATGCCGCGGTATTCGCCGAAGGCCAGCGGTTTGCCCGGGCGCATGTTCACGCGCCAGAAATCCAGCCTGCCGTTGGCTTCGACCACTTCCTTCACATAATCGAAAGCGCCCACGCTGACTCCCGCCGAGGACAGGATCAGGTCGACTTGCAGCGCGACTGCCCCTTCCAGCAGCGCCTCCACCGCCTCGCGGCGGTCGGCGGCCACGCCCAGGCGGATGACTTCCGCGCCCGCGCCTTCGAGCAGGGCCGCCAGCGTGTACGAGTTCGAGTCGCGGATCTTGCCGCTTTCGAGCGGAGCATCCACGGCCAGCAGTTCGTCGCCGCTGGAGAGCAGGGCCACGCGCGGTTTGTGATACACGTTCACCCGGGCCTCGCCCAGCATGGCCAGCACGCCCAGGTCCTGCGGCTTGAGCAGGCGACCTGCCTGCAAGACCGCTTCGCCTGCATGGATGTCCATGCCGCGCGGGCGGACGTTTTCGCCTGCCTTGACGGCCTTCAACACTTTCACGAACTCGGGCGCAGGCAGTCCCGCGGCGCGATTCTGAAAATCGGTGTCCTCCACGGGGATGACCGCATCCGCGCCCTGCGGCAGGGGCGCGCCTGTCATAATGCGCGCGGCCTGCCCCGCGGCGACGGAAATCGTCGGCTGGGCGCCGGCTGGGATGTCGGCCACCACCGGCAGACGGCGCGGGGCCTCGGGGGAAGCCGCGGCCGAGTCTGCGGCGCGCAGGGCAAAGCCGTCCATGGAGGAATTGTCGAAGAGGGGGAGATCGGTCGAGGCGGTGACGTTGCCTGCCAGCACGCGGCCGGCGCACTCCGCCAGCGGCAGGGTCTCTGCCGCAACCGGTTCGAAATGCGAGAGGATGCGCTCGCGCGCTTCGGCTACGCTCAACAGGCTCATAAAACGGCGCGATTATACCACCGGCAGGCGGCGATTTTTTTGTTGGGTCAAAATATGACAATTCTCACTGGCAGGCTGTGGGCTTGTTGTTTATACTTCTTGTTATCTGAGAGGGAGCACGTTTGCTGCCCGCCGGTGGGTTTTCATAGGAGGTCGCTCATGAAATGGAAAAATTCGTTGATCGGTTGGTGGGGACTGGCTGTATTTATTTTTGTGGCTTTGGTCATGTCCACCTGGAAGTTGACGCCCGCGCGTGCGACTGGGACCGTTCAGCGCGTGGCGGATATTTACCCGGGGGCAACTAGCTCCATTCCACAACACCTGACGGTCTTTGATAATAAGTTGTATTTTTCAGCAGACGGAAATGATGGTGTGGGCCGAACCCTGTGGATGTATGATGGTGCAAATCCACCTGTTGATGTATGGATGCGGACTGGGATGATGTATGCGCCCTACCCAGACTATTTTACGGAATTCAATAGTGAGTTGTACTTTTCTGCATATAGTGACGAAACAGGTTTTGAGCTATGGAGATATGATGGGAATAATACTCCCACTCTTGCCGTAGATATTGTCCCCGGACCCTCGTATTCTCGACCTGTATATTTGTCTGTTTTTAACGGCAAGTTGTATTTTACAGCCTATCCAAGCGGTGGAAATCTATATCAAATGTGGATGTATGATGGGGTTAATCCCCCTGGTATGGTTTCAACGGATCCTAATAATGGTTCAAGTTACACAGTATTCAATGATAAGCTTTATTTTTCAGCGACTGATATCGAAAATTACGGCTTTTATACATTATGGGTATACGATGGAATAAACCAGCCTGGTAAAGTCTTGCAGGCACCGTATGATTATTATGGACTTCAGTCTTTGACTGTGTTCAATGGAAAACTTTATTTCCAGGCTAAAAACGATGCTGCTTCACCTTCTCGCATACTCTGGGTATATGATGGCGTTAATCCACCCATCCATGCGTTGGATATTCAGACCGGTACTGATCCGAATAACAGGCTCTTTTCAATGGTTGTCTATAATAACAAGCTACATTTTCAGGCGGATGGCGGTGATGGCGCAGGAGTCGAATTGTGGTGCTATGATGGCGTGACAGCCAGTCGAGTGGCGGACGTCTATAGTGGCAGCGCCGGTTCCTATCCAAGCCATATGGCAGTGTATAACGATGTACTGTATTTCCGTGCAGATGGCGGCGATGGGGCTGGGTATGAGTTATGGTCATACTATGCATACGACCCTGGTTATGTCACGCGTACGCCCTCCCATACCCCGAGAACCACTCCGACGCGCACAGAAACTCCCACTCCAACCGCAACACCCACGGGAACTTTCACCCCTACTGCAACTCCGACATCTACAAATACCCGCACTCCAACCGCAACATTCACGGAAACTCGAACATCAACTGCCACCTTTACCTCCACCCCCATCAACACAGTCACCTTCGAGGATGTTCCGCGCACGCATTGGGCCTGGCTGTATGTGGAACATCTGTATCATGCGGGCCTGACAGGCGGCTGTTCGAGTGACCCCATGTTGTTCTGCCCGAATATGGCAGTGACCCGCGCACAGATGGCGGTTTTTCTCTTGCGGGGCATCCACGGTGCAACCTATGCACCGCCTGCGGCCAGCGGCACGAAGTTTGATGATGTCCCTGCAGATCATTGGGCGGCGCCCTGGATCGAAGAACTCGCCAATGAAGGGATGACGGGTGGCTGCGGCAATGGGAATTATTGCCCTGACAGTCAGGTGACTCGCGACCAGGCGGCGGTTTTCCTTTTACGCGCGAAACATGGTGCGAGTTTTGTCCCACCTGCTGCAAGCGGCACTCTGTTCGCGGATGTGGCCTCCAATTATTGGGCTGCAGCGTGGATCGAACAACTGGCCCATGAAGGGATTACGAGTGGTTGCGGCAATGGCAATTATTGTCCTGCGGCGGTAGTGACGCGGGCGCAGATGGCGGTGTTTCTGGTCAAGGCGTTAATTATGCCTCCCTTGCCGCCCACAGCAACTGGCACAGAAACCCTTACGCCGACTGCCACCTCGACAAAAACGCCAACGTCTTCACCCACCCAACCCTGTACAGATGGTTGCTAATCCAAGCATGAATCGAGTTCAAAAAGAAACCGCCTGGCTTTCAGGCGGTTTCTTTTTGAGTTTTACCCAGGGTTCGTCCGCTGCGCTTCGAGCACGTTGGGCAGGTTTTCGATGCGGGTCAGGATGCGGCTGAGCTGCTCCAGGTCGCGCACCTCCACCACCAGGTGCAGGTCGGCCAGGCTGCGGTTGGTCTTGACGGTCACGTCCGCGATGTTGACGTTTTCGCCGTCCAGCAGGTTGGAGATGTCGCCCATCAGGCCCTGGCGGTCGTAGGCCTTGATCTCGATGGGCACGGGATAGGTGCGCTCCGAGCGGCCCCAGCCCACTTGCAGCAGGCGCTCACGGTCCTTGGTGCGCAGGATGTTGGGGCAGTCCTGGCGGTGGATGGTGGCGCCGCGCCCGCGGGTGATGTAGCCCACGATCTGGTCGCCGGGGGTGGGATTGCAGCAACGCGCCACCGAGGAGAGCAGGCCCTTGAGGCCCACCACTTCCACGGCGTCGGTGGAGGTGGCCTCGCTGGCCTTGCCCGTGGCGGCCAGGATGTCGGCGTTTTCGGCATCCTCGGAGAATTCCTTGATGATGCGGCTGACCGAGAGGTCGCCCGTGCCGAGTGCGATGAACATTTCATCGGGGACTTTGTAGCCGAGCGAGCGTGCCATCTTTTCGAAATTGATCTCGCCGATGCCCAGGCGCGTTATTTCGCGTTCGAGCGTGTCGCGGCCCTGGGCCAGGTTCTGCTCGTCTTCCTGCTTCTTGAACCACACGCGGATCTTGGATTTGGCGCGCTGGGTCTTGACCAGCCCGAGGTTGTTGTTGAGCCAGTCGCGGCTGGGGCCGCCCCGTTTGGCGGTCAGGATCTCGATCTGGTCGCCCGTTTTCAGCTCATGATATAACGGCATCAATTTCCCGTTGATGCGCGCGCCGCGGCAGCGATGGCCGATGTCAGTGTGGACGTGGTAGGCGAAGTCGAGCGGGGTGGAGCCTGCGGGCAGGTCGATGATGTCGCCGCGCGGGGTGAAGACGTAGACGCGGTCCTGGAACACATCCGTGCGCATGGACTCGACGAACTCGGCGGCGTCATTTACGTCCGAGCGCCATTCCATCATGTTGCGCAACCAGTTGACGCGCTGTTCGAAATGCTGGTCCGAATGTTTGGCGCCTTCCTTGTAGCGCCAGTGGGCGGCGATGCCGTACTCCGCGCTTTGGTGCATCTCCTGCGTGCGGATCTGCACTTCGAGCGGGCGCTTGTCGTCGTAGATGACGGCGGTGTGCAGGGATTGGTAGAAGTTGTCCTTGGGCGCGGCGATGTAGTCGTCGAACTCGCCGGGGATGGGCCGCCAGTGGGTGTGGATCACACCCAGGGCGGCGTAGCAGGAGGGCACGTCGGGCACCAGCAGGCGCACGGCGCGCACGTCCCGCACCAGGTCGAAGGGCTTGCCCTTCTTGGCCATCTTCTTGTAAATGGAATAGATGTGTTTGGGGCGTCCGCTGATTTCCACCTTGATGTTGTTGCGGGCCAGCAATTCGATCAGGTTGGTCTTGATGGCTTCGATCTGGGCTTCGCGGTCGGGACGGCGCTCGGCCAACTGTTCGGCAATCTCCTTGTATTTTTCGGGGTTGACGTAGCGGAAGGCCAGGTCTTCCAATTCCCACTTGATCTGCCAGATGCCCAGGCGGTTGGTGAGCGGCGCGAAGATGTCGAGCGTTTCCTGGGCGATGCGCTTGCGCTTGTGATCGGGCATGAAGCCCAGGGTGCGCATGTTGTGCAGACGGTCCGCCAGTTTGATTACCACCACGCGCACGTCGTCGCCCATGGCCAGGAAGGTCTTGCGCAGGGTTTCGGAGACCAGGTCTGCGCGGCGGCCCAGGGCGGGGGATGGGATGTTGCTGTTGTCGTCGCCGTTTTCCTGTTCGGCGTGCTGGTCGCCGCGGGAGACGCGCGGCAGGTTGGTGAGTTTGGTCACGCCGTCGACCAGGCTGGCGATGGTGTCGCCGAAATCACGGCGCAGGTCGCCCAGCGTCACTTTGGTGTCCTCGACGGTATCATGCAAAAGTCCCGCCGCGATGACTTCGGGCGGGACGCGCATTTCGGCCAGGATGCTGGCAACAGACAGGCAGTGATTGATGTAGGGTTCGCCCGAGGCGCGCTTTTGCTCGCGATGAGCCTCCTCCGCCACCCGAAAGGCGCGCTGCACCAGTTCGCGGTCGGCGAGGCTGTAATTCTCCGGCAGCTGGTCGAGGAGTTTTTCGAGCGGTATGGCGGCGGTGGAATTTTTCATCCGTGTATTTTACTACGCCTGACCCACGGATTCGCCTACATGTCCTTCTTGATGTCGTCGCGCAGGTCGAGGGCGCTGCCGGTGATGACGCCGAAGATCATGCAGATCATCGTCACGCCGATGCCGACCAGCAGGGCAAAGGGCGAGGCCCACAGCAGGGGCAGGACAAAGATCACCACCAGTCCCAGCAGCAGCCCGATGAAGGCGCCCTTCCATACCTGCGGGATGGACGACAGGCTTTCCGTGAAGGAGAAGGATTGCATGGATTTGCGTGAGCGCACGGCGGTCGTGCGCTGGATCTTGCGCTGTTTGACCAAGGGATCCCGGTCGGTCAGTTGGCGCTCGCGCAGCCGCCTGAGCCGTTCCTGTTCCTGGCTGGTGGGCATGGTTCACCTCACATGGTCTTCAAAAGCGCCTGGCGGCTGTTGCGCAGGCGGTCCGAGATGATTTCGGTGATGCGCAGCATGACGGCGTACCCCGCCTGGGGATGTTTTTCCAGAACGTCGAGAAAACCCTGGGCGGGGATGGCAACCAGCTGGCTGTCCTCTTCGCAAAACGCGGTGGCGGTGTAGTGGAAGGGTTTGACCACGCCCGACCAGCCGAGGGTCTGGTGCGGACGGGCGACGATGCTGACGGTCACGTGTTCGGGACGCGAGGTTAACTTGACGCGCAGGGCAATGCTGCCCTTGACCAGCAGGTGCAGCAGGTCGGCTTTTTCGCCTTCGCGGAAGACAACATCCCCGCCCTTGATCGAGATTTCCTGGCAGATGCCAGCCACCTCGGACAGGACGGCTTCAGGAATGCCCCTGAACAACTCGAACTCGGCCAAAAATTCCTTCGTGATCATCGTGATCTCCGTGGATTGGGATAAAATTACCAAAAATAGTATAACATGGATGTCAAGATGCCCATCACCAACAACGTGACCCGCCTGCTCGATTCTCGCAAGATTTCGTACGAAGCGCACGAATTTCCCGCCGAAAAAATGGGCGCGGTGGAGGTGGCGCAGTGGATGAAGGTCCCGCCCGAACAAGTCTTCAAGACCATCGTCATCACCCGCGACAGGCCGAAGAAGCCGCTGCTGGTGGCCGTGCCCGCTCCCTCGGAAGTGGACTTGAAACTGCTGGCAGCCTTCCTGTGTGAGAAGAAGGTCTATCTGCCGACCGAGCGCGAGGCCGAACAATTGACCGGTCTGCTGGCCGGCGGCATTTCCCCGCTGGCGTTGATCAACAAGGGTTTCCAGGTGGTGATCGATGCGGCGGCGCAGAACTACGAGCGCATCTACATCTCGGGCGGCCAGCGCGGATTGGACATTCACCTGCGGGTGGATGACCTGGCGCGGCTGACGAATGCGCGGATGGGGAAGGTAAGCAGGGAGGAGTAGGGTTGAGCAGAGAATAGAAGGCGGAAGGCAGAGAATTAGTCGCTGCCTTCCGCCTTTTTATGCGTCGAATGAGGTGGCCTGGTTTCCGTTGATGTGCAGGAAGTAGCGGCCGGATGGATAACTGCCCAGCGGTACCATGGCCTCGAAGGGCTGGAGCACCTGGGCGCAGACGGCGGCTGGATCGACCACGGAGTAAACCTCCACGGCAATCATATTACCTGCATCGGGCGAGCTGACCGTCACGCGCAGTTGGTGGCAGGGCGTGGGCAGGCTGCCCGTCAGGGTCAGGTTGAATTGCAGGGGGTGGCTTTCGAGGGTGAGCAATTGATGCGAATCGATGAAGGCCTCGCCGCGGGTCAGGGCGCTGTCGGCGGGTTGGGGGAGGTAATCGACGGCATCGGGGGAGGCGGGCGTTTCGTTGTTCGTGGGCTGGTCGGGCGCGGGCGATGCGGCTTGCGGGGTGCAGGCGGCCAGCAGGGTGATCAGAAGCAGGAAGGGCAGGGTTTTGCGCAGCATGTCAACTCCTAAATTTTCCCCCAGACGCGGCCAGGCCAGGTTTTGTTCCTGCCGGCTGCGCCCGCTGCAGACTGCGACAGGAATCAGACCCTGACTTATTTCAGCGCATACTCCACCGCCGCCTCGGCGTGGATGCGGGTGGTGGGGAAGAGCGGCACGCTGGCATCCCCGTCGTGGACGAGCAGCTCGATCTCGGTGCAGCCCAGGATGATGCCCTGCGCGCCGCGCCCGACCAGCTCCGCCATGATGCGCTTGTAGGCTTCGCGCGATTCGTCCCGGATCAGGCCCAGGCACAACTCGTCGTAGATTACGCAATGCACCAGCTCGCGCCCGGCTTCGTCGGGAGTGAGCACCTCCAGGCCGTGTTTTGAGGCCAGGCGGCCCCGGTAGAAATCCTGTTCCATGGTGAAGCGCGTGCCCAGCAGGCCGACCTTCGTCAGCCCCGCCGCCCGAATCCGTTCCGCTGTGGCGTCAGCGATGTGCAGCATCGGAATGCGCAGGCCGGCCTGCATCTGGTCGGCGACCTTGTGCATGGTGTTGGTACACAGCACCAGCAAGTCAGCGCCGCCGCGTTCCAGGTCCTGCGCCGCCCGGGTGATGACCCGTCCCGCCTCGTCCCAGCGGCCTTCACGCTGCAGGGTTTCGATCTCGGCAAAGTCGACCGAGACCATCACGCTTTTGGCCGAGTGCAGCCCGCCCAGGCGCTTTTTAATTTCTTCATTGATGATGCGATAATACTCGCTGGATGATTCCCAACTCATCCCGCCAATCAGTCCGATGGTTTTCATGAATTCCTCGTCATTTTGTGGAGTCGAAAGCCTCCCGACTTTTGAGCGGGTCAGGATGCCTCATGCTTGAAATGCTCGACCTGCTCGAACAGCTTGGGCGCGATGACGTAGATGCCGCGTCCGCTGACGGCAATTGTCCCGTCGGGCAGACGGATCTCGCCGGTCGAGAAGGCCTTGCGCCCATCGTGTTCAGTGACGCGCGCCTCCAGGGTCAATGGCTGGCCCAGCGGCACGGGTTTGTGATAGTTGATCTCCAGGTTGACCGCCGCCACCTTCAATCCCGCCGCCCAGGCCACCAGGCCCATGGCTTCGTCGAGGATGGCAGCCGAGGCCCCGCCGTGGGCGTGACCGGGCGGGCCTTGCTGGGCGTCGTTCAGGGTGAACTCCGAGGTCATGACGCCGTCGTCGTCCACCCACCAGGTCAGTCCAATTCCGCGCGGGTTGTCGGGTCCGCACACAAAGCAGGAGCCGTGATAGGGGAGTTGTCGTTTCATGGGGTTATTTTAATGCCAATCGGCAGTTCCTTTGGGGTACAATTATCGATATGGGCGAGCGTGAATTTCTCATATTCCTCGATCCCGAAACGCGCACCTGCCGCTATCGCCATTAGCATGTTTCAGATGGCAGGCAGATCGTGGAGTTTCGTATTCAGTTTGAAGGTAGTGGTAATTTGATAAGTGACGTGGCGCGGAATACCCTACGGGTACGATGTGGCATTCCGCGTACCCGTGATTTGGCGGGATACCATCCCGCCCCACGGAAATCATCACTTCGTTTATGCCACTACCAGTTTGAAATCTTGATTGACAGTGCGTGGTACGCGGTTGTCCGTTACGATACAGCCCATGGACGCCCCCATCGTGATATCCTCCACCCCAATGGAGATCAAACCAAAGAGTGGTTTGAAGGCTATTCGGTGGCTGATGTCCTGACCATTGGACAGCGTGATGTTCTGAAGAATTGGGGTGCGTATCGCAGCCGATTTTTGAAGGAGATGAAAAAATGAATGAGTTTTACCGGGCAAAGTTCGATGAAATGTTTTTGGAATTTACCCGTTACCTGATTACCCACCCTGATTTTGGTGAAAACATTCCCCAGGGTGCTGAAGTCATCTTGTTGGATTGACGGGATTCTGGATATACCAAATTTATTCTCGAAACTGCCCCAAAGGAAAGCAGTGGTGAGCAGGTGGTTTTCATCGACATTGGTGAACTCGCACCGATCCGATCCCGTTTGCGAAGACCGAGGATCGTTTCGCGCCCGCCCGCAATTGTGCCTGGCTAAAAGCAGGCCCACGCTTACAACGGGGGTCTGCTTATTTTTTACCCCGCCCGAGGCGGGCCAGGAGCGGGCCGCGCGCGAAGTTTGCCAATCCCAGCCGCCCCGCGAGCACCAGTAGTTTGTACAACAAGCCAGGCGTGCAATACAGGCCGCCGTGTTTCAAGGCTTTCAGGGAATTACGCACCACGTAGTCCGCGGTCAGCCACATGGATTTGGGCACCGACTGGTACATGTCCACGCCCTCGTAGACGGGCCGCTTGTGGAAGTCGCTGTACGTGAAGCCGGGCAGCAGCGCCTGCACGTGGATGCCGGTCCCCTCCAGCTCGCGCGCCAGCGATTCGGAAAACGCATTCAGGAAGGCCTTGGTGCCCGCGTAGCTGCCGTTGCCGGGCAGGGAAAACCAGGCGGCCGGCGACGACACGTTGATGATTGTCCCGCGCCCCGCCTGTTTCATGCCCGCCAGCGCAGCCCAGGTCAACCGCACGGGCGCGATGTTATGCACCGCAATCATTTCGATCACGGGGTCGGGGCCGCCTTCGATGAACAGGGAGCGCGTGCCGAAGCCCGCGTTGTTGACCAGCATCTCGATGGGCGTATGCGCGCTGATCCATTGCTCGACCTGGCGCATGCCCGCGTCCGTGCCCAGGTCGGCCACGACCACCTCCGCGCGGACCTGGTGTTGGTCCCGCGCCTCGGAGGCCACCGCCTCCAGGCGGTCCGCCCGCCGCCCCGTCAGGCACAGGTCAAAGCCCTGGGCGGCCAACTGCCGCGCAAATTCCGCCCCGATGCCGCTCGAAGCGCCCGTAATCACTGCCCATTGTTCCATGCCGATATTCCTTATCGAAGAAAAAGATGATGCGAATAGTGGGTCAATATAAGTAACGCTAATGCGCTTCCGCCCACTAAAATCAAAAACGAACCGCTCAATTCCTTGTGGCGCTTTGCCAGTGCGCGCAGGTTTTCATCGGGTCGTATTTTTTTGCCAGCCAGACTGCCGCAGTGTAATGGCATTGCAGAGTAAGTCGCGCGGATGGGTCAATTTTTTGAGCAGCCGAGCGAACATACGACGCATATTCGGGATGCTCGAGAAAGAGGGGAATCAATGATAGTTGCAGGCGGGCTTCGTCACTTTGGGCCAGCGCCGCAATCAGACGCGCAGGCTGTGTGTGCAGGGACGCATCCGCGTCTTTACCGCCCATGATGAAGTTCACGTCCAATACACGCAGGGCATGGGCAAGTTGATCGCCTGTGCTTGCGGATGTGTGTTTCATGATTAAATTATATCGTACCGGGTGGCGTGATTACTTCTCCAACAGCCTGCCAACCTTCAACTCCTCCAAGTTCCCCGCCCCGCAGGCAAACATCGCGACCTCGATCTGGCGTTTGGTCAGTTTCATCGTGTCCACGACGTTCTCGGTCGAGATCGCGGCGGCCTTGAGGAATTGGCCGGCCATGCCGCCCAGGGTCGCGCCCAGGGCGATGCATTTGGCGATGTCGAGCCCGTCCTTGAGTCCGCCCGAGGCGAAGAGGGGCATGTCGGGAGTTGCGCGGCGCACGTTGAGGATCGACTCGGCGGTGGGGATCCCCCAGCCGACAAAGGTCGCCGCCAACTGACGGGTGAACTCGTCTGGCGCGCGGTGCATTTCGACCTGCGACCAACTGGTGCCGCCCGCACCCGCCACGTCGATGGCGGAGACGCCGCAGTCGGACAGCAGCCTGGCGGTCCGCTCGGAGATGCCCCAGCCGACCTCCTTGGCGATGATGGGGATGGGCAGCTTTGCGCAAATCTCTTCGATCTTTTGGGCGATGCCCGCCCAGTTCGTGTCGCCTGCATCCTGCACGGCTTCCTGCAGTGGATTGAGGTGCAGGTAGAGCGCATCCGCCTGGATCATGTCCACGGCGCGGCGGCATTCGTCCACGCCGTAGCCGTAGTTGAGCTGCACTGCGCCCAGGTTGGCGAAGAGCAGGATGTCGGGGGCGGCCCTGCGCACCTGGAAGCTGGCGGCCTGCTCGGGATGTTCCAACGCCGCGCGCTGCGAGCCGACCCCCATCGCCACGCGCATCTCCTGGGCGGCCTCGGCCAGCCGCAGGTTGATGACGCCCGCATCGGCGGTGCCGCCCGTCATCGAGCTGACCAGGATGGGGGCGGAGAGCCGCCGTCCAAACAGAGTCAGGCCCGGGTCCACGCGATTTAAATCCACTTCGGGCAGGGCCTCGTGGATGAAGTGAATGTTTTCGAGTCCGGTCGTCAACGCGGAGCGGACATCCTGCTCGAGGTTGATCTTGATGTGGTCGGCTTTCCGCTGGTCGATGGGCGCAACTTTTGACATGGGCGAGTGTTCCTGTTTTTGGAAATCCCCACAAGGGGAAGTTGGCTTGACAGTGCAAGTGAAAGGATTACAATAAGCCAGCCAACTTTGAAAATATCAATTCGGAGGATCAAATGTCTGAAACGTATGAAGAAGTCAAGAAGATCGTGGTGGACCTGCTTGGCGTGGATGCGGAGAAGGTAACGCCTGAGGCCAGTTTCCGCGATGAACTCGAAGCCGATTCGCTCGACCTGGTTGAGTTGATTATGGCGTTCGAAGACAAGTTCGGCGCCGAGATCTCGGACGACGACGCCCAGAAGATCACGACCGTGGGCGAGGCCGTGGCCTACATCGACAGCCACAAGTAAGTTTGGTGCGATTATAACCGTGGAGCCGCCTGTCGAAGGCGGCTCCATGTGTTTAAGAGAGGGATTTGAGAGTCGGGAGTTCACCGTGAAACTGCGAAGGAATAATGGGGCGCGGACACCAGCGCTGAACCGCAGATGCGGCGATGGCCGTTCCGCACCCCTGTGATTTGGAAGAATTCCATCCTGCCCCACGGAAACCACCCTAAAAAAACTCTCCCAATTTCGCAGAAATTGGGAGAGGCAGACTGAGAATTACTTCAACAGCGAGGGAATTTCCTCGGGGTGCTTGGCCACGCGCACGCCCGCAGATTCGAGGGCGCGCACCTTGTCGGCGGCCGTGCCCGCGCCGCCTTCGATGATGGCGCCTGCGTGTCCCATGCGTTTGCCGGGAGGAGCGGTCTGGCCGGCGATGAAGGAGACCACGGGCTTGGTCATCTTGGACGCGATGAACTCCGCCGCCTTTTCCTCGTCGGTGCCGCCGATCTCGCCGATCATGACGACCTTCTCGGTTTTGGGATCATGTTCGAACATGTCCAGCACGTCGATGAAGTTGGTGCCGTTGACTGGGTCGCCGCCGATGCCCACACAGGTGGAGGCGCCCATGCCGACCTGCATGAGGGCGTACAGCACTTCGTAGGTCAGCGTGCCCGAGCGTGAGACCACGCCCACGTTGCCGGGGATGGCGATGTTGCCGGGGATGATGCCGACTTTGGCTTCGCCGGGGGTCAGCAGGCCGGGGCAGTTCGGGCCGACCAGGCGCACCTTCTTCTGGTCGAGGTAGTTGCGCACGCGCATCATGTCCTGCACGGCCACGCCTTCGGTGATGCAGACGATGAGCGGGATGCCCGCATCGGCGGCCTCGAACATGGCGTCCGCGGCGAAGCGGGCGGGAACGAAGATAACCGAGGCGTTGGCGCCCGTGGCTTCCACGGCCAGCTTGACCGAGTCGAAGACCGGGACCTTATCCAGGACCCATTCGCCGCCCTTGCCGGGCGTCACGCCCGCAACGACGTTGGTTCCATAATTGACCATGTGGGTGGTGTGGAAGAGGCCTTCGGAGCCTGTAATGCCCTGCACCAGCAGGCGGGTATTCTTGTCGACTAAGATGCTCATGGATCAGGCTCCCTGTGCGGCGGCGGCGACGGCCTTCTGGGCGGCGTCGGCCAGTGTTTCAGCGGTAATCATGTTGGCGTTGGCCAGCAACTGGCGGCCTTCTTCGGCGTTGGTGCCCACCAGGCGCACCACCATCGGCACCTTGGGCTTGACCTCGGCCATAGCGGCCAGGATGCCCTTGGCGACTTCGTCGCAGCGGGTGATGCCGCCGAAGATATTGAACAACACGGCCTTGACGTTCGGGTCGGAAAGGATGATGCGCATGGCTGCAGCCACTTTTTCCGCGCCCGCGCCGCCGCCGATGTCGAGGAAGTTGGCGGGTTCGCCGCCGAACAGTTTGACGATATCCATGCTGGTCATGGCCAGGCCTGCGCCGTTGACCATACAGCCGATGTTGCCGTCCAGCTTGATGAAGGACAGGCCGTACTTGCGGGCTTCGGTTTCGGCTGGGGCCTCCTCGTCGATGTCGCGCATCTCGCTCAGGTCCGAGTGGCGGAAGAGGGCATTGTCGTCGATCATCATCTTGCCGTCGAGCGCAACCATGCGCCTGTCCTTGGTGATGACCAGCGGGTTGATCTCGGCCAGGGTGGCGTCGGTGCCGCTGTACACCTTCCACAGGTTGGTGGCGATGGCGCCGAAGTCCCGCCAGTATTCGCGGGGCAGGTCCATCGCGGCGGCGATGTCGCGGGCCTGGTAATCGCGCAGGCCCAGCAGGGGATCGATGTGAACCTTGATGATCTTCTCGGGATGGGTGGCAGCCACTTCCTCGATGTCCACGCCGCCGGCGGCGGAGGCCATGATGACGGGCTTCCTGGCGGCGCGGTCGTTGGTGATGGCGAAGTAGATTTCCTGGTCGATGGCGGCGGCCTCGTCCACCAGCACCTTGCGGACCGGCAGACCCTTGATTTCCATGCCCAGGATCTGGGTGGCGAGCTGTTCGGCTTCCTGCGGGTCCTTGGCGAGTTTCACCCCACCCGCCTTGCCGCGTCCGCCGACGAGCACCTGTGATTTAATGACAACGCGGCCGCCAAGCTCTTCCGCGATCTGCCTGGCTTCGCTTGCGGTCGCGGCGACCCGTCCCTTGGGAATCGGGATTCCGAACCTGGAAAATATTTGTTTGGATTGATATTCGTGGAGTTTCATCGCATCCTCTGTGTCAGGCTATGCGCCCGGGGTACGTACAGCGCGATTATACCACTGCGATATTTTGCCCCCGGTTAACATGTTTTGCGCAGCCCAGGCGGGATGCGCTTCGACTGGCCTCGTCAGGCTTTCTTCCAGTGCATGACGTGCGGCTGTTCCCCTTCGGCAAACCCCGAGATGATCACCAGGGCGTTGGTCACCACATGGCCCGGGTTGCGCCAGCGATGGCTGAGCTTGGACGCAAACAGCAGGCTGTCGCCCGCCGCGAGTTGGAAGACCTCTTTTTCCACCTGGTATTCGAGTTTGCCGCGCAGGCAGAACACGAACTCGTGCCCCGAGTGGACGATGGACGACGGCCCGCTCGACGCGCCGCTTTCCAGGGTCAACAGGAAGGGTTCCACGCGCCCCACGAACTGCTCCCCGCCCAGGCCTTCGAACACGCCGCGGGCAAACGACATGCGCGGGCGCGTATCCGCCTGGATGAAGACCACCTGGCGCTTTTCGGCCTCGGCTCCAAAGAAGGCGGTGATCGAAACCCCCAGCGCGTCGGCCAGTTTGTACAAGGTGCTGACCGAGGGCGAGGTCTTGCCGCGCTCGATCATGCTGAGAGCGTTGGCCGACAATCCACTGGCTGTGGCCAGTCCCCGCATGGAAGTGTTGCGCGCCTCGCGCAATTCACGCAGGCGTCCGCCTACATCCACAGAAATGGCATCCCGTTGAAACGTTTCCATCGATGTTGAACTCCTCTAATGTGGAGAAAGTATATCCTATTATACATCCTCCTGTGCATTTCGTGCCCTGGTGCTTTAGTTTGCCTGGCGATTTTCACAAGGCGGTAAAAATTCCTCGGATGCCGTCGTGGCATCCGAGGAATTTGTTACTTTCCCAGCCGCGCCCGTTCTTCCGCGGCCACGCTATCTTCGAGCTTCTTGAACAGCGGGGCGGGCTGGTTGAGTTGTTGCGCAGGCTTCAGGTCGCTGGGTTTCCAGTAGGACGGGATATTATCTCGTCCTACGTTACGGTAACGTAGCACCTTGTGCTCGCCCAGCGAGTCCTTGACGACCTCGGTGTACTGCTCGCCGAAGAGCGGAGTCTCGTAATTGAAGAAACCGTGCAGGCGTTCGCAGGTGAAGGGCAGGAAGGGGGCGAACAGCACCTTGAGCGAGTCGATGGCCTTGAGCGCGGTGTAGACGGTCTTGCCCGCGCCTTCCCTGTCGGTCTTGACGGCGCTCCACGGGGCGTTGACGTCCAGGTATTGGTTGACGGCGGTGGCCAGCTTCATGGCCTCGCCCAGGGCCGAGCGCAGGCGCACGGCTTCGAGTTCCGCGCCAACGGTGTTGAATCCGTTGTCGATAACGGCCAGCAGGGCCAGGTCCGCTTCGCGCAACGTGCTCACATCCACATCGGGCACATACCCTTCCCAATGCTTGTAGCAGAAGGCCAGCACGCGGTTGGCCAGGTTGCCCCAGGTGGCGACCAGTTCGTTGTTGTTGCGCGCCACGAACTCAGACCAGTCCCAGTCGCTGTCCTTGTTCTCGGGCATGTTGACGGTCAGGTAGTAGCGAATGGCGTCCGGGTCGAAGCGGGTCAGCACGTCGCGGCCCCACACGGCCCAGTTGCGCGAGCCGCTGATCTTCCTGCCTTCCAGGTTCATGAATTGATTGGCGGGCACGTCGTATGGCAGGATCAGCGGGATCTCCTCGTCTGCGAAGATCTCCATGAACGCGCTGCCCACGCCCATCAGTTCGGCGGGCCACAGCGAGGTGTGGAAGAAGATGTTGTCCTTGCCGATGAAATGATACTGCTTTGCGGCGGGATTGATCCACCACTCGCGCCAGGCCTCCTTCTGACCCGAGACCTGCGCCCACTCGATGGGCGCGGAGAGGTAGCCGATGACGGCCTCGAACCACACGTACAGTTTCTTCGTCTCCCAGCCCGCGTCGCTGACCGGGACGGGGATGCCCCAGTCCAGGTCGCGGGTGATGGCGCGCGGCTTGAGTCCCTCGGCTTCGATCTTGCGCAGCGACTCGCCCAGCACGGTGTCGCGCAGACGGTCGGAGCGCTCTTCGAGATATTTCTTGACGTCGGGTTCGAGCTTCGAGAGGTCGATGAAGTAATGTTCGGTGTCGCGCAGCTCGGGCGAGGAGGTGTCGCCCTCGACCTTCGAGCGCGGGTTGACCAGTTTGGTGGGATCGAGCACATTGCCGCAGGCGTCGCATTGATCGGAGCGCGCGCCTTCGGTGCCGCAGATGTAGCAGGTGCCTTCGATGTAACGGTCGGGCAGGAAGCGGTTCAGCCCGGGCGAGAACCACTGCGGCTCGACCCGGGTGAAGAGGAAGCCGTTCCTCTGCAAGGCCAGGAAAATGCTCTGCGAGACCTTGAAATGATTCTCGCTGTGCGTGGTGGTGTACAGGTCGTAGGTGATGCCGATCTGCTGGAACAGGTCGATGAAGCCTTCGTGATAGAACTTGTATACTTCCTCGACCGGCTTGCCGAGTTTGTCCGCGCTCATGGTGACGGGCGTGCCGTGTGAATCGGTGCCGGTGATCATCAGCACCTGGTTCCCTTTCAGGCGGTGATAACGCGCGACGATGTCCCCGGGCAGGTGCGACCCGGTCAGGTTCCCCACATGGATTTCCGCATTGGCATAGGGCCAGGCGACTGCAATTAAGATATTTTCGGACATTTGTGCCTCCGTAATTTTCTCACCACAAGGGCGCCAAGGAAAAAACCTTGGTGAACTTCATGCCCTTTGTGTTTTTAGGGTTGGGGTGTACAAACAAAAAGGCTGTCCGCGAAATGGACAGCCCGTTGTGATTCAGGGGTTCTGAACTAACGTGCTCTCCAGGCGCGGCGGAACATCTCCACGCTGCGCGGCATGGCCATGGTCATTGCCACCATTGGGAAAGCGGATTTCGCGTTCATAGGCGGCAATTTTACTACAACCGTTTAATTTCACAAAGGAATTTTGCGCAGGCTTCCCCCGCGCTGAGGGTGTCCGCGCTCTCGTGACCGTTAGTTACCTGTAATGGTTCACCTTCTGCATTTATGCTAGACTTAAACAGGACTTGTCGAACTGCGCAGCCACTCTACCCTGGAGGAAGAATGCCATTGTTCACGGGGCGAAGTCGAATACTCCACTATGGCGGGATGGGTTTTGTTCTCGGCCTGGTCTTTCCCTTCCTGGGAAGCTGGATCGAAATTGCCATTCTCGGCCTTCCGTTGACCTGGTCCTCCTTTGGAGCCATTCAGCGCTCCCAGCCCTTGCTCTGGTTCATCGACATTCTGCCTTTCTTCCTGGCTTCCATTTTTGCGCTGATTGCGCGACGCCAGGAGCTGGAGGCGGCCCAGGCCCGCTTGCAGGAATCTGTCAGCGACCAGGACAAACTCCTCAAGTCCACCTGGGCCTTGATCGACCGCAGCGAACGGGAATGGGAGACCCTTTTCGATGCCCTGCTGGACCCGATCTTCATCACCGACGACGCGGGACGCATCCAACGCTGTAACCGCGCCGTGGCAGACAAATTGCAGATCCCGTTCCAGCAAATCATCAATAAACCCGTGTTGGACATCCTGTCGATGGGAGATGCCAACACCCAGGAAAATTTCCGCAACGAAAAGGATGAATATCCCTGGCTGGGCAGGGTGTACGAATTATCCTCCTTTCCCATTCACGCCAGGAATTCCTCCCGCCAGACCATTGTGATCTGCCACGATGTGACCGAGCGCAACAACGCCGAGCGCGAGTTGATGCGACGCAAGGAATATTTCGAGGCGCTGGTCAGCAGCAGCCCGGTGGCCATCGTGGTGATGGACCGCGACGAACGCATCGTCTCCATCAACCCCGCCTTCGAAAAACTGTTCGGCTACACCAGCGAAGAGGCGGTTGGACAGGTGCTGGATTCCCTGGTTGCCACCGAGGAAACCCGCGCCGAGGCTGCCGAATATTCCAGGCAGATCATGCAGGGCGAGATTCACGGCATTGTCCGCCGCCGCCGCAAGGATGGCGGCCTGGTGGACATGGAACTCTCGGGCGTGCCGGTCATCGTGGCCGGGGAGCGAATTGGCGGCCTGGCCCTCTACCACGACATCACCGACCTGGTGCGCGCCCGCAAGGAGGCCGAAGACTCCAACCGCGCCAAGAGCGAATTCCTCGCCAATATGAGTCACGAGATCCGCACCCCCATGAATGGCGTGATCGGCATGTTGGAACTGGCCCTCGAAACCAGCCTGACCAGGGATCAGCGCGATTATCTGCAAACCTCGCTCGACAGCGCCGAAGCCCTGCTGTCCCTGCTCAACGACATCCTCGATTTCTCCAAGATCGAAGCCGGGCGGCTGGAATTCGAAAGCATCGGCTTCAACCTGCGCAACACGGTCGAGGACGTGGCTTATACCCTCGCCAAACGCGCCCAGGACAAGGGCCTCGAAATGGTCGGCCTGGTACACCCCGACCTGGACTTTGACCTGATCGGCGACCCCAGCCGCCTGCGCCAGATCCTCGTCAACCTGGTGGGCAATGCCATCAAGTTCACGCACCAGGGCGAGGTCGTCATCCGCGCCGAACCGCACATCGAAACTGCCGATACCCTGACCGTGCGCTTTGCCGTGCAGGATACGGGCATTGGCATTCCCTCCGAACGTCAGGCGCTCATCTTCGAGCGTTTCACCCAGGCCGATGGTTCCACCACGCGCCGCTACGGCGGCACGGGCCTGGGCCTGACCATTTCCAAGCAGCTCGTCGAAGGCATGGGCGGGTCCATCGGTGTGGAAAGCGCGCCCGGGCAGGGCAGCACCTTCTGGTTCATTCTCACCTTCCGCCGCCGTCCGGCCCGTCCCCTGGCCGATGGCCTGCCCTCCAGCCAGGTGGATTGGAAGAGCCTGCATATCCTCGGCGTGGACGACAACGCCACCAACCGCACCGTGCTGACCCATATTCTCGAAGGCTGCGGCTGCCAGATCGACGTGGTATCGAGCGGCGCGCGCGCCATCGAGACCCTGCGCAGGGCCGCCCGCGACGGGAAGCCCTATCACATCGTGTTGCTGGACATGCAGATGCCGGTCATGGACGGGGAACAAACCGCGCGCGAGATCAAGAAAGACCCCCTGATCGGCGGCGCGAAGATCATCATCCTCACCTCCATCGGCCAGCGCGGCGACGCCGCCCGCCTCGAAGCCATTGGCTGTTCGGGCTACCTGCTCAAGCCTGTCAAACAGCAAATGCTGATCGAAGCCCTTGGCGCTGTCCTGGAATTCACCCAGGAAGACCAGACCGGTCTTGTCACCCGCCACACCCTGTCCGAGCAGCGGCGCGGACAGCGCGTATTGCTGGCCGAAGACAACCCCGTCAACCAAAAACTGGCTGTGCTCATGCTGCAAAGGGCAGGCTACTCGGTCGACACGGTCGAAAATGGGAAGGACGCGCTGGAAATGACCCTGCGCGGCAATTACAATGCCGTGCTGATGGATGTGCAGATGCCCGAGTTGGACGGCATCGAAGCCACCCGCCGCATCCGCGCCGCCGAAACGGAACGTCATACCCCCATCATTGCCATGACCGCCCACGCCCTCAAAGGCGACCGCGAACGTTGTTTCGAGGCTGGCATGGACGATTACCTCACCAAGCCCATCGAGCGGGATGGACTATTGCAGGTGCTCGACCGCTGGATTCCCCCTCCGGGCGGGGTCCACGCCCCGGCCGAACCCCCGTCTGCGCCGCAGCCTGCCCAGCCGCCCCAGGCCGAATCCGCGCCCGAGCCTCCCATGAACTTCGACGAGGCCCTCAGCCGCTTCGATCACGACCGCCCCTTCCTCGAAGCCATGTGCGGCGAATTGATGTCTGGCATCCCCAGCCGCATTGCCGACATGCGCGCCGATTTGCAGGCCGGCAACGCCAACGACTTCTTCCGCCACGCGCACAACCTGAAAGGCATGGCGGCCAATTTCTCGACTGGCCCGGTCGTGCGCCTGGCCGCCGAACTGGAAGCCCTGGGACGCTCCGAAGACCTGACCGACGCTCCCACCCTCCTCGAACAATTGGTTCTGGAAGTTGAGCGCCTGCGCGCCTACCTGCTCGAACTCGGCATTTCCCTGCCTTCTTAAGACTCGCGTGGAATGAAAACACAAGCGGGAGAGACCCTCGCAGGGTCCCTCCCGCTTGTAATGATTAAGCCTGGCACTCAGTCGTTGAGCAGCGCCATCAGGATGGTGGGTGAACCGGTGATCTGGTTGGCGCCCGCCTCCTGCGCCTCCAGGAACAGCTTCTCAGCCTTGCCCGCGGAGGTGTAGATGTAGATGGGAATCTCCTTGTTCATGGCCCGCACGGCTTTGACCAGTTCGATGCCGGCTGTGGCGTTGGGCTGTCCGTTATCGGGGTGGTCGAGGTCCGTAACAACCTTGTCGAAGGAGAGGGTGCGCAGCTTGCCCAGCGCCTCCTGGCTGTCGAGGGCGGTGGTGACCGAGATGTCCGCCTCGCGCAGGCTTTCCATCAACATGGCGTTGTTGCGTGGGCGATTGTCGACCCACAGGATCGAGCGCGTGCGGGGACGGGCGGCGTCCTCCGTCACGTGATATTCCATCCCGCCGTGCTCGTGCTGCCCCAGCGATTTTTGCAGGGCAGCCACCTGGTTTTGCAGGTCCTTGATCAGGTCGGATTGCTGTTTGTTGTATTCCTCCATCGAGAGTTCCACCTCGCCCACCTTGACGGCAAACTTCCGCGAACGGGCCGTGGCAATCAATTCCTCCACCGGCTTGCGGAAGATCAGCATGATGGCGATGACGATGACCGGCCACAGCAGGGTTGCAATGGCTTTCAGGATTTCAGGCAGGGTTTCCATGGGATATTCCCTCCGAGGAATGAGAGTGCAGGCTTAAGCCTGCTGTTCAGCAGTGGAGCGGACCGAAGGCCGCATTTCAGCATGTGTCTGCGTTACAGATAATCCTTGAGGCGGTGCGTCTGCTTGGGATGCCGCAGGCGTCTGAGCGCGCGGCCCTCGATCTGACGGATGCGCTCGCGGGTCAGGCCGAACTTTTGCCCCACCTCTTCGAGCGTGTATGCGTTGCCGTCCTCCAACCCGAAGCGCAGACGCAGCACATGGGCTTCACGGGGAGACAGGGAGGAGAGCACCTCCTCCAGTTTTTCCTTGAGCATGGATTGGTATACGCTTTGCAGCGGCGACGGGCTGAAGTCATCTTCGATGAAGTAACCCAACTCGGCTTCGTCTTCCTCTCCAACCGGTGATTCGAGCGAGATTGGCAGGCGGGCAACCTTCAAAATCCATGCCACCTTGGCAGACGGGAGGCGCATGGCCTGGGCAATTTCTTCCAGCGTGGGCTGCCGGCCCAGTTCCTGTTCCAGGCTGCGGCTGGCCTTGTAGTATTGGCGCAGGCGGTCGTTCATGTGAACGGGCAGGCGGATGGTGCGCGATTGGTCGGCGATGGCGCGGGTGATGGTCTGGCGGATCCACCAGGTGGCGTAGGTGGAGAAGCGAAAGCCGCGCTGATATTCGAATTTCTCCACGGCCTTCATCAGGCCCAGGTTGCCCTCCTGGATCAGGTCGAGGAAAGGAACGCCGCATTCCAGGTAGCGCTTGGCCACGCTGACCACCAGGCGCGTGTTGGCCTTGATGAGGTGTTCGCGCGCAAGTATTCCCTTCTGGATGGCGGCATCCAGTGACCGTCGCAGGGAGGCGCTGGCGTGGCCGCCCAACTGTAGGCGGTCCCTTTGGGCGCGGCGTCCCTGCTCGATGCAAATGGCCAGTTCGAGTTCTTCGTCCACGGCCAGCAAGGGCACCTGCGAGGTCTCCTTGAGGTACAGGCTGATCGTGTCTTCGCCGGTGTGGGCGGTGGGAAAGTCATGTTCCAGGGCAGTCTCTTCGCCTTCAGACCTGGACGGGCGTTCGCCGTTGTGCTCGACCTCCACGCCGTGGCGGCGCAGCGCAGCCAACAGGACGCGCAGGCCTTGCGCACCGGCATCCGGGGCCGCCCCCAGCAGGTCGTCGATGGTCAGGCTGCCTTGCAGGCTGGCTTTTTCCAGGAGCAGTGTGAGGGTCTCTTGCTGTTTTTGGGTTCCCACGGAGACCCTCCTTCGGGAAGACTACAACAGGTCTTTCAAGGCCGCAAAAGGCGAGTCGTTTTGTGTGGGACGGTGGCCGCAATCGGCCAGGTTGAGGTTTTCCCCACACTGCGGGCACAGGCCCTTGCATTCGGGTTTGCAGACCGGGCTGATGGGCACTTCCAGCAGGGCGTATTCGCGCAGCAGGGGCGCCAGGTCGATTTGGGCATCCTCGGGCAGGAGCAGCCCTGAGTCGGTCAGGGATTTTTGGTTGAAGGCGTACAGTTCGGCGAAATCCCAGCGCAGGTCGTGCTGGAAGTCGGCCAGGCAGCGCACACATTCGAGCGTGACGCCGCCCTTGAAATCGCCTTGCACGAGCAGGCCCTGCGGGGTGCGGCTGATGATGACTTCGCCCGAGAAATCGGTCAAGGTCAGGTCATCCTCGAATTTGGCGGCCTCGAATTCAAAGGGGATTTTGTGAGTGTAACCGACTTCCTCGCTGACGATGAAGCCGACGTTGATGCGGAAGGGTTTGCGTGGGTTGGTCATGGTTGGATGGGGGAGGGTAGGGTGGGCTTTCGCATAAGAAAACCCGTGCGTTCATTGTAGCACGGGTGATTCTGAGCGTCAAGTAATATGCGCGTAGCCAACTAAAAACTCAAGCCATTGTGGAGCGGAATGCACTTCCGCGCCACGGGATGGAGGCGGGCTACAACCTGCGGTCGATGATGTATCTGGCCAGGTTTTCGAGGGCCTCGCGTTCCACGCCGGGGTGGAGGGGTTCGAGGCGGGCCAGGGCGCGTTCCACGAACTGGCTGGCCTCCAACATGGAGCGCTCGACGGCGCCGCTCTGGCGGATGTTTTCGATCAGGCGGGCCATGTTTTCGGCATTCGTCCAGCCGCCGCCCGGCAGGGATTGCACGTCGGGGTCTTCGGGATGGGCTTCGGCGTAGTAGATGGCGGGCAGGGTCACCAGGCCGTTGAGCAGGTCCGAGCCGATGGGCTTGCCGACCGCGGCCTGGTCGCCGTTGAAGTCGAGGATGTCGTCCACGACCTGGAAGGCCATGCCGATCTGGTAGCCGAAGTCGCGCATGGCTTCGATCTTTTCCTCGTCCACGGGGCTGATCATGGCGGCGGCGCGCGCGGTCATCTCGAACAATGAGGCGGTCTTGGCGTAGATGCGCCGATAGTAGTTGTCGCGTTCGATCAGGCCGCGCGAGGAGAACATCTGGGTCAACTCGCCGTTGACGATGATCGCCAGCGTTTCGGAGAAGGCTTTCATCAGCGGCAGGTAGTCGGTCTCGGCGGCCAGTTTGGCGGCGCGCGCGAAGAGGAAATCGCCGGTCAGCACCGTGGCGGGCGGCGACCAGCGCGCGTTGAGGGTGGGAATGCCGCGCCGCAGCAGCGCCCCGTCAATCAGGTCATCGTGGACCAGGGTGGCGGTGTGCAGCAATTCCACAGCGGCGCCGAGCATGACCAGCCGCCACTCCTCCGCGCCCAGCATATTACCGACCAGCAGGCCGAGGGTGGGGCGGACGCGTTTGCCGCCGGCGGCGAGCAAATGCTCGAGCGCGGCGCGCAGGTCGGGGTGACATTCATCGGCCTGTGCGCGCATGCGCTCTTCGACGAGTTTGACTTGTTCCTGGACAGGTGTTAAAAAGGATACCGCGCTCAAATTAGTCTCCCCAGGCGAAGAGCCGCGCCGCGTTTTGGGTGGTGACGTGGGCGATCTCCGCAGGGTGTTTGGAATGGATTTCTGATATTTTATCAGCAATATGAAGCACAAAGGCAGGTTCGTTGCGTTTTCCCCTGTGTGGCACGGGGGATAAAAAGGGGGCGTCGGTTTCGATCAACAGGCGGTCGAGTGGAATCTGGCCGATGACCTGACGTTTCTGGTCGGCGTTTTTGTACGTGACAGGTCCGGTCACACCGATGTAAAAATTCAGGGCCAGGGCGGCCTGTGCGGTTTCGAGTGTGCCGTTGAAGGAGTGCAGCACGCCCGGGCGCGCTGCCAGCGGGTGGCCCGCGGCGGCCAGGTCGGCATGCCAGGCGCGCAGGATGTCGAGCAGGTCGACGGAGGCGGGGCCTGACCAGGCATCCCCCGCTTCGCGCATGTGGATGACGACGGGCAGGTTCACTGCCTTTGCCAGGGCCAACTGTGCCTTGAATGCCTCGCGCTGGCGGGCCTGTTGATTCGCATCCTTGACCCAGTAATAGTCCAGGCCGATCTCGCCGATGGCGGCGATCTTTGGGGTAGACCGCGCCAACTCCCGCAGTTTGTCGATGGAGCTGTCGTCCCAGGTGTCGAGGTCGGTGGGGTGAAAGCCGACCGCGGCGTAGAGCATGGGATGCGACTCGGCCAGTTTAACGGCGGCCAGGCTGGAGGTCCAGTGCAGGGCGGGGATGAGGATGCGTCCCAGGCCTGCCTCCGTCGCGCGCTGGATGACGGCCTCGCGGTCCTCGTCGAATGTGTGGTAATCCAGGTGGCAGTGCGTATCGGTCAGGGTCATGGGGAAGGCAGGCGCATTATATCAGACGGATTGACGGCTCCCGCGGAAATCTGTATAGTGGGAATAACCCAACGGAGGTGTTATGAAAAAGTACCCGCGAGTGCTCGTTCTGGCGCTGATGCTTTCGGCGCTGATCTTCCAGGTTGCGCGGGCCGATGTGGCCCCACCCGAGGCCCCGCCTGGTTCCAATCCACTGCCGGGGGAGGGCGGCACCCAGGTGGCCATGCTGGCCGAAACCGTCATCCTGACCGTTTTGCCTGACCCCGCCGACGCGCAGGGCGCCATCGCGAAGACGGTGGCCTCGTTCACCATGCGCAACCAGGGCACGGAGATGGAGCAGATTCAGGTGCGCTTTCCCTTGAGTTTTGTGTTCTGGGGCAGTGAAAAGTATCCCGAGATCAAGGACCTGACAGCCAGGGTGAATGGGATCCAGGTGGCGACCACGCGGCAGGTATTGCCGTACACGCCCGCCAATCCCATGGGGGCAGACTGTGTGGATTGTCCCGTGGCGGCGCATCGCCAGATCGAGATGCCCTGGGCGGTCTTCGACGTGGGCTTTGCCCCCGGCGATGATGTGTCCATCGAGGTGAGTTATACCGTGCAGGGCTTTGGGTATTTCCCCTATGAGCAGTTCCGCTACATCCTGGAGACGGGCGCGGGCTGGAAGGATGCCATCGGCTCGGCGGATGTGATCGTGCGCCTGCCCTACGAGGCCAGTGATCGGAATGTCTGGGTGGAGGCGAGCACGTCTGGTCTGACCTTGCACGGGAACGAGGTGCGCTGGCATTTCGAGAACCTGGAGCCGACCTCGGAGAACAATATCGAAATTTCCCTGCTGCCGCCTGCCATGTGGCAAAAGGTGCTGACCGAAACCGCCAACGTGACGCGCAACCCGCAGGACGGCGAGGCCTGGGGGCGGCTGGGCAAGGCTTACAAGGAGGCCATCCGCATGCCCAAGGGTTTCCTGCGCGACGATACAGTGGGGCAGGAGATGTATGCCCTGAGCAGGGACGCCTACGAGCGCTGCCTGGTGCTCCTGCCGAAGGACTCGCTCTGGCACGCGGGCTACGCTGACCTGCTGTGGTCACATTACTATTTCGACATGTATTTTGGCGGGGAGGCCGACACGGAAGGCGTCCTGCCGCGCCTGTTGAGCGAATTGAGGATTGCACTGGAATTGGATCCCAATAACCAGGTGGCCCGGGACCTGCTGAGCCGGATTGCAAGCAGTGCGCCAGAGTTGGTCCACAAGACGGATGCAGGCTATGACTTCCTGGCTCTGACCGCCACGCCCACCCCGCAGATCACGCACGAAACCCTAACAGCGGCTCCTACAGGAACCCCGTTTCCTTCCCCTCTTCCAGTCACATTGACGGTCAGGGAGATGACCCGGGCAGCATCTGATCCCCTGCCGGCAGTCACTCCCACCCACCCCCAGGAAGCGCCCGCCAGTCCACTCTGCGGCGGGACGGCCATGCTCCTGCCGGTGCTGGCGGGGGCGCTTTGGTTTGTCCGCCGCCGGCAGGGATGAGGGGCAATTGACGGGAGCCTGAAGGTGTTTTTTGGATGCGCAATATGGGCGCAATTTTCACCCAAGTGCGGTATATAATCGTCCCGTCATGCTCACCAAACTCTTTCGTCAATCCGACGTCCCCCCGCAATACCGCGCCAACTTCATCCACCTGTACCTGGATATTGGCTGGTTCGGCCTGCTCAGCGGGTCGGCCATCAACTTTCTAAACGTCTATGCGGCCCGCCTGGGAGCCACGGCCCTGCAGATCGGCCTGCTGGGCGCCGTCTCGGCTGTGGTCAGCCTGTTGCTGGCCATTCCAGCCGGGCGCTGGCTTGAAAAACGCTCCATGGGCCGCGCCGTCTTTTGGACCTCGGTCCTGTACCGCATCGGCTTTGCGTTGTGGATTCCGCTGCCCTGGTTGTTTGGAGCGCAGGGCCAAATTTGGGCGCTGATCGCCATTTCCATGCTGATGGGCATCCCGCTCACCGCCCTGGCGGTCGGCTTCAACGCCCTGTTCGCCGTCGCCGTGCCCGTGGAGCACCGCGCCCGTGTGGCGGGCATGCGCAACGTGCTGCTCTCGCTCATGTTCATGTTCTCCTCTGTCCTGAGCGGGTACCTGCTCGAACGCCTGCCCTTCCCGCTGGGATATCAGGTCGTCTTTGCGATTGGATTCGTCGGCGCGGCGATGAGCAGTTTCCACCTCTACTTCGTCCGCCCCCTCCAGGAGGATCACCCCCCTGCCGCCCCCGCGCCTGATTCCGTTTCGACGGAGGCCCCGTCCCCCCGCGACTGGCGCGCCAGCCTGCGTCTCGACCTGTGGAAGACCGATTACCGCCGCCACCTGCTGGTGCTGCTCGGATTCCACGTCACGCAATACCTGGCCATCCCGTTGTTCTCGCTCTACATGGTCAACGACCTGAATTTGAGCGACGACCACATCGGCATTGGCACGGCCCTGTTCTACCTGGCCGTCCTGCTCGGTTCGATGCAGTTGCGGCGCATTGTCCAGCGCCTGGGACACAAGGCCGTGACCGGCTATGGCGTGATGGGTCTGGCGCTCTATCCCATCTTCCTGGCGCTTGCGACGCAGGTCTGGCAATTCTATGCCATCTCCCTCGTGGGCGGAGTGGTCTGGGCGCTGGTCGGCGGCGCGTATGCCAACTACCTGCTCGAACACATCCCCGCCCACGACCGGCCCGCACACCTGGCCTGGTACAACATTGTGCTCAATGCCGCGGTGCTGTTCGGCTCCCTGGCCGGCCCCGCCGTCGCAGACGGAATCGGCATCGCCGCGGCCATGATCCTCTTCGGCGTGCTGCGCTTCCTGGCCGGGGTCGCCATCTTGAAGTGGGGTTAATGCTGATAATCGCCCCTCTTGGAATTCGCCTCCTCCTCCTCCCACCCTAATCCAACATTTTCAAACTACTATCGAAGGGTAAAAATTGTTATTGCAATGGCTGCCCCAATCAAAAGTATGGAGAGTGTTCTTGACCTCCACACAAAAAAAGAAGAGTCAACAATTTGCAAATCAATTGCCTTCCTTTCGGGAAACAAGTATCGCTTGGAATGGATTATTTCCCTGGAAATTTGGCGCTGCCTTTCAACAGGCACATACCAAGTGTAAATACTCCAGACAATGGCGCCCAACCAAAACAACCCCAACACAAGCCAGTATCCAACTGTGATGGCAATGTTATCCATGTTTACATTATATGACATATCCTATTGTGTTAAAATGAATTTCCTATGACAGAAGACGTTAAAGTAGTCGCCACCAATCGCAAGGCAAGTTTCGAATATTTCCTGCTCGAAAGGTTCGAGGCGGGTCTATCGTTGCAGGGTAGTGAGATCAAATCCATCCGCGCGGGGCAGGTCAGTATCGTCGAAGCCTACGTGGACATCGAAGGCGGCGAGGAAGCCTGGCTGATCGAGTCGCACATCGCGCCGTATGCGCAGGCCAACCGCTTCAACCACGATCCCAAACGCAAGCGCCGTTTGCTGCTGCACAAGAAGCAGATCCGTGAAATGTGGAACCAGGTGCGCCAGAAGGGCATGACCGTGGTGCCAACGCGCATCTACCTCAAGGACGGGCGCGCCAAGATCGAGATCGCCCTGGCAAAAGGCAAGAAGGCCTACGACAAACGCGAGGCCATTGCCAAACGCGACCAGGAACGCGGGGCCGAACGCGAGTCGCGCGTACGCTAAATCACAGGAGCGAGGACATGCATCCTTCCACCATCGGCGGCATCAATAAACTTCCCGAGAACGAGAAACGGGCCATCTACGCCCGCTATATCCCGAAATCCCTGTTGGAACGATTCCACCTGCCCGAAGCCGATTCCCAGCGCATCCAATCCCTCCTGCAATTCAGGTTTGCGCCCGGCTCCAGCGACGTGGAGATGAGCCTGTTCCACGAACGCAATTTTCCCGACCCGATCCTGTATGCCCACCTGACCGATACTCTCAACGGCCAAATTCACATTTTGCTGTACATCCTGAACAACCCCGAATCGCCGCGCTTCGACGTGGACAAACTGCCCGACGGCACGCCCACGCGCTTCGGCACGCTGCATCGCAACCTGGCCGCCGAGCAGTCGGCCCTCGAAACAGGACTGGCCCCGGGCCAGGTGCGGCACGGGGTGCGCCTGTTGGGCGACGCCATCAGCGCCTTCGAGGGCTTCGTTTCCAGCCTGGGACACGACATGTACTTTGTCGAGCCGTTGTATTATCACAACGCGGTCATCTTCGAGCGCTACGGCTTTGCCTACCAGATGGGCAAACGCCTGATGGACAGCATCCAGGCCGGGTTCCAGGCGGGCGGCGACCTCTCCGCTTTGCTGGATGGTTCCAACCCCTTCCGCCAGCCCGACGCCGGCCACAGCATCCGCCGCCGCTCGTGGGCCATCCACGACGGCATCCTGGGCGAGCCGTTCACCCACGTGACCATGTACAAACGGGTGGGAAAACACGCGGGCATCTCGACCACGCCCGGCTGCGACTGGTAAGCGCACCGTTCTGACTTGCTGGCGCCGGGCAGATTTGTGTCCGGCCCCCTGATGCCAGCCCCTGAATCCAGTCATTCCCGATATGTCGTTGTGTGATTCAGCCAGCCTTGCGAAGGTCGGATTTTTCTGACAGGATGGCTGCATCTGCCCTACCATTCCCCATAGAGGACCTATCATGAAACGTTACCTTCTCTTTACCGTTTTTGTTGCGGGCATGACCACCATGGCCGCCGAGATGGCCGCCTCGCGCCTGATCGGCAATGTGTTCGGCACGAGCAACCTGGTGTGGGCCAGCATCATCGGGCTGATCCTCATCTACCTCACGCTGGGTTATTTCCTGGGCGGGCGCTGGGCGGATGCCAACCCGACCGCAAACGCGTTGTACCGTTCCCTGGCTTGGGCCGCCTTCACGGTGGGGCTGGTGCCCTATTTGGCAGGCCCCGTCCTCCGCTCCGCGGCGACGGCCTTCGAGGGGCTGCAAGTCACCGTGCTGGCGGGATCCTTCGTCGCCGTGCTGGTGTTGTTCGTGGCGCCCATCACCCTGCTTGGAACGATCTCGCCCTTCGCCATCCGCTTGAGCGTGGAGGATGCCGCCTCGGCGGGCAGGATGTCGGGCACGATCTACGCCATCTCCACGCTGGGTTCCTTCATCGGAACTTTTTTGCCCGCCCTGGTGACCATTCCCGCCATCGGAACGAAGAACACCTTCCTGGTCTTCAGTCTGTTCCTGCTGTGCGTGGCGTTGGCCGGGCTGGGAAAATTTGCCAGCCGCCGCGAGATGCTCACCCACCTGTGGATGCCCGTCGTGCTGGCGGTCGCCGCGCTGCTTTCGGCCAACCAGGCCATCAAAGCCAACACGGGACAAGTCTACGAAACCGAGTCGGCTTACAACTATATCCAGGTGCAGGAGCTTAATGGTTTTACCGTGCTGCGCCTCAATGAGGGACAGGGCATCCACTCGATGTACCATCCCGACACGTTGAACTATGGCGGGCCGTGGGAACAGTTCCTGGTGGGGCCGTACTTCAACGCGGGCAAGCGCCCCGCGGATGTGCAGCGCATGGCCATCGTGGGACTGGCGGCGGGCACGGCGGCGCGCCAGGCTACAGCCGTGTACAACGGCATCCCGATCGACGGCTTCGAGATCGACCCGAAGATCGTGGAGGTGGGACGCGAGTATTTCCACATGGATATGCCCAACCTGAGCGTTCACGTCGAGGATGGCCGCCTGGGATTGGAACGCAGCGGCCACCTGTACGACATCATCGGCGTGGATGCCTACCGCCCGCCCTATATTCCGCCGCACATGACCACGCGCGAGTTCTTCGCCATCTGCGCCGCCCACCTGACCTCGGACGGGGTGCTGACCATCAACTCGGCCAGCGTGCCTGGCGACCGCCGCCTGATCGACGGGCTGGCCACCACCATGGCGAGCATCTTCCCCTCGGTTCACGTTGTGGACCTGCCCGGTACGCTCAACACCATGATCTTCGCCACCAAGCAGCCCACCCGCCCCGAGGATTTTGCCATCAACCTGGTCGAACTGGCGCGCGATCCGAGTACGCATCCGCTGCTGTTGACGGCCATGCAGACCACCTACGCCCACCTGCAGCCCGGTTATGAGACCACCACCGTCTTCACCGACGACCTGGCTCCCATCGAATGGATCGTCAACGACATGGTCATCCGCTTTGTGGTGGGCGGGGAAGTGGAAATCCTCCAGTAGCTTTTCGTTGAACGTTCAACGCTTGGAGCAAACATGAAATTCCATTATTCGACCCTTCTTTCCTGGCTTGTCACCCTGCTCACCCCGCTTTTCCTGGTCGGGCTGGCCCTGCGCATCATGCTGGCGCCGTGGTTCCTATACGTCGAGTACAACATGCCCTATTTCCCCGCGGACACGTATGGCTTTACGAAGGAGGACCGCCTGCGCTGGGCGCCGTACGCGTTGAACTATCTCACCAACAGCGCGGATATTTCCTACCTCGGCAACCTGACCTTCGAGGATGGAACGCCTCTTTACAACGAGCGCGAACTCAGCCACATGCAGGACGTTAAAGTTGTGACCCAGGGTGGACTGCGCGCCTGGTACGTGTCGCTGATTCTGCTGGCCCTGCACTGGCTCTGGGCCTGGCGCGGGGACTGGATGCGGGATTTCCTCCAGGGCTTGCGGCGCGGCGGCTGGCTGGTCATCATCCTGGCGGCGGGGCTGGGCGGATTCGCCGCGGTCGCGTTCTGGCAATTCTTCACCTTCTTCCACAGCCTGTTCTTCGAGGGCGACTCGTGGCTCTTCCTTTTTTCCGATACCCTGATCCGCCTGTTCCCGATGCAGTTCTGGCAGGATGTGTTCCTGTGGGCCGGGGCAATCGTGCTGGGCGGCGCGCTGGCCCTGGCCTTTGCCCTGAAACCGAAGGCAAATTAACGGGTTGTAGTATGGGAACGGGAGAGGCAGACTTTGGAAGTCTTATTCTGTGGGCGCCTGTTTCATGATGTATAATTTCGCTTGAGGAGCAGAGGATGTCTTTCACTTTATCTTTGGAGAATCGCGTGGCGCTCGTCACGGGCGGGTCGCGCGGAATTGGGAAGGCCATCGCGTTCGAACTGGCGGCGCGCGGCGCGGCGGTGGTCGTCAATTACCACAAGTCGCCCGAAGCTGCAGAGGAAGTCGTCCAGCAAATCCAGGCCGCGGGCGGGAAAGCCGCCGCCTTTCAGGCCGACGTGTCCGATTTCAAACAGGCCGAGGCGCTGGTCAAATTTGCCGTGGAAACCTTCGGAGACCTGGGCATCCTGGTCAACAACGCGGGCATCACCCGCGACCAGCTCATCATGATGATGCCCGAGTCCGATTGGGACGCTGTGATCGACACCAACTTGAAGAGCACCTTCAATTGCTCCAAGGCCGCCGTCCGGCACATGATGCGTAAGCGTTATGGGCGCATCATCAGTATCGCCTCGGTGGCCGGCCAGTTGGGTAACCCGGGCCAGACCAATTATTCCGCTTCGAAGGCCGGGCAGATCGGCTTCACCAAAGCCCTGGCGCGTGAGGTGGCCGCCCGCAACGTGACGGTCAACGCCGTGGCGCCCGGCTTCGTGGATACCGAAATCCTGGACGCCATGTCGCCTGAAACGCTGGCAGCCGCCCTCAAACTTGTGCCCCTGGCGCGCAAGGGACAACCCGAAGAAATTGCGTATGCCGTCGCTTTTCTCGCTTCGGACCAGGCCGCTTACATCACCGGCCAGGTGCTGGGCGTGGATGGCGGCATGGCCATGATGTAAGGAGATCAAATGTCTGAATACAACAATACCCCCGGCAAGACCACCGTTTCCCCCGATGTGCTGATCACCATTGCGCGGCTGGCGGCCCTGGGCGTGCCGGGCGTCAGCCGCCTGGCGGACGTCAGCGGCGGCGTGAACCGCCTCCTGCGCCGCGGCGCGCACGAGGGCGTACGCATCGAGGTGGAGGACAACACCGTCTATGCAGACCTGTTCCTGGTGCTCAAGCAGGATGTCAACATCCGCGAAGTCAGCCGCAACGTGCAGCACCAGGTGGCGCGTGCCGTCCAGGAAATGGTTGGCATGGAGATCGGCCACGTGGACATTCACATCGAAGACATGGATTACGAGGAAGTTGCCGAGGCCTAACCTTATGAAGTCCCGCACCCGGGCGCGCAGTTTGGCCCTGCAAGTACTTTACGAAGTCGATCTTGCCCAGCACGCAGCCGCCGATGTCTACAAACTGCGGCTGGAAGATACCCCGCTGACTGATGAACTGGCCGAGTTTGCCCGCCGGATCATCTTCGGCGTGCTTCCCAATGCCCAATCGCTCGATCACGCCATCGAAAAATACGCTCCTGAATGGCCCTTCGACCAGATTGCCGCCATCGACCGCAACATTCTGCGCATGGCCTGTTGGGAGTTTGCCGTCTTCCGCGAGACGCCCGTCAAGGTTGCCATCAACGAGGCGGTGGAACTTGCCAAGATGTACGGTTCCGATTCCACCGCGCGCTTTGTCAACGGGGTGCTCGGGTCGCTGGCCGAACACCAATATGACCTGATCGAGCAACTCAAAATCCTTTCTGCCGCCTGAACTTATGGAAATTCTCGGTATCGGTCCCCAAGAACTGGTTGTCATTTTCATCATTGCGTTGATCGTGCTCGGCCCCAAGGATATGCAAAAGGCGGGCAAGACCATCGGCAAGTGGCTCAACGACCTGGTCCACTCGGATGGGTGGAAGCTATTCCAGACCACCTCGCGCGAGATTCGCAACCTGCCCACCAACCTGATGCGCGAGGCCAACCTGGACGAAATCACCAATGTGGATCGCGACCTGCGCGGCCAGGTCAAACCGCCCCAGGATTCAAAGCCATTCACCATTGGCACGCCGCCCACTCCCCCCAGCCAGGCGCCCGCTCCCAAAACGGAACCCGCCCCCGGGTCCACGCCTCCGGCCGCCTCCCATGAACAGGATGTGAATGGCTAATCCTTTCAAAATCCTGTGGCGGGTTATCACCTTCCCCTTTTGGCTGGTCTTCACCATTATCGCCTTTCCGTTTCGCGCGATTTGGCGCTTTGTGCGCTTCCTGAACACCGAGCCCGAGGAACACCCGCTGGGCGACGTGGTGGCGGGCATCGTTTCGGACAAGTCGGTGCGCGCCTTTCTTTGGAGCGAAATCGAGTCGCTGCGCAAGCATCTGCTGCGGGCGGTGTTGGTGGTGCTGGCCGTGGTGGGCGTCACTTTTACCTATACCGTGCCGGTCATGGAATTTTTGTCGGTTCCCATCGGCGGGTTGGAAAAATTGCAAGCCATCCAGGTGACCGAGGAAGTGGGGGTCTTCATGAAGATCGCCTTCAGCCTCGGCATTACGATTGCCTTTCCCTACATCGTTTTCGAGACCTGGTGGTTTGCCGCGCCCGGCCTGCGCCCTCGCGAGAAAAAATACGGCCTGCTGTCCATTCCCTTTGCCACGCTGCTGTTCGTGGGCGGGATGGCCTTTGCCTATTTCGCCATGCTTCCGACCGCGCTGCCCATCCTGGGCGGGTTTACCAAAATTGCCCAAAATTGGACTGCCATGGAGTATTTCGACTTCGTCAACGGCCTGATCTTCTGGATGGGCATTGCCTTTGAATTTCCGCTCATCGTCTACGTGCTGACCGCCATGGGCTTTCTCAAGCCGCAAGGCCTGGCGCAGCAGTGGCGCATTGCCATGGTTATCATTGCCGTGGCCGCCGCGGCCGTCACCCCCACGGTTGACCCGCTCAGCATGGGAGTGGTCATGGCGCCGTTGACGCTGCTTTACTTTATCAGTATCGGTTTGAGCTTCCTGGCCTATGCCGGGCGCAGGAAGACAGAAGAGGAAACATGAAAAAAGCCTGGCATCCGATCCTGGCTGTCGTGAGCGCGCTGGCGCTGGCCGCCCAGGCCTGCACCATTTCGCTGCTCCAGTTCCCCACTTTTCCGACTGCCGCCCCCGCCACTCCCATCCTCAATGGGCCGACCCTCGTCCCCCAGCCCAAGGCGCAGACCACCTTTACCGTCACCCTGCCCGAGCCGTTGGCGGCCGGCGAGACCCTGATCCTCTCGATCCTGGATGAAGTGACCGGGCTGCAATACAATCCCACCTTCTATCCCATGCAGGCGGTCGACGGCCTGACGTACAGCGCCATGCTGCCGTTGACCCTGAATGCGGTGGTCAAGTATCGCTACGTGCGGCGTGGCGCGTCCCAACTGAACGAAGATACCAGCCTGGGCGCCCCCGTCCGCTACCGTCTGTACTATGCCAGCAGCCAGGCCGAGGTGCATGACACGCTCAGCGATTGGGCCGATAAATCCTACGCCCGCCAGCTGGGCAGCATCCAGGGCCGCATCTTCAACGCCGCCACGGGCGCGCCCATCCCCAACCTGCTGGTCAGCGCCAGCGGAGTTCAATACCTGACCGATTCGTCCGGGCGCTTCGATCTGCAGGGCCTGCCCGCGGGAACGCATACCCTGGTGGCCTACGCCCTGGATGGGATGTACCAAACCTTCCAGCAGGGCGCCCTGGTCGGTCCCAACCAGATTACCAGCCTGGAACTGCGCCTGCAGCCCGCGCAGATCGTTAACGTGACCTTTTCGGCCAGCGCGCCGTCCTCCACGGTCACGGGCGCGCCCGTCCGCCTAGCGGGCAGCCTGCTGCAGTTGGGCAACACCTTCGGCGACCTGCGCGGCGGCATGAACACCGTGGCAGACCGCATGCCCCTGCTGGCCTTCGGCGCGGATGGACGTTACACGGTTACGCTCAGCCTGCCCGTCGGCGCCTACGTCCAGTACAAGTACACCCTGGGCGACGGCTTTTGGAACGCCGAACATGACGCCGGGGGTGCGTATGCCCTGCGTGAATTCGTCGTGCCCGACCACGACGTGGTGCTGGCAGATTCCATCGTCACCTGGCAGGCGGGCAACTCCGCGCCGATCCTGTTCGAGGTCACGGCCCCGGCCAGCACACCCGCAGGAGACATCCTCTACCTCCAGATCAACCCCTATACCTGGACCGAACCCCTGCCCATGTGGCCGATGGGTAACAACAAATGGGCCTACAAACTCTATGGGCCGCTCAACATGCTCGGCTCCTTTGGCTACCGCTTCTGCCGTAACGCCCAATGCGGCAGCGCCGACGACGCGGCCACCATCGGCGACGCCACTATTGGCCGCCAGGCCATCACCAACCTGACCTCGCAGGATATTCAGGATACCATCTCGGCCTGGCACTGGTACGACAACATCGAGCCGACCACCCTGGTGGGGGCCGCCATCACCCCCCGTCCGCAGGGCTTTACGGCCGGTATCGAATTTCAATCGGAATATCATCCCAATTGGGCCTATTACATGCCCCAGGCCCTGGCCAACGTCCAGGCCCTGGGAGCGAACCAGATCACGCTGACCCCCACCTGGAATTATGGGTCGGTCCAGCCCCTGACCTTTGGCCCCGTGCCCGGGCGGGATGCGCTGTGGAGCGACCTGGCCGTCACGATCAACCAGGCCCGCGCTCTGGGGATGAATGTGGCCATCTTCCCTGCCCCGCGTTTCAATGGCAGTGCGGTGGATTTTTGGAAGGCTGCGCCGCGGGATGCGGCCTGGTGGCAGAACTGGTTCGACTTGTACCGCGCCTTTGCTCTCCACCATGCAGACCTGGCCGCCCAGACCGGCGCGCAGACCCTCATCCTGGGTGGTGATTGGCTCACCCCCGCCCTGCCCAACGGGACCCTGGCCGACGGCTCCCCTTCGGGCGCTCCCGCCGACCTGGAGGTGCGCTGGAAGGCCATCATCATCGAGGTGCGCGCCCACTTCGGCGGCAAGGTTCTGTGGGCGCTGCCCTTCACCGAGGCCAGCCTGCAAGCCCCGCTGACCTTTCTTCAGGAAACGGACGGCATCTACCTGCTCTGGTCGGCGGCGTTGACCGGCCAGGCGAACGCCTCCAAGGCCGACCTGGCCAACGAAGCCGGCCGCCTGCTGGACAACGAGGTTGCCGCCCTGCCTGCCCTGATCAACAAACCGATCATTCTGGCGGTGGCTTATCCCTCCGCCACGGGCGCGGCTACGGGCTGCATCTCGAACGGCGCGGGCGTCTGCCTCGACTGGACCGCCCTCAACCGTCCCAACCCCGATACCAGCGCCGTGGGCCTCAACCTGCAGCTCCAGGCCGACCTGTACGAGGCGGTGCTGACCGCCGTCAACGGGCGCGCGTGGATCAGCGGCGTGGTCAGTCGCGGATACTATCCGCCCGCCGCGCTGCGCGACAAATCCGCTTCGGCGCATGGCAAACCTGTAGCCGACATTCTGTGGTACTGGTTCCCGCGCATGACGGGTGTGGTGCGGTAGCGCCGCTCAAAGGGAAAACAAAACCCGGCCCTGGGGCAACTCCCGGGGCCGGGTGTTTGAATCTGTCCCGTCAGGGCGCGGCGCGGCGGTATATTTCCGTGCCCATGATGACGGTCTCCAGGACATAATCACGTTTCAACCCGTCCAGCAGCCATTGCGGGCGGCGTTTTTTATCGTCGACGATAATGTATTTTGTGCGCGGGGTAAAAATCCTTTCGGGAGGCCCCAGCGCCGAAACGTACTCGGGCCAGAGGATGTCCGTGGGCGGCAGGCGGTCGGCGTAATAAAACTCCTGCAAGTTCGTGCTCCAGACGTAAATATAGTCGTCGGCGCTGGTGTGGGCGGCAATGTAATCGCTCAACAGATATTGGCGTTCATCGTATTCCTGGTACGCGGTCGGCTTGAACTGCTGGCCGGTCAAACGCGCGATATATGGAAGGTACAAGTCGGTGTTTCTCCAGGCGTAGAATCCCAGGATCAAGGCCACCATGACGCCGGCGCCCAGCCAGGCCGGCTTGGGAGTGTACACTTCCTTCCAGCGCGCGTAGGTCACTGAGATTTCGATCCCGCCCACCAGAGCCAGGGGAGGTCCGACCACCAGGACGTAGTGGGCAAATCCGCCGCCCCGCAGCCCCGCCAGGGCAAAGGAGATGACCAGCCACAACGCCAGGGACAAGTCGACCAGGTTTTCGGGCGTTCGCAGGGAGATCGAGCGGCGCACCAGCCGAAAGGCGCCCAGGGCGCCAAAGACCAGCAGGGGCAGGTTGTTCATTGCCACCATGAACAGGGGAAACCCGAAAGGCTTGAAGAAAGCCACGTCGCCGACCAGCAGGTTCGTGTCGTTGAAATAGGTAAAACCCAGTGTGAAGACCAGCAGCAGCCTGGACCACAACCCGAGGCTGGCAAAATACGCGCCGACCAGGCCCAAAGGCAGGAGGAATCCAAACGTCACCGCGCCGACGCGGGCCAGGGTTTTCTTCAGGTTTCCCGCCTCCCGTCTCGCCATCCAGGCGGCCAGGAGGATCGTCAGGCCTGCCGCAGCCAGGGATCCCACGAAGATGATCTTGTACAATACACAGATGGCGCCCAGCGCACCCACCCCAAAAAAGGCAGCGGCAGGCGCATTCCTTCGCAGCAGGACCAGGGCCAGGAACAGAGTGGCTGTGAGCGGCAGGTTGGCGAAGTGTTCCATCTCCGCCGAAGTCCCCGAAAGTGTCACCTGTGAGGAGATCAAAACGTAAAAGACTGCGCCCAGCATGCCGGCGCGCTGGTCGAAAAAATCGCGTCCCATCAGAAAAACCAGCCAGGTGTTGACGATCATGAAGCCAAATAACAACAGCCTGGGCGAGAGGGGATTATCGCCGAATAATTGGAAAGCCAGCAGGAAGGTATAGTAGATGCCCGGCAGGTGATGGGCTGAATGATATTTATCGTATAAAGTCTCACCCCGCAGCATCTGGCGGGCGAAGAAGGCGTTGGCGCTGCTGTCGGTGTCCAGGATCATGGACAGGGAGGGCAGGCGCGCCAGAAGAACAAGCAGCGCGAGAGCAAAGAATATCAGTATGGTTTGTTTGCGCATCGAATGTTTTCCAATTTCAGGTTTCTCAACCGTACCTGGTTCAATCGGGATTCTGAAAATGCGGAGTGGCGTGGATCATACGGGAATGGGTCCGCGTTTCTTTGCGTTCACATCCCCGCGGGGTTGGAAGGGTGGTGAGTTTTGAATATGGGTGGCTGTCACATCCTGGAATGACGAAAGGCATTGGATGACCTATAATTGCGGAAAATGCCCAAATTTCAGAGTTTTTGCGGTTCAAATTGTTTAAAATGCGCCAGCCCGGAGCGGTGAAGCCAGAATTTAAATAAGACCATGAGTATTCCGAAACCGTACACAATACTGCGCCACAAATTGATCGAGGACGCTTCCGGAAAGTAGCGGGTCACAATTGGAATTTCCTGAAATCTAAGATTGTTTATCATCCCTTGGGCAATAATCTCGGTGTCAAAAATGAAGTCGTTGCTGTTTTCCATGAATCGCACGGTCTCCAGGTATTTCCGTGAATAGGCTCGAAACCCGGAGTGAATTTCAGTCAGGTAACGCTGAAAGGTAAGGTTTGCGGCGGCTGTCAGCAGAACGTTGGCGGAGTATTTCCACCATGGCATGCCTCCCTCCAGTGGACGCCCTCCCAACATGCGCGAACCGAAAACCGCATCCGCTTCGCCATTCAGGATTGGAACGACCATTTGAGGAATCACTTTTGCATCGTATTGATGATCAGGATGGAGCATCAATACCAGGTCCGCGCCGGCTGCCAGGGCCTGAGTGTAGCACGTCTTCTGATTTCCTCCATAACCCAGGTTGAGAGGATGGACAAACACAGTTACTCCCGCCTGGCGGGCTATTTCGGCGGTGTTATCGGTGGATGCGTCGTCCACAAGAATGATGTTTTTACGAAAATCAGGCGGTATTTCATCAAGGGTGCGCATCAATGTCCTGGCAGCATTGTAGGCTGGCAGAACAATAAAAATATGATCCAGGCGTAATGTGTTCATTTTTTTACTGCTTCAATGAGAAATTGATATCCAAGCAATGTGGGTAACAGCGAAGTAGTCCACGCAAGGGTGGCATGGATCAACTTGCCCGTCGGTGTCACAAAAAAAGGCGAGACCAATTCCAGCGGAATGGGTGTCGTTTTTATTGAAACAATTTCCAACCCGGCACCTTCTGCCAAATCGAGCAGAGTTTTGCGCGTGAAGAAACGAAGATGGGTTCGGTCCAGGATGCCGCGCTCTGTGTAATCGAAATGGCCCATAAGTAGATGAAGACGCACCCAAAGATTGGCGACGTTGGGAACGGAGATGATAAACCGGCTTCCCAAAGATTGCAATTCAACCAACCTTTTCAGCGCAATTTCCGGCGCCGGCATATGTTCGAGCACGTCACCCAAAACAACAACATCATATCCGCGCAGCACCTCATCCGGCGCTTTATCAAGGGATAATGGCCATAACGTCTCGTAATAAGGTGCGGCGCTTGCCGCCCACTCTGCGTTTGCTTCAATACCAAAAAAGCGGAGGGGGGTATTCCTGCTGTAACGCGCCAGCACGCCCGTTGCAGTTCCCACATCCAGGATTGTGCTTTGCGCGGGAAGGGATTTCAGGCGGGCAATGATGCGTGAGTGACTAGACCAGGGGCTGGATTTATCCAGATACGGCAAACTCGACATTTAAGAAGCCTGTGGAGTTGATTGAAGCTCAAGAAGAAACAGGATCGGCAGAAGGGCCAGCGCAGGGATGATCTGATAGGCCTGTGTAAGCGTGGGGCCGTTAAACGCAAGGAAGAGTCCGAGCATCAACGGGTGCATGATTACAAGTAACAAGATCAGCCAGGCGGATCGTACTCTGCCGCTCTTCTTTAAAACCAGGGAAATGCTGTACCCGAATGGCAGCAGCAAAAGCGCAAGATTATGCATCCAACTATAAGGTATGACAATCAGATTAACCAGGGTGGCAATGGAAAATAGGAAGAGTATCCGGTTGATTGGAGTTTTTTTTTCGTGCAGGAAAGGCAGCCAGACCCAGCCAAGCCATATCAACATGGCGAGAGAGAATAAAAGGGGAACATGCCACGACATACCCAGACTGAGGAGTAAGCTCCAAATGGTGCTGGTTCGCAAAATATAGGTTCCAAGGTGGCTTTCGATTCCTCCTCCGATGATCTGGCTCGGCCTGGAGATGAATGGGAGAGAGATGAGAATAAGAACGATGATGGATGCGCCGAACCCAAATAGAACCTGCCAGCGGCGCTGCCAAAAGGCCCATAACAAGAGCAGGCCAGCCAGCAGGATCATGACCTGGGGTTTAATGAAGGAAAGCCCCAGAACGATTCCCAGCCAGGTCCAGCGCTGTCTTAAAAACAAGTGGACGGTGAGGGCAAGCATAAGCAGTGAGAAAATAGTCAATTGCCCAAGCCACATACTGGTCATGACCGGCAGGAAAAAAGCAGAGAGGAAAATTGCCAGTGCAAAAAGACTGGGGGAAATTTCCCAGTCAAATAATGAGATAAACACGGCTAGGCTGGCAGCCAGCATAAGCAGATTACAGGCCAGCCATAAAATCATGGCAAATTGGGGAGGCCATACCACAAAGGGCAGCATAACCACCACCGTCCACAATGGGTAGGGATAATCTGCATAGACCGTCCCCGTTGTGATTAACTGCCGGCCCGGATTCCAGGCAATCAACCAAAAATCGCTTGCATCCAGTTTGGCAGGATTGATGAAGGGAAAAAGAATGATTGCCAGCAGCGGGATTGTGGCCAGGAAAAGCCCGAAAGTGCCGGGTTTGCGCATGGGCTGGAAAAGATTACGAATAGACATTTTCATCGTCGATTACGGACCTTTCACTGAAATGTAAAGGATTTTCATGAATTCTGGTCTTAGAAACCATTTTTTGCTGATGTTATATGAAAATTGCGGTGGAACTCGCATGAGTCAGCCTGTGTGACGGGAATTCTTCGGCTGAAATGATAGATACCGCCAAATACAGGCCATGTACGACGGAAATCCTCATCTATGATGGTTCAAGAATTCGTGATTTCTCCAAAAAATTAGTGAAAGGGCGGTTATTTCTTCACCCGAAAGATGAACTCGATCTCTTCGAAGCCGCCGACCCAATAACACCACAGGCGTGAGCATAGCCAGGGAGAGAGATTGGCAAGGAAATCGATCACGATTCCCAGCGCCTGCCCGATGAATACCAGCGTGGCAGGCATGACGCTCCTCTTCATGTAAGGTTGGGCGAACCAGGTCAGGCGCATTTTGACCAATTCCAGGGGAATGCCCTGGTAGCCGGGCGGGAACTTCGGGTTGAAATAATAGGGAAAGGTCACATCGAAGCCCCGTTTGTGGTCGGCGTGGGTAAAGCCGCGCGAAAAATGGGGCACGCGGATATGGATCAGCGCGCCCGGGGCAGCCAGGCGGTACAGTTCCCCCATGACCTGGAAGGGATCGTGAAGGTGTTCCATAACATGGTCGGCTTCGATCAATTCAAAAAAATTGCCGTCGAATGGATAGGGGATTTGATTGAGATCGTGGGACACATCCGAGGCCGAGAGGGCGTGGTAATCCACATTCACAAAACCGTCCTTCGGAAATTGTCCCGAGCCAAGATTCAACTTGCGGGAGGTTTGCGCATCTGTCATTTTTCACCTGTTCAGATAAGATAACTGCGATACCACAACTGGAACATGAGCAGGGTCCACAAGAGTTTGCGGTTGTCCCTGCGGCGCTGGAAATGTTCCTCGATCAATTGCTTAATATAGGCATATTCGAAAATGTCTTGGCGGTCGATGAAGGACTCGGATAGCAGGTCAAGCATGAGATCCTTCAAGTCGCCGGACAGCCAGTAGGCGACCGGCATGTTGAAGCCTTTTTTGGGTCGATGGATGATGTCGTCCGGCAGGCGGCCCTGCATCATCTTTTTCAACAGGAATTTGCCCGTGAAACGGTGCAGCTTCAAGTCCAGGGGCAGATCGTTCGCAAAGCGGACCACCTCGCGGTTGAGGAAGGGCACGCGCACCTCCAGGGAGGCGGCCATGCTGGCGCGGTCGACTTTGTACAGGATGTCGCCTTCCAGGTAGGTTTTCTGGTCGTTGAACAGCACCTGGTTGAGCGGTTCCTGCGCGTCGCTGTGGTGGGCGTACTCGTAGGATTGCTGATAGGTCTCCCTCAGAACGGGCTTGACCCAGCCCCGTAGCAGGGAGGCTTTCTCCTCATCCACGAAGGATCCCAGCCAGCGCTGGTGGCGGGTGATGAGCGGAACGCCGCGTCCCGCCAGGAAACGCCGCAGTCGAAAGTCCAGGCTGATGTTGTCGAAGGACACCTTCAGGTGATCCAGAACCCGCGGGGCAACGTAGGCCCGCAGCGCCCATGGAACCAGCCTCTCATAGTATTCGATCAGGCGGTGCGACAGGACGGTCGGGTAGCCCGCAAACAATTCATCCCCGCCGTCCCCGCCCAGCACAACCTTGACCTGCTGCCGCGCAAAACGGGAAAGCAGGTAGGTGGGAATGATCGAAGAATCGGCGAACGGCTCGTCCAGGAAGCCGGCCACCTCGGCCACCAGTTCGACCGCCTTTTTGCTGGTCAACATCATCTCGTTGTGGTGCGTATGCACGTGCTGCGCCACCCTGCGCGCGTACCGCGATTCATCGAAGGAGCCTTCCTCGAATCCGATGGTAAAACTTTCCACCTGGCCGGGATACAAATCCACCATCAGGGCCGCGATGGTGCTTGAATCCAGGCCGCCGCTCAACAAGACTCCGACCGGCACATCACTGACCAGTTCCCGCTGCACGGCGGAGCGCAGGGTGTCATACAGCGCGGCGGAGTAGTCGCGCCAATCGACGGGCGGGCGGCTTTCGCTTTGTTGAAAACTCAAGTTGTCATACGCGTGGACCTCGACGCCGCGGCGGTTGTACGCCAGGTAGTGCCCGGCCTCCAGCCGCCAGACGTTGCGGATGATCGTGCGCGGGGTGGGCACGTACTCGTAGGACAGGTATTCGTTCAGGGAAATCAGGTCCAGCCTGCGTTCGACGGCCGGGTTGGCCAGGACGGCCTTCATCTCGGAACCGAACACGAATTGCCCGTTCGGCAGGTGGGTATAGTACAGGGGCTTGATGCCCATACGGTCGCGCGCCAGCAGCAATTCGCAGGTCTTTTCATTCCAAATGGCAAAGGCAAAGATGCCGTCCAGGTGTTGCAGGCAGTCTGCGCCGAATTCCTCGTACAGGTGCAGAATCACCTCGGTGTCGGATTGGGTGCGGAACAGGTGTCCGTGCTTCTCCAGGTATCCCCTCAACTCGCGGTAATTATAGATTTCCCCGTTGAAGACGATCCACATGGACGCGTCTTCGTTGCTGATGGGCTGCGCGCCGCCGGCCAGGTCGATGATCGACAGGCGGCGGGAGGCCAGGCCGGCCGCATCTGTTACGTAGAACCCATCCTCGTCCGGCCCGCGATGGGTGATGGTTGCGTTCATCCTGCGAAGGGTTTCCCCGGATACCGGGGGACCCTCCCTGGTGACTGCAATGCCGCAAATTCCGCACATGGAAACTCCTGTAACGCGTTACTTTTCGGTGGGACGCCCGACCCTGCGGAAGAGGAACTGGTTGTTGCCAAATCCATGGCCGGTGGGCAGGAAACTCACCAACTCGAAGCCCAGGTTCTTATAGAAACTGATGATGCGGGCCGGTTCCGCCGGCTCGAACGGATACCCGCCCAGCCAGTCGCGCCAGTCATGCAGCAGGGACATGCCGCGGTATTTTTTATGCTCGCGGTAGCGGCGGGCCGGGTTGCGCAAACGCACAAGATCGATCAACAGGCCCGAGAGGAAAAAGATGGGATAGAAGAGCGCGCTCATCAGCGTCCGTCCCAGCCAGCCCGAACAATACCAGCGCTTGACGATCTTCCAGATCGAGGAAATGATGCCCTGGTCGTTGTAGATCGCCACGAATAACAGCCCGCCCTGCCGCACGGGAAGCTGCGCATTGTGGAGCGCCTGCCACAACACGCCGGTATGATGCAGCACTCCCCAGGCGTAGGAAACGTCGAATTCGCCCAGGCCCTGCACGAAGTCCCGGTCCAGGATCGACCCCTGTTCGACCGTCCAGGCCGGGTCCTGCGGAAAGTAACGCCTCTTCACCTCCAGGGTGCAGGCCACGGATTGCGGATCGTAATCGAAGGCGGCCACCTCGGCGCCCATGCGCCGCGCCGCCAGGCTGTGCAATCCCGAGCCGGAGCCGATATCCAGGAAACGCTTGCCGCGCAGGTCGGTCACGCCCAGGAATGTGCCCAGGGCCTTCTCCGCCTCGGCGATGTGTTCGTCGGACAAAATATTCAAGTAATTCTTCCAGTTCTCGCCAAAAGGGAATCGATCCTGTTCCGTCACGCTCATGCGTCCATCCATTCCAAGATTTTGATTTCAGGGATTGTACATCATTTTCGGGCCGGGATTGGTTCGATGCCTGTTCATAATAAATGGACTATAATCGCGCACATTCCAACGCCATTGGAGGACAGTTTTTATGAAGAAGATAGGTACTTTTCTCATGCGAGGATTGATCCTGCTGGTCATCCTCGCGCTTTTGCTCGGTGCGGGCGGTGTGTTCTATTTCAAATCGTACCTGCCCAACACGGTGGCAAAGCAATCGTTCCCGCAGACCGACGGCGAGATTCAGGTCAGCGGGCTGGACGCGCGCGTGGATGTGTACCGCGATGCGATGGGCGTTCCGCACATCTACGCCAGCAGCGCGCATGATTTGTTCTTCGCCCAGGGCTACGTTCACGCGCAGGACCGCTTCTGGCAGATGGATGCCTGGCGGCACATCGGCTCGGGCACGCTCTCCGAGATGTTCGGCGAGGCTCAAGTGCCAACCGACACCTTCCTGCGTACGCTTGGCTGGCGCGTGACCGCCGAAGCCGAGTGGGAGGCGCTCGACCCCGAGTCGCGCGCCATCCTGGAAGCCTACACGGAAGGGGTCAACGCCTATCTCGAGGATCACAGCGGCCCGGCCCTCAGCCTGGAGTATGCCATCCTGGGCCTGCTCAGTCCCGATTATCAACTCGAACCCTGGACGCCCGTCAACACACTGACCTGGGGCAAGGCCATGGCCTGGGATTTGCGCGGCAATATGGACGACGAGATCGCCCGCGCCGTACTGCTCAAGACGCTCACGCCCGAACAGGTCGACCAACTCTATCCTTCCTATCCTGAAGATCATCCCGTCATTGTCAATAAGATCGGAGATGGCATGTCCTCCGTCGAAAGTCAAAGGTCGAAAGTCAACCCCGACCTTCGACCTTCGACCCTTCGACAGGCTCAGGACAGGCTCTTTGACCTTGATCTTGCCCCCACCGCCGACCGCATCGCCCTGCTCGATCCCTGGCTGGGCCAGATCAGCGACGGCATCGGCTCGAACTCGTGGGCCGTCTCAGGGCAGTTGACCGACACGGGCATGCCGATCCTCGCCAACGATCCGCACCTCGGCATCCAAATGCCATCGATCTGGTACCAGGTGGACATGCACTGTATGCCCAAGAGCGACGCCTGTCCGTTCGAGATGGCGGGCTTCTCGTTCGCGGGCGTGCCTGGCGTGGTCATCGGCCACAACGACCGCATCGCCTGGGGCTTCACCAACACAGGCCCCGACGTGATGGATTTGTTCATCGAAAAAGTCAACCCCGAAAATCCGAACCAGTATGAAGTCAACGGCGAGTGGGTGGACTTCGAGACCCGCCAGGAAACCATCGACATCGTCGGCGGCGAGCCTGTCGAGATCACCGTGCGACTCACCCGTCACGGCCCCGTCATTTCGGACGCCTACGGCCCGATCAAGGATCAGGGCGACCCGAAGGATGCCGAGTTCGTCGCGTTCAAGGACCGCGCGGGCATCGACCTGCCCGAGCAATACGTCATCGCGCTGGCGTGGACGGCGCTGACTCCATCCACGCCCTTCGAGGCCATCTGGGGCTTCGACAAGGCCCAAAACTGGGATGAGTTCCGCGCCGCCGCCAGCAACTTCCACGTGCCTGCGCAGAACCTGATCTACGCCGACGTGGACGGCAACATCGGCTACCAGATGCCCGGCGATGTGCCCATCCGCGCCAACGGCGACGGCCGCTTCCCCGTGCCTGGCTGGACGGACGAATACGAGTGGACGGGCTACATTCCCTTCGAGGAACAGCCCTACACGCTCAATCCTGCCGAGGGCTACATCGTCACCGCCAACAACCAGGTTCCGCCCCGCGATTATCCCTACCTCGTCACCGCCGACTGGGATTACGGCTTCCGCGCGAACCGCATCGAGGAGATGATCCTGGCTGCGTCTGGCCCGATCGACATCGCCTACATGCAAAAGATGCACGCCGATGCCTATGACGCCAGCGCCGCCGCCCTCGTGCCTGTATTGATGCAGGTGGAGTTGACCGATCCGCACGTGGCTGAAGTCCGCGCCCTGTTCGACGGCTGGGACTTCCAGGACACGGCGGATTCCGCGCCCGCCGCCTTGTACGCCTCCTTCTGGATGCACCTGCTGGCAGACACCTTCAACGACGACTTGCCCGAGCGCTACTGGCCGACCGGCGGCGACCAGTATTTCGAAGTCACCCGCCACATCGTGGCCGACAACACCAACGCCTGGTGGGACGACCAGTCCACGCCGCAGGTCGAGACTCGCGACGACATCTTCGCCAAAGCCATCGCCGAGGCCGTGACCGAGATGGAAAAGACCCTCGGCAAGGACAGCTCCAAATGGAAGTGGGGCACGTTGCACACCGCCACCTTCGAGAATGGCACACTTGGCAAATCGGGCGTCAGCCTGATCGAGGATCTGTTCAACCGCGGCCCCTTCCCCACGGGCGGAGGCAAGTCCATCGTCAACGCCACGGGCTGGACCACCACCGACGGCTACTTCGTGGACTGGCTCCCGTCCATGCGCATGATCGTGGATTTGGGCGACCTGAACAACTCCATCACCGTCCATACCACGGGACAGTCGGGTCATGCCTATCACCCGCACTACGCCGACATGGCTCCGCTGTGGGCGGATGTGCAGTACTACCCGATGTGGTGGGATCAACCATCCGCCATCGACGACGCCGAAGGGCATTTGGTGTTGAAGCCATAAACGTTCAACGTTAAACGTTTAACGTTGAACGTTGAACGTTAAAAAAAGAGAAAGACCCTGGAGGCTTTGAAACCTTCAGGGTCTTTCGATTTGAATCGGCGCACGGCCGATGAGGTCAGCGCCCTCAGACACTGCCCGAACACGAAGAGGACGGAATGCTGTTAAGCGAGAAGCCGCCGCCCCCATCCGCGGGCTTGGACGCGAAGGTGGACATCTTCTTCTTGACCTGTCCGCTCCCGCATTGGGGACAGACCACTTCATTGATCTTGCTGATGCTGACCAGTTCCTCGAAGGAACGTCCGCATTGGCTGCACGCAAATTCATAAATTGGCATCTTCTGCTCCTGATATGGGAATTCCAAGGGATTGGATGCAGGATCGTGGAAAAAGTTGCAAACCAGGCCGCTAGAGCGGGCTTTGTACGGTGCCTATCGCTTGATACTCCCCCGCCTCGCCTGCCACGCCGCCAGCCCGGCCGCTGTCACTCCCGCGTAGCTGGCCAGCAAATCCACAATATCCATCGTGCGGCTGCCGAACAGCGACTGACTCCACTCTTCGAGGCCGATCAAAATGGACAGGACCAGGCTCACGGTCCAGAGCGCGCGGGGAAGGTTCACGCCGGGGCGGGCGGTGAAGGCCAGGTCCAGCAGCAGGCTCAGAATCCCATACAGAACGAAATGCCCCAGCTTGTCGCCATTGGGGAAGTCGTACAGTCCGCGCACCAGCCCGGGCAGGGAACCCAGGTCTGCCAGGACAATCACAGCCAGGATGAAGATCGAAAACCCGAAGGCCAGCCATTTCGTCATAAAAAAAGACGCCCGTGAGGGCGTCTCCTCCTGCTACTTGTGAGGCTCCGCTTTGGCCTCGCGGCGCGCCTTCAGCCACTCGTAGCCCATTGGCATCACCGAGATCAGGATGATGGCGATGATGACGAACTCGAAGTTCGCGCGCACGAAGGGGATGTTTCCAAAGAAGTAGCCTGCCAGCGTGAACACCACCACCCAGGTGATGCCGCCAATGAAATTCCAGCGAATGAAAAAGCCGTAGGGCATGCGTCCGATGCCCGCCACGAAGGGCGCAAAGGTGCGCACGATGGGCACGAAGCGCGCCAGGAAGATGGTCTTGCCGCCGTGCTTCTCGAAGAAGGCGTGCGTCTTGTCGAGATATTCCTTCTTGATCCATTTGATGTTGTAGGCGCGTTCGCCCAGGGCGTGACCGATCCAATAATTGACGGTATCGCCGCCGATGGCCGCGATGATCAACAGGATTAACAGCACCCAGATATTGAGCGCATCCAGGGCCGCAAAGGTGCCTGCCGCAAACAGGAGCGAATCGCCAGGCAGGAAGGGCGTCACCACAAAGCCCGTTTCCATGAAGATCACCAGGAACAGCAGGGCATAGGTCCACACGCCGTACTGGCTGATGATATTGCTCAGGTGTTCATCCAGGTGCAGGAACAGGTCGATCAGAAATTGAATGGTTTCCATTTCACTCTCACTTGTTGGGTTAACAGGCCGCCATTATACCTTGCTTTGCCGCTTGATCTCGATGCGGCTCAACCAGTCTCCCGCGCCCAAAAAGATCAGGCTGCCGACCAGCGCGGGACCCACCAACAGGTCGCCGACCCGCAAAAAATCCCAGCCCAGCCAGGCCGCCAGGAAATGCCCGGCCGCGAATCCCGCCCAGGCCAGCACGAGGTACAGGATCAATCTCCAGAAACCGCCATCCCGCACCAGGTGATACAACGCGCCGCACAAACTTGCGATGACCAAACCGAGGATCAGGGCTGGGAGGTACATGCTGGCTCCTTATTGGATGATGCCGCCGCCGAGGACTTCCTCTTCGACGTAGAAGACCGCCGCCTGCCCGGGTGTCGCATCCCGAACGGGCAGATCGAACTGGACCCGCGCCTGCCCGCCGTTTAAGGGCGTGACCCAGGCCCCGGCCGGACGCGCCGTGTAGCGGATCTTCACTTCGGCGTGAAACGGTTCCGTTGGCGCTGCGCCGCTGATCCAGTTGACGTCCTTCGCGGTTAACTCACGCGTGCCGAGTTCCTCCAGCGCGCCGACAATGACCGTGTTATCCGCTGCGTTCTTGCCCAGCACGTACAGCGGAACGGGCGAGGCAATTCCCAACCCTTTGCGCTGGCCGATGGTGTAATTCGGCAATCCGCCGTGATGACCGACGACCTGGCCGTCACGCGTCACGATCTCGCCGGGGCGGAGCGTCTCCGCCGCGTTGCGTTGCAGGAAGGCGCGATAATCCTCGCCCGCCAAAAAGCACAGGTCCTGCGAGTCGGGCCGCGAGGCCGTCGGCAATCCAAACGCCTCAGCGATTTTGCGAATCTCCGTTTTGGGATATTCGCCCACAGGGAACAATGCCCGTTGTAATTTCTCCTGCGTCAATACGTGCAGCACATACGACTGATCCTTCGATGGATCCACCGCACGCAATAACGCAATCTTTCCTCTTTCATCTTTCCTGCGCACATAATGTCCCGTCGCCATGAACTCCGCCCCCAGCGCCAGGGCATGATCCAGCAAAAAGGTCCAGCGGATCTGGCGGTTGCACAACAGGCATGGATTGGGCGTTTCGCCGCGGGCGTAGCCGTCCAGGAAGTACTGCACCACCGTCTCGCGAAAGACACTCTTTGCATCCACAACATAAAAGGGAATGTCCAGCTTGGCTGCCACGCGCCGCGCCTGCCCCATCGAATCGGGCGTGCAGCAGCGGTTGGAATCCTCCCTGCCAGGCTGTGACCACAACCGCATCATCATGCCGATAACCTCATAGCCCTGCTGTTTGAGCAGGGCCGCGGAAACGGAGGAATCCACTCCTCCCGACATGGCGACAACAACTTTAGGCATAGAAGTATTTAACCACAGATGTACACAGATAAAAAGGATGGGAAAAAATAAACGAGGGAATTAAGGCTTCCGATTCTGCCAGTCCGTGTAAGGACGCAAACGCTTGATCTCAATTTTTGTCCTTCCAAAATTAATCAACAGGCAGATTTCCAAACCTGTCGCGCGAAGATAATTCAACGCCTGCGCCGTATGCTCCTGGTTTAGCATCGAAACAGCTTTCAATTCAACCAGCACGCGCTCCTCAACTAATAAGTCTGCCAAGAATTCGCCAACGACAATATTGTCGTAGTGTACCTTTATCGGATATTGTTGACGCACCTGCAAATTGACCTTACGAATGGCGTGGGCAAGAGCATTCTCATAAACCTTTTCAACGAAACCAATTCCCAGCGTATTACTCACTTCAAATGCACAGCCAATGATCTTTTGAGTAATTTCATTCACGTCCTGAGATGGCATCCTATCCTCCTGTTCATCGAGCTAAAATTTCATCTGTGTTTATCTGTGGTTTAAATCCCTGGCCCGCTCCACCAGGGAAGGCAATACCTGCAAAAACGCATCCACTTCGGCAGGCTGGGTATCCTTGCCCAGGGTCACGCGCAGGGAACCCAGCGCCCAGTCGCGGGAGAGGCCGAGGGAGGTGATGACCTCGCTTGGCTCGGGGTTGCCCGTCTTGCAGGCCGACCCGGAGGAGCAGGCGAAGCCCGCCGCATCCAGCAGGGTCAGCAGCAGGTTGCCGTCCACATCCTTGAAGACGAAGGAGGCATGATTGGGCAGCCGCTCGGCGGGATGCCCCGTCAACTTGGAATCGGTAATTTCTTCGAGCACGCGCCCGATGATGTGATCGCGCAAGGGTAGCAAATGCGATCCGCGTTCGGCGCGTTTCTCCTTCGCGAGGCGCAGCGCCTCCGCAAAGCCGACCAGGTAGGGCACATTATGCGTGCCTGCGCGCAGGCCGAATTCCTGCCCGCCGCCTGTCAGGTGCGGGATCAGCGGCGTCCCCTTGCGGACGTACAACGCGCCGACGCCCTTTGGGCCGTACAGTTTGTGCGCGCCCAGCGAGAGCAGGTCCACGCCCAGGGTCTGCACATCCACGTCGAGGTAGGCGGCGGCCTGCACCGCATCCGAATGGAAGAGCACGCCATTTTCGCGGCAGAGCGCCGCAATCTCGCGGATCGGGTTGACGGTGCCGATCTCGTTGTTGGCATACATGACCGAGACCAGCGCGGTCTTGTCGCACAGGGCCTTCTTCACCGCCTCGGGCGTGACCCTGCCGTGCTCATCCACGTCCAGCCACTCGACCTGGAAGCCGTAATATTTTTCGAGTTGTTCGGCGGTCTTGCTGACGGCGTGATGTTCGGCGCGGGAGGTCAGGATCCAGTTGGCGCCCGTCTTCTCGCGCATGGCCAGGGCCGCGCCGCGCAGGGCCAGGTTGTCCGCCTCGGAACCGCAGGAGGTGAAGACGATCTCGTCGGGACGGCAATTCAGCACGGAGGCAAGCGTCTCGCGCGCGGAGTCGACCGCAGCTTCGGCAGCCTGTCCATAACGGTGGACAGAAGAAGGGTTCCCGAACTTGTCGGCATAGTAGGGGCGCATCGCCTCCAGGACGCGGGAATCGACCGGGGTGGTGGCGGCATAGTCAAGATAGATCAAATCGGCCATAGTGAGGTGATTATACCCGCTGGAAATAAAAACGCCTCCGGGATGACCAAATCCCGGAGGCTCAGCTCGGAGGAGCTTTTAAACTAATTGGGGTGGATGATGCTCAGTTCCGCGTCGGACAGGGCCTCGATCAACACCTCGCCGCGCGCGAGGAGGACCACACTATGGCCGGGGCGCAGCGTGTAATCCTGGGCGTTGTTGGCTTCTGTCAGCCAGACCAGACCCTGCTCACAGGAGACAGTCATGCCGGGTTCCACCTTTGCCACGTGATGAAAGGCGCGGCGATGGAGGTGCAAATTCAGGCGGGTGCTCTTTTCCCGGGTTGTGTTCATGGTGATTTCCTTTCTTCTGTGGGCCAGTCTTGCCCTTATTTTCCCCTGGAATCTAAAATAAGTACAGATGCAAAAAGATGGAATTGTAACCGTAACAGTTTCTGGTAAAATCAACTGTGTTCATCAAGGAATAGGATAACTGTATCCTTTTTTAGGAGACGCATGTCCAGGCAAAAAACACCCAACAAACAGCAAGGCTTCCGTTACGAAGAGGTTGCGGGTCAGGTGATGCAGTTGATCGAACAGGGCACCTACCGCCCGGGCGACCGCATTCCCTCCGTGCGCCAGATGAGCCTGCAAAAGGGGGTCAGCATCAGTTCCGTGCTGCAGGCCTACCTGCTGCTCGAAAGCCGCGGGCTGATCGAGGCGCGGCCCCAATCGGGATATTACGTCAGCCGGCGCGCGGACCTGGACCTGCCCGAGCCGGAGGCTTCCTCCCCGGGCCTGGACCCCAGCCGCGTCAACCTGCACGACCTGGTGATGATGGTCATGCGCGATTCCCTGAACCCCGACCTGGCCCAGCTGGGGGCGGCCATGCCCAACCTGGAATTGCTGCCCACCGAGCGGATGAATCGCATCCTGGCCAGGCTGGCGCGCACGGCCAGCCGCGGCACACACCGCTACCAGCTCCCGCCCGGGGTCGAGGGATTGCGCGTGCAGATCGCGCAACGGGCCGTGAACTGCGGCTGCCAGCTTTCCCCCAGCGACATCGTCATCACCTCGGGCGGCTCCGAAGCCATCAACCTGTGTCTGCACGCCGTCTGCAAGCCGGGCGATATCGTGGCCATCGAGTCGCCCATGTATTTCGGCACCCTGCAGATCATCGAGGTGCAGGGATTGCGGGCGCTGGAAATTCCCACCAACCCGCGCGACGGTATCAGCCTGGGCGCGCTGCAATTCGCCATCGAGCACAACCCGATCAAGGCCGTGCTGACCATCTCCAATTTCAGCAACCCGCACGGGAGCTGCATCCCCGACGAAAAGAAGAGGGACCTGGTCGAGTTGCTGGAGCGCTACGACATCCCCCTGATCGACAACGACGTCTCGGGGGAGTTGTATTTCACAGAGAAACGTCCGCATACCACCAAGGCCTACGATAAAAAGGGACTGGTGATGCTGTGCTCCTCCTTCTCGAAGGACATAAGCCCCTCGCTGCGGGTGGGCTGGGTTGCGCCCGGGCGCTACAAGAACGAAGTCGAATGGCTGAAGTTTACTCTGAGCGCCGCCACGGCCACGCTCCCACAAATGGCGATTGCCGAATTCCTCGAAAGCGGCGGATACGATTACCAACTGCGCCGCATCCGACGGGAATATGCCAACAACGTGGCCATGCTCTCGCAGGCGGTCATGCGCACCTTCCCCGCCGGGACGCGCGTCACCCGTCCCTCGGGCGGATACGTATTGTGGGTGCAACTGCCCGAAAACATCGATTCGCTGGAACTCTATTCGTTGGCCTTGAAGGGCGGCATCACGCTCACGCCCGGCTACTTGTTCTCGCCCAGCAACCACTTCTATAATTTTATCCGCCTGAACGCCGCCGCCTGGAACCTGTCCATCGAGCGCGCGCTGGAAAAGTTGGGCGGCATGGTGGTGGAGTTGGCGCGGCGTTCGTAATGAGCGCTCCAGGGCGGGTTTCTCTTGATATAATCAAAGCGTCATCATTTGATCCAGGAGATAACATGGCACACAAAATCAAATTCGGGACGGACGGCTGGCGCGGCGTTATCGCCGAGGATTACACCTTCGACAATGTGCGCCGCTGCGCCCAGGGCTTTGCATCCTACATGCTCTCGCAGGGCAAACAGGGACAGTGGATCATTGTCGGGCATGACAAGCGCTTCAGCAGCGAACACTTCGCTGCTGCCGTGGCCGAGGTGCTGGCGGGCAACGGCCTCAAGGTCTACCTGACCGACGGCGCCACCCCCACCCCCGTTATCGCCTACGCGGTGGTCGACAAGAAAGCCGCAGGCGCGGTCAATATCACCGCCTCGCACAACCCGCCCAGTGACAACGGCTTCAAGGTGCGTAACGAGACCGGCGGCGCCATCGACCCCGAGGGCCTGAAGCAGATCGAAAACGGCATCCCCGATGACATTTCCAACGTGAAACGTTTAACGTTCAAGGCTGCCGTCGAGCAGGGCCTGATCGTCAAATTCGACGCGGCCACACCCTACATCGAACACCTGACCCGCGACGGCCTGATCGACCTGCAGCCCATCAAGGATGCCGGCCTGACCGTGGTGGTGGATGCCATGTGGGGCAACGGCGCGGGCTGGTTCACGCGCCTGCTGGGCGGCGGCAAGACCAGGATCATCGAGATTCACGACCAACGCAACCCATCCTTCCCCGAGATGAAGCGCCCCGAGCCGATCCGCCCCAACATCGACGTGGGCCTCAAGGCCACCGTCGACAACCAGGCCGACGTGCTGCTCATCACCGACGGCGACGCCGACCGCTGCGGCATCGGCGACGAGAACGGCGAGTTCATCAACCAGTTGCGCGTCTATGCCCTGCTGGCCTATTACCTGCTCGAAATCCGCGGCGAACGCGGCGACATCGTCAAGACGCTCTCGACCACGGGCATGTTGAACAAACTGGGTGAGCTCTACGGCGTGCCCGTGCATGAGACCGGTGTGGGCTTCAAGTTTGTGGCCCCCAAGATGACCGAGACCAACGCCCTGATCGGCGGCGAGGAAAGCGGCGGCTACGCCTTCCGTGGCAACGTCCCCGAACGCGACGGCATCCTGGCCGGCCTGTACATGCTCGACTTCATGGTCAGGACCGGCAAGAAGCCGACTGAACTGCTGCATGACCTGTTCGCCAAGGTCGGCGGGGAGTACTTCTACGACCGCATCGACTCGGCCTTCAGTGGCGACCGCTCGGCCCGCGAGCAGATGATCCTCGACGCCAAGCCCGCCACCCTCGGCGGCCTCAGAGTCACCGATCTCGTCACCGTCGACGGCTTCCAGTTCAAAATGGAAGACGGCGGCTGGATGCTGATCCGCTTCAGCGGCACCGAGCCGATCCTGCGCGTCTACTGCGAAACCCGCCACGCAGACAAGGTCCAGGCCATCTTGCAGGACGGCCTCAAGGTGGCAGGCATCCAATAGGGTTCACTGAAATCGACGCCGCCAGAGGTCTACTCTGGCGGCGTTTTGTTTTCGCATGGGCGGGAGGCTAATTTTTACCCGGCGATAGGTGGAGCGGTGTTGGGCCGCCTGTAAAGGTTTCTAATTTATCCCTAGCCGAAGATATTGATGAATGCCGGCTCGTTCAAGCGCTCCTTGAAGCATTGATGGAAATGCAGATAAGGCGATTGTAGAATCAACGATTTCTGGATTGGTTAATGAGAAGAGCTTGCCTTTTATCTTGACATCACATTTTCCCTTGGCTTGCACATTGAGAAACCAATCGGTGTTGGCTCCATATGGCAGGGGGATGAAAATGAATTCATCCTTTTTAGCTGCGACAACAGGAGTAGCGTATTCTTTGCCTGATCGTCTGCCTGTATGATAGACAAGGGAATAGAGGAAACGGCCTGCAAACAGTTTTATTATTGGGTTGAAGATGGTTCGATTGAACTTACGCAAACCATCATGGTATTTTTCAGGCATAGAAGCCTCCTATTGCTAATCTTCCTACTTATGGGCGGCCCAATGATTTGCGTTACCTGCGTGTGGGCGGGCGTGGATTCTCTTGGGAGCGGGAAAAACTCGAAGCCGCGCGTGCGCGAAATGCTCGAAAATGGCGACGAATCCCACGCGTCACTCATGGATGTGGATAAAGTGCGTTATGCTCTGGAGCCGTTGGTAAATACAAAACATAGGCCATTTTCCCGACCTGTAATCGTGCTCCAGGAGTATTCAGCGTGGTTACATGGCCTTGATACTCCCGTCCGTTTACTCTAAATTGATATGAGATAACCCACGGACGTCGTCCATTGATGCGCACATTGGAACTTTGTCCAAGATTTACGATTTTTCCTTCCAGAGCTTCGCCTTCGCGCAAGACCTGAATGGTTATTTTTGCTTTCTGGTAACTGTGATAGATGGCCATACCCCCACCTGCAAGAAATAGAATTCCAAGCAAGGCAAAAGGTATCCCCACAAAGGCGGTCACGATTGCAACCGTTAAGATGATTCCGAGAAAGGTAAAGATTGACCCGAGTAAGGCAAACACGAAGCCTGCAATTCCCCAGGCATTTACCATCATCAGCCGCCAAAAGTAGCTGTTGGAAATAGGGCGGGGTGCTGGCGGTGGCATCGGGATGGGCTCTTCTGGAAGGTTTGGCTTGACCATGGCAGGAACTTCTCCTGAAAATGGTATCAGTCCGCCGCAATTCTTACAGTTTGATTGAAATGCCGCGTAATTTGTGCCGCACCAGGGACAGGTAATCATATTTTTTTCTCTCTTTCCTATCCATTCAAGATGGGAAATCCAAGCGCCAGTTTTAGAGCCAACTCAATTGCAAAAAGATTGAAAGCATAGTGCCAACGGCTTGACATCGACTTGCGTGTAGGCGGAGCGTGGACTCGGCTTGGGAGCAGGGAAAAACTCGAAGCCACGCCGCGCGAAATGCTTGAAAATTGCCCGGCATCCCACGCGTCAGATTTGTTCACAACTTCCCTTGCCCCTTGATTTCCCACTTCTACGCACGCGTTATTGGGCATTGGATGATCTTGCGGGAATTTGTCCAAGCATATCATGACAACCTTGCTTTAATTTCTTCAACCGCACTTTCATCGAAAATATCTAAACGAAACCCCTTTTTTGACATTTTCCACAATTTCAAACCAAGAACATTAAAATCACGCGTCACTGGTTGCTTGAAACAAACATACTCATAATTCTGGTCTCCAGTAATATTATCTATGTGTTCTGTTTTAACTTCAATATGACTTAGATTCGCCCAAGTTATTTTCCAGAAATTTAGACCCTGATCAATTCTTACTTCTATTTTTTCGTCGCCAATCTTAATGCCAGGTTCACGGATGTTCACTATGTAATAAATTACTAAACCAACATAGCTGATAAGCCCCAAAACTTTCAGAATAATTGGAAACCATTTATAAGGGGACGTTGTGTCAAATAACCATAAGGTTATTTCCATCAAGGAAATAAAAGAAATGAAAACAAGGAAGACTTTATATCTTTTGACTAAATATTTTGACAAAGAATATTCTTTCATAGCGAAATCCCTCAAACTTATTTATCAAGCGCTTAACGGCGAATTTCACCGGCTAATGCGCGGGTCATCGCAATTGCAATAGACAACCTTGTCTTTGACTTGACTTTTGTAATGCCTTAATTCTCGCTCGATACCAGATAATCGAGTGTCGAACTCATCTTTTTTATGTTTACCTTCTTTATTCAAAAGTTCGTGTTTATTTGGCATGTCCAAAACCTTGGTTTGCAATGTTTTCAAAATTCCAACCACTATTTCACTTTGTTGTGCAAGGAAGCCACACGCATACCTTTTCGCTCAATATCGGCAAGGGATTTCTTGTCAAAAATATATGACTCGGAATACCCGCATTTTGTGCAAACGAGATAAGTAATTACCGCTGGAGGCGTAAAAAAGCCAATAAAGAGGCTTTTTTGTTGTCCCCAAGATTCGATGGCATATACCGTGTTGCTTTTGCATTTGGAACATTCGCCATTTGTCATGATTAGATGCTTGCCTCGTTATGAAGTAGTTTCAATGCTATTTGGCTATGTATGAATTCGAGATATGTTGCCAGAAAATGCTCAACGGTTTGCGTTATTAGAATGTCCTTGTGTGAGACATGGCAACAACGTGTCCCAGAGGTGATACCGCTATAAGTTAAGTGCTAGTAGGCAGTTGTAGTCTCCATTTGAGAACAAAAAAATAAATTCAGACATTCTCTTCGCGTGCGCCAGTAAAGTTTGACCAAACCCATCCACCTGAAGTTGTTTCCCGAACTGCCTCCACTATACAACAAAGCATTAAAAATACCAAGTCCCGATCCGAAAATTCGTGGCAGGTGGGGCCTGTGTCCTGCGCGCTCCGCCGCCGCGTGCTCAAGCCAATCCCAGCAATCCCAGCGCCACGACCACCCCCGCCGCGCCGCAGGCGAAGTTGACCCAGTCATTGTCCAGCCAGCGCCAGCCGCGGATTTGTTCGGTCTGCGCGCCGCAGGTGTGCAGCGGGTGGCGTTCGGTCTCCTTTTGGCAGGCGGGGCAGTGGTAGATGGCCTGCGTCGTCGCGCCCAGCAGCGAGTCGAACAGCGAGCCAGCCAGGCCGGCGAAGGAAATCAGGAGGAAGTGGGAAACGGAAAGCGGGAGATTCCCCGAGAGCAGCACGGCGGGCAGGGCGATGACGGCGGCGCCCAACAGCGAGGCCAGCGTCCCCCATAACGAGACCGCGCCCGAGGTCCCCTTTTCGACCACCTTGCGCAGGTCGGTCAGCAGGCGCGGGGAGGTGGGGTTGAGCACGCCCAATTCCGTGGCCCACGTGTCGGCGTTGACGGCGGCCAGGGCGGCGGCGAAGCCGATCCACGGCCAGGCAGCCTCGGGGTAGAGTCCGTGCAGGGCGGCGAAGAGCGTGGCGATCCCGCCATTGCCGAAGACCTGGCCCGCATCCCGTTCGTGGCCTTTCGAGAATTTCTCGTTCAAGCCCGCCTTGCGCTTCTTGAATGCGCGGCTGAGCGCAGACGAGGTGATGAAGAAGGTCAACAGCAGCACGGCCCAAGCCAGGCCGCCAACCCCGAAAATGACCGTGCCGACCACGGTTGCGGCGAGCGCCCCGCTGCGGTTCAGGCTGTGGGCGCGATATGCCAGGTAGGCGATGATAACGGCGAGGATGAAACCAGACACAATTTGCATGGAACCGACCTTTGACCTTCGACCCTTACCCTTCGACCTTAATTCGAAATGATGAACAACACGGCGATCAAAAACGCCAGGCCCGAAAGCGCGCCCGAGATCCAGACCACGAAGGCCAGCGGGCGCTGCTTCTCCCAGCGGTAGAACGACAGTCCCGCCAACCAGCCGGCCACGCCCAACAGGCTCGAAGCCAGCGGCAGCAGGATCAACTGCGTGGAGGGCACCGCCCCGGCGCTGGCCTCCAGCCTGACCTGCGGCAGGCTTGGAATCAGCAGGCTGACCCACACCAGCAGTCCCAGGTTGAGGAACAGCCCGCTCAACCACAGGTAGCGCGCCAGCGGGCTGTCCCAGGCGCGGGCCACGATAAAGGTCGGGTAGACAGACTGCGCCTCAGCCGGGGTCAGGCTGCCCAATTCCACCGTGCGGGCGAACTTGTGCATGAAGCCCTGCGCATCCAGCGGCGAGATGGCGAACACGCGCCGCGCTGTCGCCACCAGCAGCAGGGTCTTCGACTCTGAGGCAATGAATTCCACCAGGCCGATGTCGGGGTGGCGGCGCAGTCCGAGGATGGCGCCCGGCAGCGACGGGAACGGCAGCCCCAGCGGCCGGGTCAGGTCCTCGGCGGGGCGCACCCATTCGATATCCGAAAGCGGAATTTCCTCCACCCGCAGCCCCCAGCGGATGGACAGGCTGTCGCGGCCCAGGCGGTAATCGGCCCGCCCGAGCGAGTAGGCGCGGTACACCAGCAGCGGCAACGGCACGAAGGTCACGATGGCCGCCAGCAGGTAGGCCGCGAAGAATGGCCCCACCGCCGCGCGCGACAAACCAAAAAAGGCCGCCGCGCTCAACAGCGCCAGCAGAACGATCAACACAAGATGAGCCGCGGTCCCGCGTCGGCGGGCGGGAGGAAACGAATCGGGGGTCATGCCTGGCTGACCACCTCGCGGATGGCCCGGCAGACCGTCTCGACCTGCTCCTCGCTCATCACGCCGCTGAACGGCACAGCCAGCCCGCGGCGGCCCAGGTCCTCGGTCACGGGGAAGTCACCCTCGCGCCAGCCGAAACGCTCGGCCATGTACGGCTGCAAATGGATCGGCAGGAAGTACGGCCGCACGGGGATGCCGCGCGCTTCGAGTTTCTGCGCGATCCCGTCGCGGTCGAGTTTGGCGTCGAAGCGGATGACGTACACGAACCACGACATGCGCGTGGTGGACGGCTCGACGAACGGGACTTCCACGCCTGGGATTTCGGCCAGCCTGGATTCATACCAGGCTGCCACCTGCTCCCGTTTCGAGAGGAGTTCCTCCAGCCTCGACATCTGCACGCGCCCCAGCGCCGCCGACATCTCGTCGATGCGGTAGTTGTAGCCGAGATGCGTGTGCTGGAGCCAGGTGTCGCCGGGCGCGCGTCCCTGGTTGCGCAGGGCGCGCATGTAGTTGGCGGCCTTGTCATCGTCGGTGATGATGACTCCGCCCTCGCCCGTGGTGATGACCTTGTTCGGGTAAAAGGCGAACACGCCGAAATCGCCCAGCGTGCCCGCCTGCTTTCCTTTGTAGGTCGCGCCGAGCGCCTCGCACGAATCCTCGATCACCGCCAGGCCATGCTGTTTGGCGATGGCGTTGATTGCGTCCATGTCGGCCGGCTGGCCGAACACGTCCACGGGCAGGATTGCCCGTAGGGACGCAGAATTCTGCGTCCCTACACGGGGCAGATAATTTTCGATATTATTGGTCGCATCCGCCACCAGGAAGGGATCGATGTTGCCCGTCTTCGCGTCGATGTCCACAAAAATGGGAATCGCATTCTCGAACAGCAGCACATTCGATGAGGCCACGAACGAGAACGGCGTGGTGATGACCAGGTCGCCTGCGCCGATGCCCGCCGCGCGCACGCACAGGTGCAACCCCGCCGTGCCCGAGTTGACGGCCACCGCGTGTTTCGCGCCCGTCAGGTCACAGAAAGCCTGCTCGAAGGCGGGCGTATGCCGCCCCATGCTCAGATAGGGCGTGTGGAGGACATCCAGTACAGCCTGACGCTCGGCATCCGTCAGGTCGGGGGAGGACATGGGAACATGGTAGTTTGACATGGGCTGAGTATAACGCTACTTTTTTGTAGAAAACACTGTCAGGTTCACGACCCTTTACAGGTACATGCTTTTGATGAAGGCATTCCTGGGATTGTCCCGGCTGACGATCAGCGTCACCTTTTGCCCCGGCTTGAGTTGGGTGGTGAGGCGCTCCTTCATGATGGCGTTCGTGCTCTGGCAGCGCTCCCCGTTGACCTCATAGGCGTACGTCACCTGGCCGCGGTCGCGGTAAAAGCCGACGCTGACCACCGCGCCTTCGACCTCCACGCCGTCTTCGAAGGTGGAACGGATGAGGCGGATGCGCCAGGTAATCACGACGGCCCCGACCACCGTCACGACGATGGAAGCATAAAAGAGGAGTTCCGCCAGCCCGATGGGTTGGACGAAATTGAAAAACAGAAAGAAGCCCCACATGACCAGGATGAAGGTGCCCGAAACGACTGTCAGGTAATCGGTTTGAAAGATGCGCCAGAGGGTGGGTTTGTTGTGTTCCATTGATTCTCCTTACCTTTTGATTATGTCCTGCTTTGCGCCCGTCAGGTTGGGGGGAGGACATGGGATTTTGGATAGCATTTTGGGAATAGCCTGTGATTTTGGAAGTGGTAGAAAATTTTGGCAAGAAAGGTTGGTCGTGGAATGGAGTAGTGCTCGTCTTCAAATTTTTGCAAGAGTAGAGCGAGTTCTTCCAATCTATGGCCTTCTGGCGATCCTGGATCAGCGTTAAAAAGTTGCTCTATTTCTTTCAAGGCAACTTCGTATTCAGATTCTGTCTCAATTTGTGTAGTCTGATGGATCATGGCAAATATTCTACCATTTCCCCTTATGTCATTGCGAGGAGGCCGTAGGCCGACGAAGCAATCCTGTAATTTTCGCGACAATCTCATCAATCGCAATTAACTCTGTTTGGGGAGCAAGGCGCGGTTTGACCTCCACCTTGCCCTCTTTCAACCCGCGCTCGCCCACCGTGATCCTGACGGGACAGCCGATCAAATCCGCGTCGTTGAATTTGACGCCGGCGCGCTCGTCGCGGTCATCGAACAGGACGGTAATGCCAGCATTTTGAAGCGCCGCGTAGATTTCCTCAGCTTTGGCGCGCGTGTCCAATTCCTTACCGGGCACCTGCATGAGATAGACCTGGAATGGCATGGCAGGGGCGGGCAGGGTCAGGCCCTTGTCGTCATGGTGTGTCTCGGCCAGGGCCAGCAGGATTTCCTCGAAGTGAAATTCGCTGCGGGCAGCCAAAATCTCGGCGCGCTGCAAGCTGAGCGGATTACCGCACTGCGGACAGGCCGCGCCCGCATCCGCCAGAACCAGGTCGGCGACGATCTCGGGCGTGTAATCCCGTCCGCAATTGGTGTGGAGCAGGTGATAGCCCGCCTCGTTGGCGCCCGCCACCAGGTTGGGCGACTGCGGGATGAGATCGTCCACCACGATGAGCGCATCCGTCAAGCCGATAGGGGAGGCGTATCCTGCCGCCGCGCCAGATTTGGCAACTTCCTCGGGCGTGGCCAGGCGCACTTCGCCGACAACCTGCCTGAGCTTGGCCTCGCTGAGCGTCATGTCTCCACGCACCACAACGAAGACGAACCTGCCGTCCGCGGCGCGGGTGAACATCAACGCCTTGGCGGTCTTCTCTTTGGGGAGGTTCAGGAAATTGGCCAGCGCCTCGATGGTGGGACATTCGGGCGTAAGCACTTTTTCTGCTGGTAAACTTTCTTCCTGCGAAAACGGGGTTTTCTGAAATACCGCCAGTTCCCGGCGCGTGACGGGATAGATACAAGACTCGTTCGGGCAATACACAATTTCCTGCGCGCCGGTGGGAGTTTCGAAAAAAGTTTCATCGGCGTTATCGCGGAACGGCAATCCGATTTGAAAGAAAAACGGGATTTGTTTCGAGGCTTCTTTCAGCCGCGCGATGGCCTGTTCGCCCAGTGGGAGGAGTTGGTTCTCGCGCGTCGCGTATCCCGCGCGCACCAGCCAGCCGAATCCCTGGGTGCGGGCGTTGTTGGGAAATTCACGTTGCGTTTGGATGGGGAGGTCGCGGTAGCGCATGGTGGCCTTCAGTTCCCCCTCTTATTTTGAACCTATCCGAGAAATCGGAGTGCAGACTTTAGTCTGCTTCAGTATTGCGGACTGAAGTCCGCACTCCAGGAATTTTCGAAAAGTGCTTTGAAGAGGGGAGAGGTGGATTACTTCTTTTTCTTGATGAACGTCGCCGCCGTGGCAGACGTCTCTGCGACAGGGACGGGAACGGGCGTGGGCGCGAGGACGGTCGCCTGGGTGGCGGATTCGGCCTGGGCGGCCTCCGAAGGCGTGGACTCGGGGGCAGGCCCCAGGTCCAGTTCGACGGTCTCCTCCATGCGGATCTGTCCGCGCAGGAAGGCGCCTTCCTCCGTCACGAAAGCGGTGGTCACCACGTCGCCCCACACGCGGCCCGTGGCGCGGATTTCCAGCTTTTGGGTGGTGATATTGCCGCGCACCGCGCCCGCCACGATGACGGTGTTGGCGCGCACGTTCTGGCAGGTGACGCGGCCCGTCTCGCCGATGACCAACATGCCGCGCAGGGCGATCTCGCCCTCGAAGGCGCCCTCGATGCGGACGCCGCCGCTGCCGTTGATCGAGCCGTGCCAGACGATGCCTGGCCCGAGCACGGAGGTAATTCGTTCGACCGCCTGGATCGGCTGGGTGGTTTCGGTGGGGGTGGAGTTGCGTTTGAACATATCGGCCTAATTTTACCGTAGAAACCGCCCGACGAGGAATTTGGCCCCCAACGGGGCAAAGCGTGTTGCGGACTCCCAACAAAAAAGGCGGACCCGCAGGCCCGCCCTCTGAACACTACTCACTGATTACTGTTTACTGATCACTGCTCTTCCTTCCCCGACATCTGCACGCCAATGGTATTGAAACCAGAATCCACGTACAAAACCTCGCCCGTGATGTGCCTGGAAAGATCGGAGGCCAAAAAGACGGCGGAGTTGCCCACATCCTCGATGGTCACGTTTTCGCGCATGGGAGACATGTCCGCGAAGTGCTTGTACATGTCGCGGAAGCCGCCCACGCCCGCCGCCGCCAGGGTGCGGATCGGTCCCGCCGAGATGGCGTTGACGCGCATCTTCTGCGGGCCGAGGTCGTAGGCCAGGTAGCGCGTGGACGATTCCAGCGCGGCCTTGGCGACGCCCATCACGTTGTAGTGCGGGGCGACCTTGACCGAGCCGTAATAGGTCATGCACATCAGGGACGCGCCCGGGTTCAGATAAGGCAGGAAGGCATTGGCCAGCGCCACGAACGAAAACACGCTGATGTCCATGGCGGTCTTGAAGCCTTCGCGGCTGGTCTGGTAATAAGGCTTGCTCAGCTCGTCGCGGCCCGCGTAGGCGATGGAATGCACCAGCACGTCGATCTTGCCGAAATGCGCCGCAGCTTTTTCGGCCACCGTGGCGATCTGCTCATCGCTGGTGACGTCGCATTCCTCGACCCATTTGCAGTCCACCTGCTCGGCCAGCGGCTTGACGCGCCGCGCCAGCATCTCACCCGCGTAGCTGATGCCGAGGGTTGCGCCCTCGCGCCTGAAGGCCTGCGTGATGCCCCAGGCAATCGAGCGCTCATTGGCCAGCCCAAAAATTAAAGCGTTCTTTCCTTCGAGTAAACCCATAGCTCCTCCGTTGGTGAATGTCATTGCGAGGGCGAAGCCCGAAGCAATCTCATGGAATTAAAAAACGGGAGATTGCTTCGCCGCTTCGCGGCTCGCAATGACGACACTAAATCTTCCAGCCTTTGACTAGGAATCGCCACGGCTTCGACAGCCACGGCTCTGGCGTATTATTTAAACCCACTCTTGGCCCAATCGTCACGGACGAATCTGGGATGAAGTTTCCCGCTTCGATCCACAAGCCTGAGCCTGATTCCGTTAAATCGACCGTGTTCAGCGCCTTGTCGATGCCCAGCGCCTGGCACAGCTTCCCAGGCCCGAAGGTGTCGCGCCCGCCCCTGCGCGCGGACATGACCTCCACCCCCTCGACGGGCCAGATGGCGCGAATCAGCACCGCGGCGGGGCATCCCTCGCGCTCGGTGACGGCGTTCAGCATCCAATGGTTGCCATAGGTGAAATAGACGTAGGCATGTCCAGGTGGGCCGTACATCGGCGCAGTGCGCGGCGTGCGTCCCGCCCTGGCGTGACAGGCCAGATCCTCCTCGCCAATGTAACCCTCAGTCTCGGTAATCAGGCCGACGAGCCGCTGCCCATCCAGAATCCGCACCAGCCGCGCGCCGATCAGCTCACGGGCCACGGTCAGGGTGGGGCGGTTGTAGAAAGAAAGGGAAAGAGGTGGCATTGGCTATTTGAACGTTAAACGTTAAACGTTCAACGTTACTTGAAACGCGCGTCCCGTTGCAGCGTCAATCTCAACCCCTCTTCCAGTTTGATCGACGGCTGGAAGCGCAGTTTCTCCTGGGCCAGTTTCAGGTCCGCGCACATGCGCGAGACGCCGCCCGAGGTCTGGGCATTGAGCACCACGTTGGACTTGCTGCCCGTCACGTTGATGACCTGTTTGATCAAGTCGTTGATGCTGGTCTCACGCCCCGAGCCGACATTGATGACCAGCCCGTTGATGTTGGGCGCGGTCGAGGCGGCGATCATCGCGCTGACCACGTCATCCACATAGACGTAGTCACGGGTCTGGGATCCGTCGCTGTGCGCCACCAGTGTCCCGCCGCGCAGGGCTTGTTTCAGATAATGCGGCACCACGGGCGGATGCGAGGCGGGCAGGTGCTGACCGGGTCCGTAGGCGTTGAAAATTCGCAGGCTGACCGTTTCGATATTCCACAAATTGCCGATCGTGCGCACGTAATACTCCGCGGCCAGTTTCGAGACGGCATACGGAGAGCGCGGATTGGGGGTGACGGTTTCGCCCAGCGGCTGCTCGCCCAGGTCGCCGTAGACCGCCCCCGAAGAGGCCAGGACAACCCGCCGCACGCCCACATCCCGCATGGCTTCCATCAGCGAAACGGTCCCGCCCACGTTCGAGGCGTTGTAGTCGCGCGGGTACAGCACCGACTCGGGCACCGAGACGCGCGCCGCCAGGTGGTAGACCACATCCACATCCTGGAGCAAAGTCCACAGCTTGGGGCGGTCGTTCACATCCCCGCGCGTGAAGTGAACGTCGGGCGAGAGCGCCTGGGGGTTGCCTGTGGAGAGGTCATCCAATCCGCGCACCTGGTGCCCCTCGCGGGCGAGCTGGTTGGCAAGCGAAGAGCCGAGGAAACCCGCGGCTCCTGTGATGAGGAAATTCATAACGGAGATTATAGCATTAAGAGCCTGTTCGAAGCCGTCCGCGCCTGAGGCGGCAGCCGTTGGGACGATTTTCGGGCGCATTTTAAGAAGGCTTGGGCTTTGCCGCCGAAATTTTAGGCGTTTTTTTTCTGTTTTTGTTGACCATTCGCGATTTATGTGATATTCTTAAGCATATAGGATAACAGTAAGTTCACGTTGGTACGGGAATACCTCGGCTCATTGTGCTAGGAGCCGTTTCGTTTTTCCTCCGATGGAACCAAACAGACCACCTATCCATCTTTCTATTTTGCCAAAGGAGGCAAAAACAATGTCTGATCGTATCATCGGCACCGTCAAGTGGTTCAATGGCGACAAAGGCTACGGCTTTATCGCTCGCGAAGGCGGCGCGGACGTGTTCGTCCATTTTTCCGCGATTCAGGGCAGCGGTTTCCGCAGCCTGCAGGAAGGCCAGAAGGTTGAGTTTACCGTCGAGAAGGGCCCCAAGGGTCCGCAGGCGGCCAACGTCACCGTGCTGGGTTAAGTTCTGCAATCAAAAGAGCCTGATGCTTAGCATCAGGCTCTTTTTTGTTTTTACGATGAAAGGGGGAGGCTACCCGGGTGCGCCCGCTGGCTGGGCTGACGCTGCCGCCCGATGCGGGCTGCCCGACCAAATCTCCTGGGGGTAGATGATGGCGTTCGTGCCGGGCAATTGCTCCATGGCGAGGCCGGTGTTCAGGTTGATGCCCACCTGCTGGTAGGCTTTGTAAGCCAGCTGGCTGCAATAGAAAGCCTCTTCGGTTTCGGCGTTGAGGAAGTTCAGGTTGTAGGGCCGTCCCAATTGAGCCAGACAGTATTCGGCGACCGCGATGCGCATGCGCTCCTCCTCGCCTTCGGACACTTGCAGCCCGGCGAGCGGGGAGGCCACGCCGTATAAGGTGTCGAAGAGCAGTCCGCGTTCTCGCGCCATGCGTTCGGTGTCCCAATGCCAGCCGGGGACTTCGAAGGTGATTACGCCGCGCGAGCCTGCCTCGGCGCAGCGTCCGTTCGGGCCCAGGTAGATGGCGACGTGGTCCACGTCGCCGGGCACGAGACGCCCAACCAGTCGCCAGAATTCGCCGGGCAGGATATCGGGCTTGCCGTTCATGGTGCAGATGATGTCGCCTGTCTGCACGCTCAGGCCTTCGATTTCGAATGTGTGGATCATGTTATTCACCGTACTCATTATACGGAAAAATTGGGAATTTGTTTCATGAATTTTTCAATCGTCGGGAGGCGTTTGACGCAAACAAGAAACCCGCCTCTTTCGAGACGGGTCGCCAATTACCAATGACCAATTACGGCTCTACCGTTTTTAACGGGAAAGAGCCTCACCACAAGGGCACAACACCTGCCCTGCCGTCTCGCACCGTCGTGCTCGCGGCACGAACGGTGGCGGGCGGTGCCAAGGTTGTGACCGTCGTGTCCTTTGTGTTTGAAAAAGGTTTCCCGTTAATTACGGGAGACCCCCAATTACTTCCTCCGCCTCGGCGTCAGCCCGTTGCGGGTGTAATGCCCGGGCGTGGGCAGGGGACGCGTGGGCTTGTGTCGGTCATGCATACTGGGAGCGGACCTGGGCGGGGCCGGCACGGCGTAATCGAATCCCTCCAGGGTTTCACGCGGCAGCGGCTTGCCCATGATCCGTTCCAACGAGCGGATCATATCGTTGTCCTCGGGCGTGACCAGGGTGAAGGCGTCGCCCGTCTTCTGGGCGCGGCCCGTGCGGCCGATGCGGTGGATGTAGGCGTCGGCGGTGTCGGGCATGTCGAAGTTGATGACGTGCGAGATGCTCTCCACGTCCAGGCCGCGGGCGGCGATGTCGGTGGCAACCATGATCTGGTATTTGCCGTCCCTGAAGCCGCTGAGCGCCGCCTGGCGCTGGCCCTGGGAGCGGTCACTGTGCAGGCTGGTGACGCGATAGCCGGCCTGCTTGACCTGGCGGTCCAGTTTTTCGGCGCGGCGGCGGGTGCGGGTGAAGATCAACACCGATTCGGTCTCGGTGCGCTTGAGCAGTTCCAGCAGCAGCTGCGACTTGAGATGCTGCGGCACGGGATACAGCGCGTGCGTGACCGTGTGCGCGGGGCGGCTGAGGCCGACGGAGATGCGCTGTGGTTGGGTGAGCGATGATGAGGCGAGTTGTTCCACTTCCATTGGGAAGGTGGCCGAGAAGAGCATGGTCTGGCGGCGGGTCGGCACAGCCTTGATGATGCGTTTGACATCCGGCAGGAAGCCCATGTCGAACATGCGGTCGGCCTCGTCGAGCACCAGCACTTCGATCTTCTCCATGCGGGCATGACCCTGGGCGATCAGGTCGAGCAGGCGGCCCGGGCAGGCCACCAGAATTTCCACGCCCTGCTTCAACGCCTGGATTTGCGGGTTGGCGCCCACACCCCCATAGATGGTGATGCTGCGCAGTTTCGTTCCCGCAGCCAGCGTGCGAATGACTTCGTGGATTTGTTCGGCCAGCTCGCGGGTGGGGGTGACGATCAGCACACGCGGGACGCCGCGCTGCCCGTCGAGCAGGCGATGGAGGATGGGCAGCACAAAGGCAGCGGTCTTGCCTGTGCCTGTCTGGGCGGTGCCAATGATATCGCGCCCGCGCAGGGCGGCTGGGATGGCGGCTTCCTGAATCGGAGTGGGGGTTTCGTAGCCAGCGCGCGTTAGCCCCATTTGTAAACGCGCGTCCAAATTGAATTGTTCGAACTTCACGTGAATTCCTTTAAGAACTTGAGTACAAGCAAACGCCCCGCGGGTTCCAGTAAGTCGAGCCTGTTGCCAGGGTGAACCTGCGGGACGGTGAGTGGTACGGTTGAATGCTTGGCGAACAGATTATAGCATCCCTTTCAGGAATTGGCGGATGGATTCTGCCGTCCGCTCCCAGGTCGGCTGGCGCAGGAAGCGCTCCCGCGCGGCGATGCTCATGCGGATGAGCGTCCCGCGCTGTTCGGCCAGGAGCTTGAGCCGCCCGGCCAATTCGACGGCGTTTCCCGCGCCGACGACGAATCCGTCCCCCCCGTCCGCGATGACCTCGCGTGCCGCACCCAGGTCGGTGCCGATGGCGGGCAGGCCGAAGCCCATCCCTTCGAGGTAGACGATGCCGAAGCCCTCATAGGAGGACGGGACGACCAGCAGATGGGCGGATTTCAATTTTTCAATAAGAGGGGCATTATCGAGCGGGCCGTGAAAGAGGAAAGAGGAAAGAGGCGCGGCCTTCTCCTGCATGGCTTTCGCGTAGGCAGGCTCGACTTCCAGCGAGCCAACCACGTCCACTCTGTAGCGCGAATTGGCAAGCTGCGCCACATGGCTCAGCGCATCGATCAACGTATGCAATCCCTTGCGGAACATCACGTTGCCCAGGAACAGGATGCGCAGTTCGGGGGCGGCGGCGCGCTCGATGATCTCCTCTTCCGTGACCATTGCCCCGAAGCGGTCGGTCGGCGGGTAGGCCACAATGGACGGTTTGCCATGTTGAACCAATTCGTTGACTACGCCCTGCGTCGTCTGCGAGTTGAAGATGAAACCGTCGACGCTTTGCAGATATTTCTTTTCGACGACCCGATAGAAATCATTCTGCCATTTCGGGCGCAGCTCGGAGCAGCGCAGATGATGTACCAGGCTGACCACGGGATAGGGATGTTTGCCCGCATTGGAGGCGATCAGCGAGGGATGATTGAGTTCATCCTGGATGAGGATGTCGAATTGACCTGGAGCGCGGACTTCAGTCCGCTTTTCAATAGTATTGCGGACTGAAGTCCGCAG
>JBMOMS010000161.1:0-9985 GCA_049324895.1 Chloroflexota bacterium
ATGACCTGCTGGGCGATGAGTCGGTCATCGCGGTCGAACTGCCAGGTCACGCCGTTGGCCAGATGGGACTGATCGTCCGCGACGAGGCACGCGCGTACTTCTTCGTGGCGGATGCCGCCTGGCAGGGACGCTCCGTCACGGAGCATCGTCCGCCGCATCCGCTGGCGAATTTGATCTTTGCCGACCCGAAAGCCTATCGCGCCACGCTCGCGGAGCTGCACACCTATCACGAAGTCCATCCCAGTGTGGAAGTCATCCCTTCGCATTGCGAAGAGACCCTTGCAAAGTTTGCCCCCCAATGAAGGCAGAACTCTTCACCTGCGAGAACATCGCCGCGCTCGACTGGCCGTCCACGCCCGACGGCGAGTATGCGCGCCGCTACCTGCTGCCAATGATTCAGGACGGCCCGCAGGCCTACATCCGCAACGTGCATAACACGCAGGTGATGATCGCCAAAGTGGATGAGACGCTGTTGCCCATCACAGTCACGGACTTTCACCCCGACAACACCTACACCGTCTCGCCGTACAGCCATTACATTTCCTATGGCGGATATGAGGAAGTGCGCCACCTGGAGAATCCGCCCGTCGAAACGCTGGTCAAGCTGATCCTGCATCCCGTGGCGGCCTGGCTGCGCCACTGCGACTTCGACCGCGCCGTCTTCGTCAACAACTGGCTGCTGTCGACGAATCTATACCCGTCCATAACGGCGACCCAGCTTGAAGTCCTGAGCGAAGCGTTGATGCGCTGGTTCCCCGACCGCGCCGTCGTTTTCCGCTCGGTGAACGAGGCCCGCGATCCGCACATCTGCCAGACGCTCGAAGCGCGCGGATATGACCTCATCCTCAGCCGCCAGGTTTGGTTCATGGATCCCGAGGAGGCGCGGCGCACGAAGCAATACAAGGAAGATGCGCGTGTGCTGCGGCGTCACGGCTACGAGATCGTGGACGGCCAATCCCTGAGTGACGCCGACCTGGGCCGCGCCGTGGAGTTGTACAACCTGCTGTATCTCGAAAAGTATTCGTATTACAACCCGCAGTTCACGGAAGCCTTTCTGCGCCTGGCGCGGGACAAGGGTACGCTGACCCTGCGCGGACTTCGGCGGGACGGGAAGCTGAACGGCATCATGGGCTATTTCGCGCGCAACGGCCTGATGACCCAGCCGCTGTTCGGCTACGACACATCCCTGCCGCAGGAGGAGGGCCTGTACCGCCTGCTGACGCTGGTCACCTTGCAGGAAGGCCTGGCGCGCGGACTGATGGTACATGCCAGCGGCGGCGTGGGCCGCTTCAAAAAGATCCGCGGCGGGAAAAGCGCAACCGAATATAATGCAGTCTTCACCCAGCACCTGCCGTTCAGGCGTCAACGCCCGTGGCAGGTCATCCAGCGGATCGGCGACCTGGCGATCCCGTATTTTAAGAAGATGGATTTTTAGGACAAACGGTGGTTGAGTAGGCGGCATGTTCTTCGCCGCCGTATCGAAACCACCAGGAATGAAACGTACTTTTATAAACTGGTGGTTTCGATACGCCCCGCAAAGAGCGCGGGGCTACTCAACCACCAAGTATTTTAGGAGACCCATGGAAGTCAACCTGCCCCTCAAAATTATTGGTCTTGGGCGTTACCTGCCTGCGCGTATTGTGCCCAGTTCGGAGCTGGAAAAAATTTGCAACCTGCCGGCGGGCTGGGTGGAGCGTCACAACGGCGTGCGCGAACGACGCTGGGTGACGGACGAGACCTCCTCGTACATGGCCGCCCAGGCTGCGCGCGAGGCGCTCGACGAGGCGGGACTCAAACCCGATCAGCTCAGTCTCATCATCAATGCCTCGGGGACGGGCGAACAGGCCATCCCCGACACGGGCGCGCTGATCCAAAAACAACTTGGCCTCGGCAAGTCGGGCATCCCCGCCATGACCGTCCACAACACCTGCCTGAGTTTCATCGCCGCCCTGGACGTGGCCGCCAACTACCTCAACTCGGGACGCTACAAAAATATTCTCATCGCCAGCGCGGATGTGGCTTCCTGCGGAATCAACCCGAAGGAGCCTGAATCCGCTTCGCTGGTGGGGGATGCCGCGGCGGCAGTCGTGGTCACGCGCTCGGGCGCGGGGGACAAGTCCATGATCCACAACGCCCATCTCAAGACCTACGGCGACGGCGCCTACCTGACCGCCATCATGGGCGGCGGCTCGGGGCGGCATCCCGCCAAACCAAATCACAACCCCGAGGATGACCTCTTCCACATGGACGGCCCCGCCGTGCTGCGCATGGTGCGCGGCATCGCCTCAGACTACCTCGAAGAGTTGTACCCAGGCCTCTCGAAGAGTCTGGTCGACATCGACGTGGTCGTCCCGCACCAGGCCAGCAAGGTCGGGCTGATGATGCTCTCGCGCTTCGGCTGGCCGCAGGACCGAATCATGAGCACGCTCGAATGGCTGGGCAACTGCGTGGCGGCCTCGATCCCGTCCACCTTGTATCAATCCGTGCGTGATGGCAAGATCCAGCGCGGCCACAAGGTGCTGCTGGTCGGCACGGGCGCGGGTCTGTCCATCGGCGGACTGGTGTTGACGTATTGATATGAACGGACAAATCCGCGCCAACGTCAAGCCAGGCCAGACCGTGTTGATCGTTCTCAAGCAGGACCAGCGCACGGGCAAACTGACCAAAGGCATCGTCAGGGACATCCTGACCAAGTCGCCCACGCACCCGCACGGGATCAAGGTCCGCCTGGTGGACGGGCAGGTGGGACGCGTCAAGGAGATCGTGGTTGAATCGGCATAGTCCCGCCCCGCTCCTGGCGCTGGTCATGGCGTCGCTGGCCTGTCGGCCGGTCTTCGTGGTGGGCTGGCAGGAGATTCTGCTCGTGCTGCTGCTGGCCGTCTTCCTGCTCGGGCCGCTGGTCTACCGCCTGCTGCGCGCCTGGATTCAATTCCAGGAATCGAGAAAGCGCAAGTTGTGACCGAGTGCGGTCACCGCACTCGGGTGAAAATTGCGCTTTTTTAGAGGGTGGAATGTATCTTCTCAATATTTTGGGGCGTGTTCTGGAGTCCCGAAGTTCTACTTCGGGAAAATGCGCAAGTAGAACTTGCGCACCAAATTACCCCAGGAAATTGAGAAGGTACGGTGGAATGCGCAATTTTCACCCGTGGGTATTATATAATAATCACCGCATCGAGACCGAAAGAAGGAGAAGGCAGATGAATACCCATCAAACTGGATCGAAATTCCATTTCTTCCGAAGCCTGGTCCTGGCCGCCGTTCTGTTGGCGGGACTCTTGTCCGGGTGCGGGTCCACCCCGGCCGCGGACCAGGCCGAGGGTCCGCGCGACGACTGCGGCCCCATCGAACCCAGCGAGGCGGATGTCGACAAAGCGCTTGCCTTTGGGCGCGAGGCTTTCGACTCCACCCAATGGGTCAAAAGCTATACGGTCGACCCCTACAAGGTCACACTGACGCGCCGCAACGACACGGTTCAGGCCATCGCCTACACGGAGTACCTGATCTTCACCTGCGGGTACACCCAGGAGGACATGAACAATTATTTCAACGACGAGGGCTTCAGCATCATCTTCGCCGATTATGAAAGCTACGCCCTGGATAATTTCTGCGAGGCGGGCGGGCTGTCGCTGTACGAATACTCACTGGTGGAGGAGGGCACGCCCTTCATGGCGCACTACTGGGTCAAGCAGGATACCGACACGCGCATCCTGGTGTACATGCTGGTCTTTCCCCAGTCCAACCCGGGGATGATGGACGAATACAGCCAAAAAATCTTCCCCAGCCTTTCCTCCTGCCCATAGCATGGACGTTTTCCTGCCCTTCCTCCTGCCCCTGCTGGGTTACCTGTCTGGTTCGCTGCCCTTTGCCGTCTGGGTGACGCGCCTGGCCACGGGCGCGGACGTGCGCGACGCGGGTTCGGGTCACGCCGGGGCGACCAACACCATCCGCCAGGCGGGCTTCGGCTGGGGCGCGCTGGTGCTGGCGCTGGACATCGCCAAGGGCTTCCTGCCCGTCTGGCTGGCTTTATCTGTAGGGCGAGATAGTATCTCGCCCTACGTTGCCGCCCTGGCCGTGGCGGGACACTGCTGGCCGCTCTTCGCCCAATTCCGCGGCGGGATGGGGCTGGCGACGGCGGGCGGGGCGCTGCTGGCGCTCGACCCGCGGGCCTTTCTGCTCACCCTGGGAATCTTGATCCTGCTGACGCTGACCCTCCGTCACAGCGCGCGCGCCGGCGTCTTCACAGGCCTACTGACCGCGCCCATACTGTGGCTGCTCGACCTGCGCGGCCCCGTCTTCTGGGCGGCCCTCGGCGTCGGCCTGGTGGTCGCCTTTCGCTTCCTGATGGACTGGAATCGCAAATATCGCGAGTTATGGCTCGACCGCGAACAGCAACCGAAAAAGGATGAAACTCCATGATGCGCTTGCCCGGCCTGATCGACCCGCACGTCCACCTGCGCGAACCCGGCGCGACCCACAAGGAGGATTACGACTCGGGCACCTGCGCCGCGCTGGCGGGCGGAGTCACGCTGGTGCTGGCCATGCCCAATACCCAGCCGCCCATCTTCGACGCCCAAACCCTCGACCTGGCGCTGGATTCCGCCAAAGTGAAGGCGCGCTGCGACTATGCCCAATTCCTCGGAGCAGGCCCCGACAACTCGGACTGGCCCCGCCATCCCTCCCTGCCCGCGCGTTCGGCGGGCCTCAAGATGTACCTCGACTCCACCTTCGGCCAACTGCGCCTGGACGACATGTCGCTGTGGACGCCGCATTTTCAGCACTGGCCCAAGTCCCTGCCCATCGTGGCGCACTCCGAGAGCCGCAGCATGGCCGCCGCGATTCTGTTCGCGGCCATTTATGAGCGGCCTGTCCATATTGCGCATATTTCGTTGAAGGAAGAAGTGCTGCTGATCAAGGCCGCCAAAGAGCGCGGCATCCAGGTGACCTGTGAGGTCTGCCCGCATCACCTGTTCCTGACGAAGGATGATATTCCCGCCATCAGTCACGGGCACCCCGGCCGCGGCGAGGTGCGTCCACGCCTGGCGACCCAGGCGGATGTGGATGCACTCTGGGCCAACCTGGATGTAATCGACTGCTTCGCCACCGACCACGCCCCGCACACCATCGCGGAAAAGGACTCCGAGAATCCCCCGCCCGGCTTCCCCGGCCTGGAGACGATCCTGCCCCTGCTGCTGACCGCCGTGGACGCCGGCCGCCTGACGCTGGATGACCTGCTCACGCGCATGGTCACCAACCCGCGGCGCATCTTCAACCTGCCCGAACAGCCCGAGACCTGGGTCGAAGTGGACGAGAATGTCGCTTACGAAATCAAAGCCTCCGAAAGTTTCACCCGCTGCGGCTGGACGCCTTTCGAAGGCTGGAAGGTAAAAGGCCGCGTCCGCAAGGTAACCCTGCGCGGGCGAACGGCCTTCAAGGATGGACAAGTGTTGGTCGAGGCGGGATACGGGAAGAATATTCGCGGGTAAAAACACCCTCCGCCCTTCGACTGCGCCGCAAAAAACGCGGCTCCGCTCAGGGCGAAGGTGCTTGTCCGCTCTCTTCTTTACATCAACTTCAACAATTCCCCTTCGCGCTCAGGCTTCAATCCCGCGCGCCACTCGTGGTTGGCAGGGCGGGCCGCGGCCCAATCGAGCGTATCCCGCACCGTCCCGGCCAGCGGACGGAAGGTCAGGCCGGCGGCGACCGCCCTGGAAACGTCCACGTGCGCGAACCCCGCGTCTTCGCCATCGTCGGGCAGCCAGGCGGGCAGGTCGCTCCACGGCGCGACCTTGTTTTGGGCGAGAAACTCCGCGGAGGCCCAGCGGATGGTTGCCTCGCTTCCGCTGACCTGTTTGCAGGTCTCCAGCAATTCGCCGAAGGTCAGGGCGGCGGGCAGGCCGGTGGCGTTGAATGTGCCCGCAACTTTTTCTTCGATCAAATGGATGATGAAATCCGACAGGTCGCGCGCGTCGATGACCTGGGTGAACCCGTCCGGGCGGTCGGGGGCCAGCACCTCCCCGCCGCGGGCCACGCGCACCGGCCAGTAGGTGAAGCGGTCGGTCGGGTCCTGCGGGCCGACGATCAGCCCGGGGCGCATGATCAAGGCTCGGGCGTCGAAGACATCCCGCACGGCCTGCTCGCACAAAGCCTTGAGTGGACCATAGCTCTCGTCCGTAATCTGCTCCGTTTCCTCGCGCAGTACGCCGACCGCATCACTTTCGCTGATCCCGAGCTTGCGGAAATCGGCATACACCGAAATGCTGGAAATGAACACGTAACTTCCCACCGCATCCCGCAAGGCCTGGGCCGACATACGCACGATGCGCGGCAGGTAGCCGCAGGTGTCGATGACCGCATCCCAGGATCCGCCCGAGAGCAGGGCCAGGTCGGTCCCCCGGTCGCCGCGGATGGTGTGCGCCTGCGGAAAGAGGTCGGGATTCGTCCGACCGCGATTAAAGAGCGTCACTTCATGCCCGCGCGCGAGCGCCGAGTCGACCAGGTGCCGTCCAAGGAAGCGTGTTCCGCCGAGGATCAGGATTTTCATTTTTTCATCCTCGCCAGTCTGGTTTCCACGGCCTTGAATTCCTCGCCTTCGGGGGGGATGTTGTAGGCCGTGAGGGTGAGGTGATCGGGATCGACGAGGACGACCTCCGTGCGCCAATCCCAATCGGGGCCGCCGGTGGGGTCGGGATAACTGCCCAGGACGGAGAATCCGTTTTCGGCGGCTGCGCCAATGCAGAACATGATGGCGGTGTTGTTGTGGAACGAGTCCACCCAACTGGCCTCGTAGCGTTCGAGGGTGGTGTTGAAGCCGAAGGTGAACATGCCATGCTGGGCCTCGCCGTCCATCGAACCCTGATACAGGAAGAGCGCAAAGCGCCCATCCAGCACCAGTTGGATGGTACCCACGACAGGCGACTCATCCGCCAACTTGTCTGGCTCGAACCACACCCTGGATGTGCCCGACCAGCCGCCGGCGAGTTGGGCGAGGAGGTGATGGGGGGAGGATGTTTTATGGGACATGGGATTCTCCGCGGGGAAAAGTGGATGGGGGTTGGAAGAAAGAGGAAAAGAGGAAAGAAGTTCTATGGGAGCGGGACTTCGGCTTCGAGGGAGAAGCCTGAGGCGTCGTAGGTCGCCGGCTCCTCGCGCAGGGCATTCCTGCGTTGATGTTGGATCATGGGCGTCAGCATGGCGATGAGGCGGGTGGTCAACCCCATGTGATGTTTGAGGACTTCAGGGGAAAGGACATGGCGGGACTTGTAATACCAGTCGCGGCTCTCGCGGGCGGAACCGAGCGAGGACTCGATGAAGCGGGCGCGGTCGGGGCCTGTGCTGCGTGAATAACCTTCGGTGAGATTTACGCTGATCGAATCCATGGCGCGATGAAGTTGATCTGCTACGCTCATCATCAAGGGCTTCTTCATCATGACGAGTGCATCCTGGAGGCCGATATCGCCTGCAAATAAAGCCAGCCGATACACTTCCAGCTTCCAGATCGGGTCATTGGTGATATGTGATGGAACCTGCGTCATCCACTCAGCATAATTCATGGCCGCGGAACCTCTTTCCTCTTTCGTCTTTCCTCTCTCACATCCTGAACACGCCAAAATGACGATCCTCCGCCGGCGCATTCAGCACCACCGACAACGCCAGTCCCAGCACCTGCCTGGTGTCTACAGGGTCGATCACGCCGTCATCCCACAACCTCGCTGTGGAATGATAAGGATTGCCTTCGTTTTCGTACTTCTCCAAAATCGGACGCTTGAACTCGTCCGCTTCTTCCTTCGTCATGGCGGGCTTGCCTTCGCGGGCCAGCTGGTCCTGCTTGATGGTCAGCAGCACGTTGGCGGCCTGTTCCCCGCCCATGACGGAGATGCGCGCGTTGGGCCACATCCACAGGAAGCGTGAGCCGTAGGCGCGGCCGCTCATGGCGTAGTTGCCCGCGCCGAACGAGCCGCCGATGACCACCGTCAGCTTGGGGACCCGGGTGTTGGCCACTGCGTGAACCATCTTTGCGCCGTCGCGCGCGATGCCGCCCGCCTCGTATTCGCGTCCCACCATGAAGCCGGTGATGTTTTGCAGGAACACCAGCGGGATGCCGCGCTGGTCGCACAACTCGATGAAGTGCGTCGCCTTGAGCGCGGATTCACTGAACAGCACGCCATTGTTGGCGATCACGCCGACGGGGAATCCGTGGATGCTCGCAAATCCGCACACCAGGGTCGTGCCGTAGCGCGCCTTGAACTCGCGGAACCTGGAACCATCCACCAAACGCGCGATGATCTCGCGCACATCATACGCCTCGCGGAAGCTGCGCGGGAGGACGCCGTAGATCTCGTCGCTTGGGTAAAGTGGTTCTTCGGGTGGGGAAAGAGGAAAGATGAAAGAGCTCCTTCCTCTTTCGTCTTTCATGGGGAGCGTGGCAACAATCTCGCGCAGAATCTCGATGGCATGCTCGTCATCCTCCGCGAAGTGATCGGCCACGCCGCTTAATCGCGTGTGGACGTCCGCGCCGCCCAACTCCTCGGCGGTGACGTCCTCGCCCGTGGCGGCCTTGACCAGCGGCGGGCCGCCTAAAAAGATGGTGCCTGTCCCTTTGACGATGATCGCCTCGTCGCTCATGGCTGGCACATAAGCGCCGCCCGCGGTGCAACTTCCCATCACCGCGGCGATCTGCGGAATCTTCTTCGCGGACATGCGCGCCTGGTTGTAGAAGATGCGCCCGAAGTGGTTGACGTCGGGGAAGACTTCATCCTGCAGCGGTAAAAAGGCCCCGCCCGAATCGACCAGATACAGGCAGGACAGATGATTCTCCTCGGCGATCTGCTGGGCGCGCAGGTGCTTCTTGACCGTCATCGGGAAGTACGATCCGCCCTTGACCGTGGCATCGTTGGCGACGATCAACACCTCACGCTCGGACACCCGTCCAATGCCTGTGACGATGCCCGCGCCTGGCGCGTCCCCATCATACAAGTCATACGCCGCCAGCGCCGAGAGTTCCAGGAAGGGCGAGCCAGGGTCGAGCAGACGCTCGATGCGCTCACGCACGAACAGCTTGCCCTGCTCTTCGTGGCGCTTGCGGTACTTCTCGCCGCCGCCCTGGCGGACCAGCGCGAGCCGCTCACGCAGTTCCTGCGCGATGGCGCGGTGATGTTCGGCGTTTTGTTTGAATTCTTCGTTATCGGGATTGAGGTGGGTTTGTAAGGTTTCCATAGTGGGTGGGTGGAAAGTAAAAAGTGGGGGAAGCGGTAAAAGAAATGGGAAATCGTTGTTGCGAGTTTAGCACAAAAAGAAGACTTCCGAAACAGGCTATTCGGAAGTCTCAGTAGAGGCCCTGTTGTTGCGAGGAGCCCCGAGCCTTAAACGGTGAGTGGCGACGAAGCAACCTCGTAATGGCGGCTTGATTTTTGGCGCGGGAAAATTGCTTCGTTATGCTGGTTTCGATACGTCACGCAAAGTGTGCGCGGTATTCGTTCATTCGTGAATGGGTTTATTCGTGGACGGTTTTCATCCCTACCGGTTCGCAAACCAGACAACATAGTCATCCAATGGCTGGTAATTTGGGGAGGTATCGGGAATCGCTTCCAAATCACATAAGGCAAAATCATGGTGTCCCCGTTTCGTTTTGACCGACACGATGATGCCATAAGAATCGTCAACGATTTCAATGCCCCTGCCTCAATCCCAGGATTACATCCTCACCATCTGGATCGAGTAGCCAACAAAAAAACCTGTGAAACGCGGAGAGATTCGAATACCATCCCCCCTGCGGGGACTCGCAAACAAAAATCCTCCACTACGGGAGGATTCGAGGTGAGCGCGGAGGGATTCGAATACCATCCCCCCTGCGGGGACTCGCAAACAAAAATCCTCCACTACGGGAGGATTCGAGGTGAGCGCGGAGAGATTCGAACTCTCAACCAATGGCTTAAAAGGCCACTGCTCTGCCATTGAGCTACGCGCCCGTAGCCAAAGCGGATTGCAT
>JBMOMS010000162.1:0-9784 GCA_049324895.1 Chloroflexota bacterium
GTTGCCGTGATCCTCCGCGGCCTGCAGAAAGAGCGTTTCGAGCAACTGCTGCTGTTTGTGATTAAGCTCCGCCACGGCTTTGAAGGGGACGCTGTCCACGGGCGCAAACCACATCGAAAGCTGCATGCGATAGTACGGCCTGTGCCTGTCCGCGAAGTTGAAGTAGGCCAGCACCACCCGCTCCAGCGTCAGCGGCAGGTCATGCTGATAAGTGGCCGCCTCGCGCACCGACTGATACAACGGCTCGAAGTTCGTCTCCAGCAGCGCCTTGAGCAGGCCTTCCTTGCTGCCGAAGTAGTGATACAGCGTGGGCTTGGTGATGCCGGCCGCATCCACGATCTCCTGTGTGCCAACCGCGTCGTAGCCGCGCGCGGCAAACAACTTCAAGGCGTTCGAAAGGATTTTGGCGCGGTTGTCCATAAGCGGCGGAAGTATACCGATTGGTATAGTAATTGTCAAGGGAAATCCCCCAACCCAGTTGGGAGTTTTGTCCTTATAATCATCCCATGACTTCAACCAGCAAGACCATCGCCATCATCGGCGGAGGACCCGCCGGCCTGATGGCCGCCGAGGTGCTCAGCCAAACCCATCTCCGCGTGGACGTGTACGATTCGATGTCCTCGCTTGGGCGCAAGTTTCTCATGGCCGGCAAGAGCGGCCTCAACCTGACGCACGCCGAGCCCTTCGAGCGTTTCGTCAGCCGATACAGCGCGCGCGAGGTCGAAACCTGGCTCAACGATTTCACGCCCGATGGCCTGCGCGCCTGGGCGGGCGAACTCGGCGTCGAGACCTTCGTCGGCACCTCGGGGCGCGTCTTTCCCGTGGGCATGAAGGCCAGTCCGCTGCTGCGCGCCTGGTTGAAGCGCCTCGACCAAAGCGGCGTGAGCGTCCACCTGCGCCACAAGTGGATGGGCTGGGACGCGGACGGTTCCCTGCGCTTCGAGACGCCCGAAGGCGAAACACTCGTCCGCGCCGATGCGGTCATCCTGGCCCTGGGCGGCGGCAGTTGGGCGCGCCTCGGCTCGAGCGGCGACTGGGTCGATGGCCTGAGGCAGGCCGGGGTCCAGGTGCGGGAGCTGCGTCCCGCCAACTGCGGCTTCGACGTGGACTGGTCCGAGCATTTCCGCTCGCGCTTCGAGGGCCAGCCCATCAAATCCGTCATCCTTTCGTTCGGGGATTTTCATCAGCAGGGCGAGTTCATCATCACCAAAGAAGGCGTGGAAGGCAGCCTGGTCTACGCCGCCTCCGCGCGCCTGCGCGATGAGATCGAAGCCCATGGCCGCGCCATCCTTTTTCTGGACCTGGCGCCGGGTTCCACGCAGGAGAAGCTGGCCGCATCCCTGAGCAAACCGCGCGGCTCGCGTTCGATGTCCAGCCACATCGAGCGGACGATTGGACTCAAGGGCGTGAAGGTCGGCCTGCTGCACGAGTTCATCCCCAAAGAGGACTTCACCGATCCTGCCAAACTGGCGGCGGCCATCAAGCGCCTGCCCGTTCCACTGCTCCGTCCGCGCCCATTGGACGAGGCCATCAGCAGCGCCGGCGGCGTGACCTTCGAGTCGGTCGATGAACATTTGATGTTAAAGAATTTGCCTGGTGTCTTCTGCGCCGGCGAGATGCTGGATTGGGAAGCGCCGACCGGCGGCTACCTGCTCACGGCCTGCTTTGCCAGCGGGCGCGTCGCCGCGCGCGGCGTCATGGAGTGGCTGGCTCACAAGTAAGCCGCGATCAAAGCCCAGTTCGTGACCAGGTCGTAGATCCCGATGCCCACCAGCAGCAGGCCGCTGACCACGTTGATCAGCCGCGCGCGCAGGGCGAATTGGCGCGTGATCCAGCGCTGCGCCGCGCCCGAGAGGAAGGACAGCAGCAGCAGCGGCAGGCCAAACCCCATCCCGAACCAGAAGAAGACCGTCAGTTTGCCTAAGGCCTCCCCCGCCGTCAGCGACAGGGCGAAGATGCTCACCACCAGCGGCCCCGAACACGGCAGGGCAATCGGCCCGTACAACAGGCCATACATGAACGCATTGACGAAGGGATGCGAGAGCACGGGCACCTGCACCTGCGGCAATTGCTTGAACGGATTGATATCGAACAGCAGCAGCACGCCCAGCAACACGATGAGCAGGTCGGCAATGGGGATGATCACCGAAAGCGCCCGCCCCACCGAGATCGACAGCAGGGCGATGATGCCGCCCAGCGCCAGCATCATGGTCAGCACGCCTGCCAGCACGAAGAAGCCCAGCAGGTAGCGGCCCGGCTTGTTTTGCAAGCCGGCCTGCCCGCCGCTGAGATAGGCCAGGAAGCCGGGGTAGAGCGGCAGCACACAGGGACTGGTGGTGGCCAACAGACCGATGGAGAGGGAAGTGAGAATGGTTTCCATAATTTACTCCAGACCCTAAAGGTTTTGAAAACCTTTAGGGTCTGTGCCTTTGTTTACATACCCTCATCCAGGTACGGCTGGATGGCCTTGGCCAGGTCGTCGGCGCTCTTGATGCCAAAGGGCAGCGGATGCGCCACGCCGTGACGGTCGATGATCAGGATGGGTGTGGAAGGCGGGTTGAGGAACTGGTCGCCGTACAGGGAAGCGATCTCGCGCGCCACGTCGGCGGAGGCCACGGCATAGTACCAATCAAAGCCCTGTCCGCTGGTGAAGGACTTGAGTTGGTCGGCGTTCTCGTTCAAGTCGATGTCCAGTCCCACACTGATGAAATCATCCCGCATCCCCAGTTGTTCATGCAGCGCCTTGACCTGGCCCTGCTGCTTCAGGCAGTTCGAGCACCACACGGCCATCGTCTCGACCAGCACCACCTTGCCTTTGAAGTCGTTGATCGTGAAGGTCTCGCCGGTGTTGACATTGGTCAGCGCCGCGCCGAACCAGGCGGGGGCCTCCATCATGCCTTCTTCCATGGGCTTGTCCATCATGGCATCCGGCGTGGGCGTCTCGTGCATCACCATGTCGTCCGCGGGCTTCTCCATCATGGCCTCTTCAGTGGGTTTATCCATCATGGCTTCCTCGGTCGGCTTGTCCATCATGGCCTCGGGCGTGGACGGCGCGCCGCAGGCAGCCAGGATCAGGCTCAGGGCGATCAAGAGGGGGAACAGGGGGTTTCGGAATTTCATTTCGGTCTCCTTTGTGAGTTGAATGAGCACATGATAGCAAGCCCGTCTTAAGAAACTCCTGCCAAAGCCTTACGAAAGTATGAAGCCTGGCCGCCAGCCGTAAGAATTCCGTAATCCTTTCACGGGCGCATTCAGGTATGATTGAAGCATGAATGAAAAGCGCATCCTGATCGTGGAAGATGAACCCAGCATCGCCGAGGTGGTGGGGCTGTACCTGCAACGGGCAGGCTACGGCATCCAGACCGCCGCGGATGGCAGGCAGGCCATGAATTTGCTGGAACGCGGCATCCCCGACCTGGTGGTCATGGATTTGATGCTGCCCGAAGTGGACGGTCTCTCGCTGACCCGCTGGCTGCGTGACCGCTCCGATGTGCCGATCATCATGCTGACGGCGCGCCGCGAGGAGATCGACCGCATCGCGGGCCTCGAAATGGGCGCGGACGATTACATGATCAAACCCTTCAGCCCGCAGGAACTGGTCAGCCGCGTGCGGGCGGTGTTGCGCCGCACGAAACGGGAGCAGGCCGAAGTGGAGGCCGAGCGGGCGCTGGAATTCGAGGGGCTGCACATCGATCCGCGCAGCCGCACGGTCACGGCGCGGGATGTCCCGGTCGAGTTGACCGCGCGCGAGTTCGACATGCTCTACCTGCTGGCCCGCCATCCGCGCCAGGTGTTCACCCGTGAGCAGCTGCTCGAACGCGTGTGGGGCGGCGCGGAGTACATCGACGCGGGCACGGTCACGGTGCATGTCCGCCGCCTGCGCGAGAAGATCGAGAACGACCCCTCCAAGCCCGCCCGCCTGCTGACCGTATGGGGCGTGGGCTATAAATTCGAACCATGAGAGCAAATTCCCTGACCCTGCCCACTCGCTTCATCCTCGGCATTCTGCTGATCGTGGCCGTTTCGCTGGGCATCTTCAAGATGATGATGGCCCCGCCACTGAGCGACCTGGGGTTGATGGCGCTCTTTCTGGGGATCACGGCCTTGTCCTCGGCGCTGGTCGGCTATGGCGCGTACCGCCTCGGCTGGCTGACGCGTTCCTCGTCCATGCGCTGGACTTTGCTGGGCGGCTATGCCCTCTCCAGCCTGCTGACTTTCTTTAACGTTTGGTTCTCGGCGCAGATGATGTTTGCCAGCCAGCACGACCTGCTGCTGGCCATCGTGCTGCTGATCTTTGCCAGCGGCATGGCCATGGCCCTGGGTTATTTCGTCTCCAATACCGTCACCGACCGGCTGCACCTGCTCAAGGCGGCGGCGGAACGGCTGGCCGAGGGCGAGTTGGATACGCGCGTGCCCGTCAGCGGCAGGGACGAGGTGGCCGCCCTGGCCGCTTCGTTCAACCAGATGGCCGCCCGCCTGGAAGCCGCCGACCAGAAGCAGCGCGAACTCGAACGCCTGCGCGCCGACCTGATCGCCTGGGTCGGCCACGACCTGCAAACGCCGCTGGCATCCATCCGCGCCATTTTGGAGGCGCTGGCCGATGGCGTGGTGGAGGAACCGCAGACCGTCAGGCGCTACCTCCAGACGGCCCAGCGCGACGTGCGCTCGCTCTCGGCCCTGGTCGATGACCTGTTCCAGATGGCCCAGCTCGACGCGGGCGGATTGCAGCTCGACCGCGCCGACGCCTCGCTGACCGACCTGATCTCCGACACGCTCGAAGCCTTCTCGGCCCTGGCCGCCCAGCAATCCGTCAACCTGGATGGGGACGCCGGGGCGGGCCTCGATCCCGTCTTCATGGATACCCAGCGCATCGGGCGCGTGCTCAACAACCTGGTCGGCAACGCCCTGCGGCACACGCCGCCCGGGGGCCGGGTCACGGTCACGGCGCGGCGAACAGGCGCGGGCGTCGAAATCCGCGTGCAGGATACGGGCGAGGGCATCCACCCCGAAGACGTTCCGCACATCTTCGAGCGTTTCTATCGCGGCGAAAAATCCCGCAGCCGCCTCACGGGCGGGGCGGGCCTGGGGCTGGCCATCGCGCGCGGCATCGTCGAGGCGCATGGGGGCATCATGCAGGTCGAAAGCGAAGTCAGCCGCGGCGCCACTTTTTCGTTCATACTCCCTTAACCAACTTCTCAGCCTTTCGTAATTCTTTCGTAAGGAAGATTTCCTACAATCGTTCCATCAAGGAGAACATGCCATGAAACGATTGCTGTATGGATTTTTTCTACTCGTCCTGGCGGCCTGTGCAGCCCCCATGGAAAACGCGCCGCAGCCCGCCGTCCACAGCGCCCAACCCCTGCCCGACCTCGGGCTGGCCCCCGAGTTGACCAACGACACCTGGCTGAACGTGGAGGCCCCCCTGCGCCTGGCTGACCTGCGCGGACAGGTGGTGCTGATCGATATGTGGACGTTTGGCTGAATTAATTGCCAACACGTGATTCCCTCGTTGAGGGAATGGCACAGCAAATATAAAGACCAGGGCCTGGTCGTGATCGGCAACCACTACCCCGAGTTCGACTATGAGTCCGACCTCGACAACCTGAAGGAAGCCGTGGCGCGCAACCAGATCGAATACGCCGTGGCCCAGGACAACGACGGCGCCACCTGGCAGGCTTACAACAACCGCTACTGGCCCACCCTCTACCTGATCGACAAACACGGCCGCCTGCGCTACGTCCACATCGGCGAAGGCGCTTATTCCGAAACCGAAGCCGCCATTCAATCCCTGCTGGTAGAAAACTGAAAGAGGAAAAATGGATACAAAATACAAATCCGTTCCCGTGCTCCCCTCGGAGATCACCCCCAAGTCGCTGTACCTCTCACGGCGCGACTTCATCAAGGCGGCGGGCATAGCCGCAAGCGCCGCCATGCTGGCCGCCTGCGCGCCCCAGGTGGCCGTCACGCCCAGCGGCCCCATGCCCGAGGCGAACGGCATGACCGACGAGTTGGGTGACCCGCTCAACACCTACGAGGACATCACCAACTATAATAATTACTATGAGTTCACCACCTCCAAGGAAGGCGTGGCTCCCATGTCCCAGGGTTTCACCACCTCGCCCTGGACGGTCGAAGTCTACGGGCTGGTGAACAAGCCGAAGACATTCGGCATCGAAGACCTGCTCAAAAACTTCACCCAGGAGGAGCGCATCTACCGCCTGCGCTGCGTGGAGGCCTGGAGCATGGTCATCCCGTGGACGGGCTTCACCCTGGCCAGCCTGCTCAAGGAAGTGGAACCCACCTCCGACGCAAAATTCGTGCGCTTCGAGACGGTTAACCGCCCCGAGGAAATGCCCGGGCTAAGCTCGCGCTTCTACTCCTGGCCCTACCAGGAAGGCCTGCGCCTGGACGAGGCTATGAATGACCTGACCATCCTGGCCACGGGCCTGTACGGCGAGCCTATGCCCAACCAGAACGGCGCGCCCATCCGCCTGGTGGTGCCGTGGAAATACGGTTTCAAGTCCATCAAGTCCATCGTGAAAATCGAGCTGGTCGACTACCAACCCTCGACCCTGTGGAACGACGCCAACCCGGGCGAATACGGCTTCTACTCCAACGTCAACCCCGAGCGCTCGCACCCGCGCTGGTCACAGGCCTCCGAACGCCGCATCGGCGAGCTGGCCCGCCGCGAAACCCTGATGTTCAACGGCTACGGCGAACAAGTCGCGCACCTGTACGATGGCATGGATTTGATGGCAGAGTATTAACCCCCCGGAGTCCGCAAGTTCTACTTGCGGACATTCCTGGAACCAGTCCAGAAGCTCTGCTTCTGGACTCCATATTCTTTGTAAGGCTTGACCAGACCACATGAAAAATTTCCTGCAACGCTACACCCCGCTTCAAATCCTCATGCACCTCGGCGCATGGTTTCCCCTGGCGCGCATGATCGTCGACTTTGCCGCCGACAACCTGACCGCCAATCCCATCCAGGCGCTGGAGCAGCGCACGGGCCGCGCCGCCGTCACCCTGCTGCTGCTCTCGCTGGCCTGCACTCCGCTCCACAGCCTCTTTGGCTGGAAGGAACCCCTCAAACGCCGCCGCGCCCTGGGGCTGTATGCATTCATGTATGCCACCATCCACGTCATCATCTTCGCCGACCTGGACTACGGCCTGGCCTGGAGCCTCATCATCCAGACGGTTTTCCAGAAACCCTACATCCTGGCCGGCATGACCGCCTTCCTGCTGCTCATCCCGCTGGCCGTCACCTCCTTCGACATCTGGAAAATTCGACTCAAGAAAAACTGGAAGCGCCTGCACCAGGTGGTTTATTTCATTGCCCCGCTGGTGATCCTGCACTACGCCTGGAGCAAGAAAGGCGACATCTTCACCCTCTCGGGCGACATCCTGCGGCCGCTGGTATATGGGATCGTTCTGCTGCTGTTGATGATCTTCCGCATCCCCGCCGTCAAACGCCCCCTGGCCTCGCTCTGGACCCGTATGCGGCTCCCGTTCAACAGGCCGCGTCCGCAGCCCAAAGCCAATCTGGATTAAAACCGTAGGGCGAGATGATTATCTCGCCCTACTTTTTTAGAACAGCCCTCGCAGGAACAGCAGCAAACCGATCAGCGCCAGCGGCAGGCCGACAATTGCGCCGATGATGGTCAGGCTGACGATTACGCCAACCACGATGAAGACGATGCCGAGCAGCATCGCCACGAAGCGGCCGGTCATCTCCACGATCACGGCCAGCAGCCGCCAGATGGCCGCGAACGGCCACAGGAACCAGGGAATGGAATTACTTTTCGTTTGGGTCGTCATGGGAACCTCCACTGAAAATATACGCGTCCCCCTCCGGAAAGATGCAAAAACCGACCCGCCCGGCGGCCTTTGCAGCCCGCCATTCGGCAGTATAATCCCCGCCTATGAAAGATAAACCCTCCCCCTCACCTCGTGAAAAAAGCACGATCACCCTCAAACGCAGCCAGTTTTACATGATCCTGGTTGTGCTGGCATTTGGGGTCGGTCTGCTGGTCGGATACGCCTGGGGCAGCGGTACCAGCGCCGCCGCTCCCGCGGCGGTTCAACAGGCCGCCACTGCAATTCCCCGCCGCGTGGCCGTGGAAACCGAAGGCTATCCCAGCCAGGGTCCCGCCGATGCCCCCATCACCATCGTCGAGTTTAGCGATTTCCAGTGTCCGTTCTGCCGCAAGTTTTACCTGGAAACCTACAAGGGCCTGCTGGCCGCCTACCCGGGCCAGATCCGCTTCGTGTATCGCAACTTCCCCCTGACCAACATCCACCCCGAGGCCTTTCCGTCGGCGGTGGCTTCGCTGTGTGCCCACGACCAGGGCGCCTTCTGGGACTATCACGACAAGCTGTTGAGCAGCGCCGACCTGGGCCGGGACATTTATCTCCAATACGCCGCCGACCTGGGCCTGGACGAGGCGGCCTTCCAGGAATGCCTGTCCAGCGGCAAGCACGATGCAACCGTCTCGAAGGATTCCGACTACGCCATGATCATCGGGGTGGGTTCCACGCCCACCTTCTACATCAACGGCTATCGCGTGGAGGGCGCCTATCCGCTCGAATATTTCAAGCAGGTCATCGACCAGGAATTGGCCGGCACCCTGCCTTAACCGAACATATCAAATCGGATGGGGCGGCAGTTGAACTGCGGCCCCATCTTCCAAATCACTTCCTGTGGAGGGAGAAGGATGAAAAAGTTCATTGCCGTGGCAGGCAATATCGGCGTGGGCAAGTCCACGCTGGTGACGATGTTGTGCGATCACCTCGGGTGGGAACCGTTCTTCGAACCTGTCAATGAAAATCCATATCTGGCGGATTTTTACGCAGACATGCAGAGCTGGGCCTTTCATTCCCAGGTCTTTTTCCTGACCCATCGCCTGCGTTCCCACATCCGACTGGCCCAACGGGCCGAATCGGTGATCCAGGATCGAAGCCTATACGAAGATGCTGAAATTTTTGCCCGTAACCTGTACGTGCAGGGCCATATTTCAGGCCGCGATTACAGCACCTACCGCGAACTGTACGAAACCGCCTCACAATTCCTGCCGGCGCCCGACCTGGTGATCTACCTGCGGGCCTCGGTGCCAACCCTGCTGAAGCGCATCTCCAACCGCGGGCGGGACTACGAGCGCACCATTGCGCCCGAGTACCTGCACAGCCTGAACAACCTGTATGAGCAGTGGATCGATAACTTCACGCTCTGCCCGATGCTTTCCGTGCCGGCCGACGATTTGGATTACGTGGCCCATCCCGGACACCTGCGCCTGATTGTGAAGAAGGTCGGCGAGAAGTTGACCGGCAAGGAAGAGGTGGTTTTCGAGCCGGAAGAAATGGCCCGCGCCGCAGAAGATTGACCCGCTGCGCATAGTTTATGAGCGCTCCCACCGGTAGGCTGTATTTGGGGGGGTGTTCATCCAGACAAAAGAGAGTGCATCCCTCCGAACTGTGGATAAGTTGCGGAAAACTGTGGATAAACCCACTCCAATGTGGACAAGTGGCTCACTTGTTCCAAAAATGCGCCCGATTGCCTGTAAAACACCCCCCCATATATGGGGGGGTGTTTTTATGCTTTCCAAAATATGGATGTGTGGAATATTCGCCATTTTTGCAGATGAATTGTTGCGGAAGTTGTCCTTTTTTCCTCCACAGCGAGGCAAACGCCCACCAACGGAAACAGGACAAGGGGTGGGGGGAGGGAGGCGCCTTCCGCCCGTATTTGGGGGGCACCGACAGTTTTCCACATCCTCCACAGTACCTA
>JBMOMS010000163.1:0-9622 GCA_049324895.1 Chloroflexota bacterium
AAGTAGAAACTGAATGGGGCATTATCGCCCTTGCTCACAATATGCGAAAACTGGCAGTTCAATAACTGCCAGTTTTTTTATTTTTTGCCGTCTTTCTCGTACCGCGACAACCTTTTTAGACAACCCCGCGATTTTTCGCGCAAGGTAGCGGGCTGCGCCTACTGGCACGAGAGGCTGATCGTGCCGGAGCGGGCGGTCAGGTCACCGCTGAAAACCTCGATGTAGTAGCTGTACTTCTGGGTGGCGCTGCCGTAGAACACGTCTGTGTAGGAGGTGGAGTTCGGCGGGAGCTGCGCGATTACCACGTCGTCGCGCACCACACGGAAGCCCTCCTCGCCGTCCGAACGGTCGCTCCATTTCAAGTTGACGGTGATGTCGCCGCCCGCGCCGCACGAGTAGTCCCAATTCAGGCCGGCCGGCGCATTGGGCGCGGTGGCTGTGCGCGTGGCCGGGGGAGTGGTCGAAGGCACCACCCAGTAGCTGCCCGAGGTCGTGGCGTATCCGCCCCAGGCCCAGCAAGTCTCGTTGCTGCCGGGTAGTTTGACCACCCAGTATCCGTCCTGCGGATAGGCGCCTACGATCTCCGTGACGCTGTCGGGCATGAAGACGTGGAGGATCTCATAGTTCTGCCCGGGACCGGAACGGCAGTTGGTGCTTTCCTTGAACGTGAGGAAGGGGGTGGAATACGTGGGCGTGATGGTGGGCGTCAACGAGAGGGTCATGGTAACGGTCGCCGTGCCCAGGGTGGGGGTGGCCGTCAGGGTTGGACCTCCCGCCGTGGGCGAGGCTAACGGTATCTCCGGGGTGGCCGCATCCCCTGCCGCGGTGGGAGGGGCGGCTGTGGGCGAATTGAGCGGTGTCAGTACGGCTTGCACTGTCAGGGCGGCGGCGGTTTGCAATTCAGGCGCAATCCCGGTGGAGGCCTCGATTGGCATATTACAGGCAGCCAGGCTGACGAGAAGGGCCAGGCTGAGGCAGGTGGTAAAAATCTTTTTCATGGCAATTTTCCCTCACGTGCGGGGCTGGATGATGGATGTGGAGGACGATGAGTGGGCAGGGCTAGGGTGGTTTGGGTTGGGTGTGGGCAATCTCCGCATAAGAAACGAGTGTGAAGGAATGACGCAGGCGGGCTTCGTTCATGGCCACTGAAGCCTCCGCCATAAGTTGCTGGGCAGAGTGGATTTCGTTGCCCTGGTGGGTGGTGATGCCGATGTATGCGTTGCGCCTGGGGGACAGGCGCCCTGTGGCAAGGCTTTTGGTGGTGCGGTAATTTCCGAGAATCCGGTCCGCCACGGCGATTCCGCCGGCCCCGTCGGTGGCTGGCATCAGCACCAGGAAATCTTCATTGTAATGGGTGGGGACGTCCGAAACACGCAGGGCGCGGCTGAGCAGGTTGGTCATGGCTTCGAGCGCCTGTTTCTTGAATTCGGGCATTTGGTTTTCGGTAGCCAGGGCGATGTGCATCAAGGTTAACGGGCTGGGATGCCGGCTGATGCGCGCGATTTCATAATTGAGCAGTACTTCGAACACGTCGAAGGTGTACAGGCCGGTTTCACTTGCGAGTTGGCGCCTTTTGTCCATGTCGGCTCCTTTTGCCGTCGCTCGAACATGCAGGTCTACGAATCACTGACGCGAATCGATCGGATCAGTGCATCCAGGTCCGCCAGGCTGGGGGTGAACATGCCGGGTTCGGCTGTATCCAGCTTGCGGTTGATGGCTTCGCGGTACACAGAGAAATTCTCGAAACCCTGGTTGAAATCGGTCCAATCAAATTGTACGCCATCTGGGGGCGTGATGGAAGTGGGTTGATCGTCGGCGACCAGGAAGGATGCGTGGATGGGCAGGAAGGCCTGAATGTAAAATAGGCCGTCGTCTGTGAGGCCGTGGAAATAGTAATAGATTGCGGCATTATTGGCGGGCAGTGGCGCCTGGTCGAACTGCACCAGGTAGCGGATGCCCTTTCCGTTTTGGAATTGAATCGGCTGAACCTGGCCCTGGAACACCCCATCCTGCAAATTCTCCGGCAGGGGCTGGCCCGGGCTGTATTGCAGGTTCTTCAAATCGGCGATGATTTGAGCGGTCTTCTCGGTATATTGGGCATATTCCGCGGCGCGGAATATCATGATCTCGGGTTCGAGGCGATGGCCCTGAATTGGATATTGATCCAGGTGGAAGACGGTGTGCAGCGGCATCTCCCCGAAGGAAGGATAAATGTAGGGAAGTTCGACTTCCGTGGACGAGGTGGCGCTGGCATTACCGGCCAGGCCGTTCGGGATCAGGAACGTCGCCTCGTTGGAGGAAACAGGGATGCCGTTGGGTGTGGCGGTGGGCGGGGGCGCGGCGGCGGTCAGCGCCTGCATGGTGCCGGCCACCAGGGTCTCCACACCAATGGATTCGGTCGGGGCGGTTGCAGTGACGCCGCTGAAGCTGCAGGCCAGGGTCGCCAGGCCCAGGATCAGAATGAGAAGGATGCTCTTTTTCATAGGTTGCCTTTAAGGGATGATCGTGATGGATTGGACCAGCGCGTCCAGTTGGGACAGGTTGGGTGTGAAATCCTCGGGAGCAGCCGCGTTGATCTGGTCGGTCACAGCCTGGTAGTAGGCCTCGAACTCAGCCTCACTCGCCGTGGCGTAATCGGGGAAGGGGATGGCATTGGGCGGCGCAGGCTGGGTGGAATCGTAGTCGTCGGGCAGGAAGGAAGCGCCAATCGGCAGGACGACCGTGATGTAATGCTTGCCGTCGCTGGTCAGGCCGACGAAGAGATAGAAGGTACCGTTGTTATTGACCGGGCCGACCGCCTGACCGTACTGCGTCACGGCGCGCACGCCGCTTCCACCCTGAAAGTTCACCAGTTTGATCTGTGAGGCGAACATCTGCCCGGCGTTGAAATATGGCACCTTGGGCATATCCCTGGGCGCAATCGGTGCGTTCGGGCTGGCAAGGATGGCGCGAAGATCGTTCAGGCTGTTTCCCATCCATTCATTGCCGGCGTCGTCCAGGACAGGATTGACCCTGATCTCCACGTTCGAGAATTTCCCCAGGGAGTTGTCGTACCCGCTGAATGAAAAGCGGATGTGCTCGGGTCCCACCTCCCACGGCGCTCCCGTTTCCTCGAGGCTTGCGGGGATGATCTCTCCTGTCGCGCCGAGAGCCAGACCTTCGGGGATGACGAAAGAGACATTCTGGAACGAGACCGGGATGCCATGCGGGCCGGGCGGATCCGTTGCCGGGATTTCCGTGGCGGGCGGCGCGGCGGCGGTCAGTGCCTGCATGGTGCCGGCCACCTGGGTTTCCAGGAAGGTTGGGGCCTCGGGGAAGGTGGTGGCTGGCGCACCCAGCCCGCAGGCCAGGATCAACAGGGTGGCAATTCCCAGTACGTGCAGCGTAAGTTTTTGCCTGGTTGTCATCGTAGTTATGCCTTTCTTTGCAAGGTTGGCGCGCCCAGTCGATCCGGGGCGGTGGCAACTTTGTCTTGCCTTGTGTGGGATATGTAATCTATGATGAAGGGATTGTAAATCCCCTCACGATCTTCCAGCCATCCCCCTTCGGTCTGGCGGCGCAGTCTTTAGCTGACCGCCACGACGCGGCCGCCGGTCATGTCCCGAAGCTGGGCAGGCGTCAATTCGAAGATGGCGTTTGGCGTGCCGGCCGCGGCCCAGATGGTCGCGTATTGCAGCAGGTCCTCGTCGAGATAAGTCTCCATCGCTTGGAGGTGCCCGAGTGGAGGCACGCCGCCGATGGCAAAACCCGTCACGGCGCGCACGAAGTCTGCATCGGCGCGCAGGATGTGCTCGCCCGCATATTCGGTGATGCGCTTCTCGTTCACGCGGTTCGCGCCGCTGGTCAGCACCAGGATCGGCTTGCCGCTGTCCCTGCCGCGGAAGATCAGCGACTTGGTAATCTGCCCGAGCGTGCAGCCCGCACGGTCAGCCGCCTCCTGCGCCGTGCGCGTGGACTCGGCGTGTTCGATGACGGTCAGGTTGTAGCCCTGCGCGTTCAGCAGGTTCTGGATCTTTTGTGCGGAGGGGGATAAGGCCATGCGCCCAAGTTTAACATAGGTTTGATATACTCGCGCCCATGACTGACCATAAAACTGTTTACTCTGAGCAAGCCGACAAATACGAAGCCCTGATCGCCCGTGAGGATTACCAGGGCAACATCCTGCGCGCGCTGCAAGCGATTACCTCCCTCGCGGGGCAGGCGGTCCTGGACCTGGGAGCGGGCACCGGCCGCCTGGCCGTTCTCCTCGCCCCGCACGTGGAGCGCATCCGCGCCTTTGACGTGGCCGAAGACATGCTGCGCGTCTGCGCCGAACGTCTTACCGCCAGCGGACTGTCCAACTGGCAAACTGACGTGGCCGACCACCGTCACCTCCCCGTGGGGGATCATTTCGCAGACTTGGTCGTCTCGGGCTGGAGCGTCAGCTACCTGGCTGTGTGGGACCCCGAGCGCTGGCGTGAGGGACTGGATGCCTGGATGGACGAAATGAAGCGTGTGCTCAAGCCTGGCGGCCTGGTCGTGCTGTACGAGTCGCTCGGTACGGGCAATGCGGAACCCATCCGCCTGCCGCACCTGGAAAAGTTCTATCCCTGGCTGGACGAGATGGGCTTCCAGAACCAGTGGATCCGCACCGATTATCAATTCAAGTCTTTGGAGGAGGCCGTGGATTTGGCGGGCTTCTTCTTCGGCGCGGAACTGGCCGAACGCGTCCAAAAGGAGAACCTGGTCATCCTGCCCGAGTGTACGGGCGTGTGGTGGAAAAAAGTGTAGCACGGGATATTATCCCGCGCACGCGACCGCTGATATTTCCAACGCAGAGGCGCAAAGACGCAAGGATTCTATTAACCTTTGCGGCTTTGCGCCCTGGTGTTTTGCAGGTAGAGTTGGAATGTGTACATTCATAATTCCCGTTATTGCGAGGAGGGTGTACTTCCCGACGAAGCAATCCCATGTTTTGCGAGGGGGGATTGCTTCGCCAAAAAACAGCCCGCAATGACGCAGCAGAGGAAAGTTATATTTTTATGAACCCTGGACCTGTTTCTTAAATCGATTCTTCACCGCCATCCCCAACCCGAACAGAATCAGCAGGATCGATCCCGCGGCGAATGTCCATTTGACCATCGTCAGCAGTGTGGTGAGCACGGCGACGATCACGGGTGCGGAGGGGTAGACCGAGAGCAGCGTCACAATGCCCAAATTTTCTAACAGGTCGAAGACAAATATGCCGAAGGGCAGCGCGTTCCACTTGCGGAGTTTGTGCGCAGGCTCCAACCCGCGCTGGAAGAGCCAACTGATCAACAGGCTGAAGAACAGCGTGTACACGATGGGGTAGAGGATGTCCCCGGTCAACTCGAAGTTGCGATAAAAGACGCGGTTGTATTCGCCATACTGCCCGATGATCTCGAACATCCTGGCGGGCGGCGTGAAGAAGCGCAGGTCGAGCGGACCTGGCCCGCCCCCGTCGAATTTCATCAACGCCTGGGCCATCGGCAGGACGATGATGTTGAAGAACATGTCGAGCAGGAACAGGATGAAGACGAGCCAGCCCCTGGCGTATTTGTACAGGCTGTTGGAAAGTTTTGCAAGCATTCTAAAGTCTCCTCAAAGTGCCATTTTTGATAACAATTCAGCCGCATGCAGGGGAACCGCTTCCGTCCCTTTTGTTGCGACAAAATCGCAGATGCAGCCATGCTGTAGGAAAAATCCAACCTTTGCAAGGTTGGATTGGACGTTATCATGTGCAAATTCAAACCCGCGCGGGCGGGATTTGTTACGCCTGCAACAGGTTCTGTACCAAATGGGGGATCTGGCGTGTGGCTTCGGTGTTCATCTGGCGATAGTGCTCGACCGATTCGCGCATGGCTGAAAGTTTCTCCGCTCCGAAAGTGAGGTCCGTAATCAACTCCCGCTGGTCGCGGTTGTTGAGCGCCACCCAGCCCAGGCCGTAGCGTTCGATGAACTCCAGGTTGACCTCTTCCTGTCCGGGGATGTAGGCCGTGGCGATGAAGGGTTTGCCGAGCGTGACCGTCTCGAAGAGCATGTTCGGGCCGGCCTTGCCCATCACCACGTCCGCGGCCATCATGAAGGGCGCAATCTGCTTTGTGAACGGAAGGGCGTGAACGCGCGGGCGTCCGCTGAATTGCTTGAGCAGGCCTTCGTTCGTCCCTGCCGCCAGGATGACCTGGACGTTCCCCAAGGCGAGCAGGTTTTCCACGGTGCGGGCGAACTTGGCCGCGCCTTCGCCGCCGCCCTGCGCGAAGACCGTGAACCTGCCAGGCTCCAGCCCCAGGCGCGAGAGCAGCTCTTCGCGCGCGGCCGGGTCCGCGTGATAGAATTGTCCGCGCACCGGCCAGCCCGTGAAGTGGATGCGGCCCGGGTCGAAACCCGCGGCCAGCGCCTGGCGATAGGTCTCCTTCGTGGGCGCAAAGGTCACAGCCGCGCGCTTCTCCGTCAGCCATGAATAGTGGACTCCGTTCGGGTCCGAGAACAGCATCACGAACGGACGGTCCAGCTTCCACCGCCGCATGGCGAAGGTCACCTCGGAGGTGAGGAACGGGTAGGTGCTGATGACCAGGTCGGGATCGGTCTGGCGCAGGGCTTTGGCCACCCGTTCGGCCAGAATCAGGCTGGAGACGGCGTGCGCCACCCGCGCGCGGCGGCGTCCATCCGACAACTTGAATTCGGCCTCCCACATCCACAAGGCGTGGCGGCTGACGGTGCGATAATGCCAATGGATGATGCTTGGCTGCGGGTCGATGAGCGTGACTTCGTAGCGGTCGGCCAGCATGTCACGCAGCGCCTCGGCCAGGCTGATGTGTCCGCCCCCGGTGCGGGAAACAAAGATCAGAATTTTTTTCATGGATGCTTGAATGCTCAGTTATGAATTGGATGGCAAGGGGCCGCCGCTGGTGTTGATTCACGGCTTTGGAATCTCATTCAACATTTGGCGTGGATTGCGGCCTTTGTTGCGCGACCATTTTACCCTGATACTGACCGAAATGCCGGGCATCGGGCGCTCCCCCGTTCCCGACGCGGCGGTCGCTTATCTCGATGCCGCCGTTGGGGAATTGGAGACCTTGCGCGCCGCGCTTGGGTTCGAGTGCTGGTCAGTGCTGGGATATTCTTCAGGCTCTCGCGTGGCGGAGCGGTACGTGCAATGCCATCCCGAACGCGTCGAGCGCGCGGTCTTTCTGTCCCCCGCGCAGACGGCCGCCTACAAAGCCCTCGGTTTGCGCGTTGCCATTCGCCTGGACGCCCGTTATCCGCAGGTGGGGAATTGGGTGCTCTCGGGCTGGCGCATCCGTTTTTTGATCGACCTGTTGGGATTGAACTTTTGCCACCCCGACCTGCTCGATCCCTGGTTCGATGAGATTACCTCCCAGCCCATGGACATCCTCAAGGAAACCCTGCGCAGCATGCCCGGGGGAGGTGGACGCCCGTTTGCCGTGCCCGCCCTGCCGACCCTGTTTGTGTGGGGCAGCCAGGACCTGATCGCGGACCGTCCGTTCCGCCTCTCTGCGCGCGACCGGCTGATTCGCGCCAACCACTCCGCGCCGCAGACGGATGTGGCGGAAATTGTAGAGGTGGTGCTGCCGTTCTTGAAATCCTAATCGTGGGGCGGAAATTTTAGTACACGGATTGGACGGATTACGCGGAGTTCCACGGAAATGCCGTGGGGCGGACACCTGCACCGAACCGCAGGTGCGGTGTTGGCAATCCGCCGTTATCACACGAACGCAATGAGGCGGGATGGCCCTATTGGATCAATGCCTCGGCCTGGCCCAGCAGGGCATCCATGACGCGTTGTTGGTGCCTGCCATGCATGGGCATCGAATCCATCTCGGCCAGCGAGAAATAACCGTACTCGGTGGTCTCGTCGCTCAACCCCAATTCGCCGCCGATGACTTCGACCTCGAAGGACAGCACCACGAAGAAGGCCTTGTTGCCATCCGCATAGATGACCAACTGGTCGGGGTCGCTGTACACGCCGATCAGGCGTGTGACGCGCGCGCGCAGGCCGGTCTCCTCCCACACTTCGCGGATGCAGGCTTCCTCGACCGACTCGCCCGCTTCCAGGCCGCCGCCTGGCACACACCAGCGGCCATTGTCGGCGCGGCGGGTGAGCAGCACCTTCTCGCGCGCCGCGTCGAAGATGACGGCGCTGCAGCCCACGCGCAGCTTGCCTTCCTTTCCCAAACGTTCGCCGTATAAAACCTGGGTCATGTTCCCTCCAAACAAAAAAATAGGGCGGGATGTCCCGCCCCTATCACGTTATCGGATGAACGTTCCGTTGCGCAATTCCACCAGGGTTTGCTGGATCTCCTCGACCGTGTTCATCACGAACGGGCCGTAGGGGACGATCTTCTCGCCGATGGGCGCGCCCGCGATGAGCATGAAGCGCACGCCCTCCGCTTCGGCCTGGACCTCGACCTGGTCGCCGTCTCCAAAGCGCACCATGCGGACGGCGTCCACCGTTTCGCCCGCAAACAGACCTTTGCCTTCGAAGACGTAGGCGAGCACGGTGTGTCCGCTTGGGACGGGGAGCATGAATCTCGCAGCGGGATCCAGCCTGACGTCCAGATAAAGCGGGGAGGCGGCAACACCTGCACTGCGCGCAGGTGCAAGTGTCTCGGTCACGGGTCCGCGCTGCCCGCCCACTTCCCCAGCCACGAGGCGGAGGGTGGCCCCGTCCAATTTCACCGTGGGGATGGTGTCGGCGCGAACTTCCTGGTAGCGCGGCTGGCTCATCTTTTGGGCGGCGGGCAGGTTGACCCACAATTGGAAGCCGTAGATGACGCCGCTGGTTTCACTGCGGCGGGGCATTTCCTCGTGCAGGATGCCGCGCCCGCTGGTCATCCACTGCACGTCACCGGGACCGATGACGCCGCTGTTGCCGAGGCTGTCGCGGTGGGCGGTGGCGCCGTCGAGCATGTAGGTGACGGTTTCGATGCCGCGGTGCGGATGCATGGGAAAGCCGCGGATGGGTCCTTCGAGCGGGTCGTTGAAGGCGAAATGATCGAAGAGCAGGAAGGGGTCGTGTTCATTGCTGGCGCGCGGAGCGATGGAGCGTCGCAGTAAAACGCCCGCGCCTTCCATGGCAAGTTGTGGTTCGATGATTTGGGAAATGGGTCGGTTGGTCATGCGCTATGGATGAGGTGAACGCGGCGGTACTTACGAACGAGATAATTCATCCAGCGTCTTCTGCGCGCGTTCGCGCACCCATTGATATTTGTCTTTGAGCAGGTTCCTGATCTCCTCGCGCGCGCTTTCGGCCTTCAACGGCGCCAGGGCCTCGACGGCGCAGTAGCGCACGGCCGGCTCGGGGTCGGTCAGGGCGGCGGTGACGGCGGGGATGGCTTTGGGGTCGCCGATCATGCCCAGGGCGCGGGCGGCGGCGTAGCGCGCGTCGGGGTCGGGATCCGCGCGCAGGGTTTCGATCAGCGGCTCGACGGCGGTGCTCCCAAATTGGCACAAACTGAAGATGGCAAAGGCGTGGCGGCTCGGCTCGTCCAGGTCGGCCAGCAGGCGTTCGAGTTCCCGTTTCTGGCCATCCTGTTCCGCCTGGGCCAGGAACAGCTTGCGTTTTTCATCGTGCAGCTTCTTCAAGCTGTGCCAGGTTTCG
>JBMOMS010000164.1:0-6811 GCA_049324895.1 Chloroflexota bacterium
ATGGTGCTCAGGCGGTGGGCGATGACGAAGGACGTGCGTCCCTGCATCAGGGCCTCCATGCCGCGCTGGATCAGGGCCTCGGTCAGCGTGTCGACCGACGAGGTGGCCTCGTCCATGATGAACAGTTCGGGCTTGGCCAGCACGGCGCGCGCCAGCGAGATCAACTGCTTCTGTCCGACCGAGAGCAGGTTGCCGCCTTCGCCCACGTTCTGGTCGTAGCCCTTTTCGAGGGTGATGATGAAATCGTGCGCGCCCGCGATCCTGGCCGCTTCGACGATTTCCTCTTCCGAGGCTTCCAGCCGCCCGTAGCGGATGTTGTCGCGGACGCTGCCCGAGAACAGGTGCGGCGTTTGCAGCACGATGCCGATGCGGCTGTGGATCGAGGCCAGGGTGTAGTCGGTGTAGTCGCGGCCGTTGATGCGGATCGTTCCCGCGCGGGGTTCGTAGAAGCGGCACAGCAGGTTGACGATGGTCGACTTGCCGCCGCCGGTCGGGCCGACCAACGCAATCATCTCGCCTGGCTGCACCTTGAGCGTGAAGTCCGTCAGCACGGACTTGCGGTCTTCGTAGTAGAAATCCACGTGCTCGAATTCGATCTCGCCCAGCAGGGTTTTGGCTTCCAGCGCGTCGGGCTTGTCGTGGACGTCGGGCGGGGTGTCCACCAACTTGAAGATGCGCTCCGCCGAAGCGATGGAATGCTGCATTTCGGCGTACACGCGCGCCAGGTCCTGGATCGGCCACATCATGAAGGTCAGGTACGAGACGAAGGCCTGGATGCCGCCGATGGTCATCAATCCGACCTGGATCTGCGTCCCGCCGTAGCCGACGATCAGGCCCAGCGCCACCGCGGCGATGATCTGCACGGTGGGCAGGAAGAGCGCCGAGAGCCAGGCCGCGCGATAGGCGGCGTTGTACATGGTGCCGGTCAACTGGCCGAACTCTGCGGTGTTCTCGTCCTCGCGTCCCAGCGCCTTGACCACGCGCACACCCTGGATGTTCTCGTTGTACGCGCCCGTGATCTTCGAGTTGGTGCGGCGGGTGACGCGGAACTGCACCAGGATGCGCTTGCGGAACTGGATGGCGATGAACAACATGAGCGGGATGATCGCAAAGACGATCAGGGCCAGCCGCCAGTTGATGATGGCCATGAAGGTGACCGAGGTGATGATGTTCATCACGGCCCAGGTCGAGTCGACCACGCCCCAGGTCATCAGGTCAGCCACGCGGCCCGTGTCGGAGGTGACGCGCGCGATCAGGCGTCCGACCGCGTTCTGGGCGTAGTACGAGAGCGACAGGTCTTGCAGGTGATTGAAGAGCATCTTGCGCAGGTCATATTGGATGCGTTCGCCCAGCACGCCCGCCAGGTAGATGAAGGTGAACACCATGCCCGATTGCAGGATGATGAAGCCGCCGTACAACATGGCAAGCTGCATCACGCGGTCGGGGTCGCCGCCGTTGATACCCTGGTCGACGATCTGCTTGTTGATATACGTGAAGTACGCATCCAACGCAGAGGTGGCCGCGATGGTGATCAGGAAGCCCAGCACCCATTTCCAGTGCGGCTTGAGCAGGCCCAGAATGCGATAAAACACGGGCGCGGTCAGGTTCGAGGTATGTTCCTCTTCTTCGAGTTCGATTAATTCTTCAGCCATTGTTTATTCTCCATATCAAACTACGAACGTGGTTTTGGCTCATTGCCTTTTCCGACAAACGTAGATGAGGGCACTGCTTTCGTCCGTAAGCGGACTGCGGTCGGGGCCGCCGTAGCGTTCCACGACCTCGAAGCCGTTGTAATGCAGGAGGGCCTCCATTTCCTGCGGAAAGACGTAGCGCAGGGACAGGGGCGCGATACGCTCGACGGTCTCGCCGTGGGCATCCGTCCAGCGCCGATGGGCTGTCTCGGTTCGCACCTGGCGGAGTTCATCGTAATGATCGCATCCCGAGACGCGAACTTCCGAACCATCGGGCCGTTGGACGGTGAACCAATCCTCTTCCGCGGGGCTGTTGGTGAGACGGTGCGGATGCGGGAAGAACAGGTTGACGACCATGCGTCCATCGTCTTCGAGATGCTCGCGTACCCTGGCGAGGTAAGCCTCCTGGTCTTCACGGGTTAACATGTGGTGAAACACGCTGCCCGATTCGAAGATCAACTTGAACTTGCGGCCCAGGTGAAAGTCACGCGCGTCTGCCACGATCCATTCAATCGGCAAACCGACCGATTTCTGTATTCCCAGCTCGACCATGCCTGGCACCACATCGACGCCGACGATATGGACGCCACTCTGCGCCAGCGGGATGGTCACGCGCCCCGTGCCGCAGCCAAGTTCCAGGACGGAGCCGCCCAGTTCCTGCGCCAGTTCCAAAATGAACGGCCCATCCGGCTCGAAGTCGGGATTCTCCAGATCGTAATGGTCTGGGTCGGAATATTCGACAAGGTTATTATGCTCTGTCATGTTTTCTCCGTTAGTTCACGCTTGCAATCTCGTTTTCCAATTCTTCATCAATCCTGGTCTGGATATCGTAAATGCGGCGGTACATGCCATCCTTTTGGATCAGCAATTCTTCATGCGTTCCCATCTGGATGACCTCGCCCCTGTCCAGCACCAGGATCAGGTCGGCGATCATCACGGATTGGATGCGGTGGGCGATGATGAACGTGGTGCGATCCTTCATCAGGCCGTTGAGCGCCTCGCGGATTTCGGCCTCCGTCTCCAGGTCGACCGAGGAGGTCGAGTCGTCCAGGATCAGGATGCGCGGATTCTTGAGCAGGGTGCGGGCGATGGTCACGCGCTGTTTCTGCCCGCCCGAGAGGGTCACGCCCTTCTCGCCGACGATGGTGTTGTAGCCGTCGGGGAAGCCGACGATCACGTCATGGACGGCGGCGGCCCGGGCGGCCTGTTCCACTTCCTCCTGCGAGATCTGGCGGCCCACGCCGTAGGTGATGTTTTCGCGGATCGAGCGGCTGAACAGGAAGGGTTCCTGTTCCACGATGCCGATCTGCTGGCGCAGGGTCGAACGCGAATAATCCTTGATGTCCACGCCGTCGAGCAGGATGCGCCCGCCCGTATACTCGTGGAAGCGCGGCAGCAGGTTGACCAGCGAGGTCTTGCCCGAGCCGGTCGAACCCAGCAGGGCAATCGCCTGTCCAGGCTTGACGTGGAAGGAGACGTTTTTCAGCACCGCATGTTCGCCATCCGAGTATACGAACGAAACGTCCTCGAAGCGGATGTCGCCGCGCACGGGGCCGTTCGGCTGGTACACCCCGTCGAAGAGCGGCTCGCGCCCCTGCTTGACGATCTCCATGATGCGGCCATACGAAACCATGCCGGTCGAGGTCTGCACGATCATGCGGCCCAGGTTGCGGATCGGCCAGATCAGCCAGACCACCAGGCCCACGTAGGCCAGGTAGGTGCCGACCGTGATCTCACCGCGGATGGCCATCAGCGCCGCGAAGACGAAACCGAACAGCATCTGAAAGCCGAGCACGATGTCCGAGAGCGGCCAGAACATGGAGTGCATGAAGAGCAGGATCTTGCCCTTCAGGTACTTGCCCCAGTTGTCCTTCTCGAACTTGCCTTTTTCGTATTCCTGGCGCGCAAAGGCCTTGACCACGCGCACGCCCGTCAGGTTCTCCTGCAGGGTGGTGGAGAGCACGGCCTCCTGCGCCTGGTAGTCCTCGTAGGCCTTGGTAACCTTCTTGAAGAACCACAGCGAGACCAGCAAAATCAGGGGAATGACCACCACCGAGACCAGGCCCAGGGTCACGTTCAATTGCAGGATGGCGACCCAGTTGATCACGAACAGCAGGATGATGCGTCCCATGCCGATGGCCTGCTCGCTGAAGAAGCGCCGCAGGGCGTCCACGTCCGAGGTCACGCGCTCGATGATGTCGCCCGTCGGGGTGGTCGAGTGGTAGGAGAAGCTCAGGCGCTGGATGTGGTCGAAGAGGAAATCCCTCAAACGGCGGGTGATGCCCTCGGCGGTGTAGGCCGCCCAACGCCCGGAGAGGAAGGAGAATCCGCCTTCGAAGGCCGCCAGCGCCACAAATCCCACCGCGATCCACAGCAGGGTGGTGGTCAGGCTGTCCGCGATGTATTGGCCGCGGGTCAGCACGTCGTCGGCGAAGTAGCGCAGCAGCAGATAGGTGAAGGTCTTGGCCAGGGCCGAGACCGCCAGCGCAGCCGTCGCGCCTGCGTAGGAAAGATGGTAACCGGTCATCATCCGCCACAGGCCCTTGAGACGGTTCTTGTCCAAGGTGGTGCGGAAATCGAAGGTGAGCGGAGCGGGTTCGGAAAGGGTGGTCATGGGTGCCTTTCGTGATAAAACGGAGCAACAAAAAAGCCACGGTGCGGGGCGCACCGTGGCTTGGAGGCGTAAAGTCGGTGAAAACTAACGCGGACAGGCGGCAGGCGCACTACGAGAAGGAATGGTACCGGCGGGAACGAAGTACTTGGTGCGGACGATGTTCAAGCTCATGTGTAGTGCGTCTCCTTTCTTAGAATTTTATTAGCGCCTCGAGTTTACCCCGTAGCCAGCCATTATGTCAAGACTTACAATAACAGACTTATAATAACCTTCATGGTTACACTCTGGAAACTCACAGGGCAGGGGAGCGAGGAAGTGCGCCTGCCCGATCCCTCCTCCCTGGATGCCGTGACGCGGGAATTGCCCGAGGGCCTGTACAGCACCTTTCGGACTTTCCGCCAGCGAACGCACGCCCTCGACCTGAAAACCCACCTCGACCGCCTCTACCTGCCCGCCGCCAAAACGGGACTGCGCCCTTCGGCCGATCCCGCCAGGCTGCGCCGCGAGATGGCCGCGCGCCTCGACGCGTACCCCGCCGACGAGGCGCGCGTGCGCATCAGCCTGACTCATGACGGACAGGTCTACCTGGCGCTGGAACCGTTGAAGCTGCTGCCGCGTGCGGTTTATGAACAGGGTGTGCGCGTGGTGCAGACTCAGGCCCACCGCGAAAACCCCACGCTCAAATCCACCGCCTTCATCGCCGCCAGCCAGTTGGAGCGTGCGCAGTTGGCCGCACAGAATGCCTTCGAGGGATTGATCGTCCAACGCGGGCAAATCCTCGAATGCCTGACCAGCAATTTCTTCCACGTGTTCGAGGGGAAGCTGTGTACCGCCGCGCGCGGCATCCTCCACGGCGTGACCCGCCGCGAGGTGCTGCGCATCGCCCGCGCCGACGGAATCGAAATCGCGTACAAGCCGCTGCGCATCGCCCAGGCGGACAGGATCGACGAGGCCTTCCTCACCAGCAGCTCACGCGGCATCGTGCCCATCGTGGATTTGGACGGGAGGCCCGTCGGCGGAGGGCAGGTCGGCGCGTTGACAAAGCGCCTGATGTCCCTGTACGCAGCCGATGTCGAGAAACGCATCGGGCCGATCTGCCCGTAACCTTACGCGGGCCGCCATGCCAATCGTTCGGGCGGAGTGGCACTCCGCCTCACCGGGGGAAAGACTTGACATGTGAAAAATAATTCATATAATATGAACCAATGGTTCATAACTCTTTTTTCTCCGACTGGAATCAGATCCAGGCCTACATCCTGAAACTCGAAGGGGAGGGCGTGGTCACGCGCACCTTCCGCCGCCTCGACCCGGAGCGCCAGCAGGCCATCGTCGAAGCCATCCTCGACGAAGCCATCGAGAGGGGGCCAACATCCATCAACATCAAACAGGTGGCAGGGCGGGCAGGGGTGGCGGTCGGGTCGCTGTATCAATATTTCAACAATCGCGAAGGCCTGCTGGCCTTTGCCACAAGACTGTCCACCGGCCTGATGACCGACGCCCTCCAGATGATCGAACCCTACCTGCGCGACCTGCCGCTGCGCGAGGGTCTGCGCTATTACCTGATGGGCGGCATGGAATGGGGCGACACCATGACAGGCCTGGTTCAATTCGTGGCGCGCGCGGCCTACACCGGCGACCCTGCCCTGGCTCAAACCATCGTCCAGCCCATCGCCGACGTCATGCTGGAGATTGTAAAAAAACTGCTGGCGGCGGCCCAACAGCGCGGCGAGTTGCGTCCCGATGTGGATTTGGATGCAACGGCGCGGGCGGTCAATGCGCTCATCATTGCCGTCGGCGATTCGCAATTGCTGCCCTATCTCAACAACTATTTCCGCGTCACCGATGAGTCTGTGCCGCGCGAGCGCGCAATCGCCGCCGCGGTGGAATTGGTTGTGAGAGGAATAACGCAGTGAACACCAGGCAGACAGCCTGACCCACAAAAAGGAAAACGATCATGCCCCCCCTCATGCGACGCATCTTCTGGTTCTTCAACAAATTCTTCATGGTGCCCATGCTCCGTCTTGGATTCGGGCCTTTCTTCGGCAACCCATTCACGGGGTACATCATGGTCATGAAGGTCATCGGGCGCAAGACAGGCAGGGTCTACTTTACGCCGGTCAACTATGCCATCCACAAAGGGGACGTGTATTGCATCTCGGGCGGGCGTAAAAGCTCGGACTGGTTCCGCAACCTGCTTGCGCATCCCGATGTGGATTTGATGCTGCCGTCCGTCAGCATCCATGCTCACGTGGAGGAAACCACCGACCCCGGCTTGAAGCTGATCCTGGCGCGCCAGATCCTCCAGAATGCGGGCTTTGCGGGATTCTTCGAAGGCTACAACCCGTTCACGATTACCGACGAGGAACTGGCCCGAAAAATCGAAGACCTGCCGCTGCTGCGCTTCCATCCGCTGGGACTGGGAAATGGCCCCTCCGACGCGGGCGGCTGGGCCTGGATCTGGACTTTCGTTATCACGGCCATCTTGATTATCTGGCTGGTGCGCTAG
>JBMOMS010000164.1:6911-9622 GCA_049324895.1 Chloroflexota bacterium
GTTGGAGTCCGTATTCGTATGACTGCTTCCGTTCTCGAAACCCAACATCTCACCAAACGCTTCGGCGCCCTCACCGCCGTGGACGATCTCTCGCTCGAAGTGCGCGAGGGCGAAATCTTCGGCTTCCTCGGCCCCAACGGCGCGGGCAAGACCACCTCCATCAACATGCTGTGCGGACTGCTCAAGCCCGATGCGGGCCAGGTCTGGCTGCATGGCAGCCCCGTTCACGGCGGCGATCCCGAGGTGCGCGCGCGGGTCGGCGTCTGCCCGCAGGAGACCATCCTGTGGGACAAGCTGACCTGTCTCGAACAGCTCGAATTCATCGGCGAGACCTACGGCGTGCCGCGCCAGGTCGCCCGCCGGCGCGGGGCCGAGTGGCTGGAAAAACTCGGGCTGGCGGCCAAAGCTGGCGAATTGGGCGGCAGGCTTTCGGGCGGCATGAAGCGGCGGCTCAACATCGCGCTGGCGCTGATCCACGACCCGCAGATCATCGTGCTCGACGAACCCGAGGCGGGTCTCGATCCACAAAGCCGCGTGCTCGTGCGCGAGACCATCCGCTCGCTGGCGCGCATCAAGACCGTCATCCTCACCACCCACAACATGGACGAGGCCGAACGCGTCGCCGACCGCGTGGCGATCATCGATCACGGGCGGCTGGTGGCGCTGGACACGCCCGACGCGCTCAAGCGGACGGTTGGCGAAGGCGACGTGCTGGAGTTCGAACTGGCTTCCCTTCCCGACCTCGAAACGGCTTCCGCGCTGTTGAGCCAATCCACGCTGACGGTTTCCACGGTCAACCATACGCTGACCGTGCGCGGACGGGGCCTGATCGACCAGCTTGGCGCGATGCTGGAAGGCCTGCGCTCGGCCGGGATCAGGCTCGGCGACGTGCGCCTGCGCACCAACACCCTGGAAGATGTGTTCCTGTCGCTGACGGGAAGGAGATTGCGCGAATGAGGCAGCGCCTGTGGAGTGTTTTTCGGAAAAGTGTGCGCGAACAAAAGCGCGACCTGTGGGTGGTTGGCTTGAGCCTGGCCTTTGCGCCCCTGTTCGTTTTCATCTACTGGCTGATGACGGGCGGCAGCGGCACCACCTCGTATGGCGTGCTGGTGATCAATCAGGATGTCTCCGCGCTTCAAGCGGACGGTACAACTCTATCGGCGGGACAGGACGTGGTGGACGGCTTGCGCGCCTTGACCTACGAAAACGGCGGCGCCCTGCTGCGAGTGATCGAGGCCGGCGACCGCGCCGATGCCGAGACGCGGCTGCGCAACCGCGAGGCCGCCGCGCTGGTCATCATCCCCGCCGATTTTTCTGAAAGCCTTTCGGCGTTTCGCTCGGGAGACTTGTCTGCCAACACCGACCTGACCTTCATCGGCGACCTGACCAATCCCACCTACACCGTCGCGGCGGTGATGGCGATGACCGTCGCCGACAGCTACACCCAGGGCTTGACCTCCGCCGCGCGACCCGTCAACCTGGTGGAGATTCCGCTGGGCGATTCGGCGGCGCGGACGGAGTTCGAGAACTACGTGCCCGGCCTGCTGGCGCTGGCAGTGGTGCTGATGATCTTCCAGGCGGCGATGACCCCCGCCCGCGACATCGAGACCGGCGCGATGAAGCGCCTGCGCCTGACGCGCCTGACCGCCTTCGAATATCTCGGCGGGACGGTCCTGTGGCTGGCGCTGGTCTCGGTCGGCTCGGTGCTGTTGACCTTCCTCACGGCGGTTGCGTTTGGCTTCCGCAGCCAGGGTCCGCTGTGGCTGGCGTTCGTGATTGCGGCCATCACCAGTCTGTCCATCATCGGCATCGGCTTGATCGTGGCTTGTTTCTCGAAGACGGTCTCGCAGGCGTTTGTGATCGCCAACTTCCCCCTCGGCTTTCTGATGTTCCTGACGGGCGCGGCCTTTCCGCTTCCACGCATGAACCTGTTTACGCTGGCAGGCAGGAGCATCGCGCTGGCAGACTTCCTTCCCCCAACTCATGCCGTGGTGGCGCTCAACAAGATCTTCACCCTCGGCGCAGGCCTGGATGAGGTGCTGTATGAACTGGCCGCGCTGACCATCCTGACGGGCCTGTACTTTGGCGTGGGCGTCCGTCTCTTCCAGCGCGCGCAGATGCGGTAGAACATCGCAAGCGGGTAGGAGATAAGACCAGACAGGTTTTGGAGACCTGTCTGGTTTGCTTTACGGGATATAAACCTCGCAACTCCCCGCGCCGATTTCGCAGCGGGCCACTTCATCATCCTTCCATAACACACGGAACTGGGGACTGCCTTCCAGCGCGGTCCAGAAGATCTGGGCATCGTCCGCGTTGCGGAATTGCAGAACGTTCAGGTAGCCGCGTTTACACTCGCGCGGATCGAGATACGGCACGGTATTGCCGTAGACCTTGAGCATTACGCAGTAGCCCGCGCGGATTTCCTCGAACTCGCCCTGCCAGCTCCAGCCGCCGAAATAATTCGGCAGGGGTTTGCCGTCCGCGTCCAGGCGCTCGAAGGCGAAGCCCGACATGCTGCGCGGCAGTGTGCCCTGGCTGAGCAGCACAAAACTGCTCTCATTGTAGAACAGGGTGAAGCGCTGCCCATCGGGATACAGCACGGTCGGCTGGGGCGCGGGCGTGAAGGTGGGCGTCAGGCTGCTGGTGGCGGTGAACTCAGTTGTCGGGCTGGCTGTGGCCGTCAAAGTCGCGGTGGGGGCGACAAGCTCCGT
>JBMOMS010000165.1:0-9549 GCA_049324895.1 Chloroflexota bacterium
CGCATGCCGCGGCAGAACTCGGCGCCTTCCGTCCAGTGGCCGAAGTGCCTGACCTTTTGGGTGTGGATGATGTGCCACCCGCGCACGCGGCTGGCCTTGATGCGCAGCTTCAAGGCGGGATTCGTCGCGTCCAGCGGGTCGGTGCATGTGTCATTCCATTCCACCTGGAGGTCTTTGAGCGACTGCTCGTCAATGTGCAGGGCGTAGTTCCACGGGCCCTTGGGGTAGAGATTCCAGGCGGGGAAATCCTCCCTGACCACGGTCGGGCGCGGTTCGTACAGCTCGCCCAGCGTTTCCATGCGTTGACGGGTGGTGGAGTTTTCGGCTTCGATCTCGGCGCGGGTCGGGATGGGGAAGGCCAGGGTCAGCGGGCCGTAGGTCAGGCTGACGCCGTTTTCGGGCCAGCGTTCGAGTCCCAGCTCGAAGGGCAGGTCCAGGTCGACGGTGTCGCCTGGCTGCCAGGCCCGCTCCAGCTTGAAGAAGCTGCCAGGCTGGAGGTCCGCCTGGACGGCCTGTCCGTTGACCTTGATGCTGGCTTGTTTGCACCAGCCTGGGATGCGCAGCCAGAAGGCGAAGTCGACCGCCTCGGCAGGCTCGATCGTGAACTGGACCTGCTGCTGATACGGGTAACGCGTCTGGGCCGTGATCTTGATTGTCTTCCCGCCTACCGTGGTCTGCAGCTGGCCTGGGCCGTACAGCGCGGCCATGATGCCGCCGTCGGCGGCGCGCAGCCACATCCGCGATATGTAGTTGGGCATGGCGCGATGCAGGTTGCCAGGGCAGCATTGGACTTCGTGGTCGGGGCGGTAGCTCATCCAGTTCAGGCCGCGCATGAAGAAGTTGTGATTCGAATGCTCGCTGGCGACCACCTGGTTGGCGCCCGACAGATATTGCAGGGCGCGGAAGTCCTTGGTGATCGAGCCAGGCAGGGCGTTGAAGATGACCTGCTCGATGCTGTCGGCGTAGTGCGCGTCATTCGTGGCTTGCAGCAGGTAGAACAGCGCCCAGGTGTGGTCGGTCAGGTCGCAGGTCTCGTGCAGGTCGAGCGCGGTCCTGCCGTGGATGTGCTCGGAGCAGGAATGCAGTCCGTCCGCGAGGCGCGCCTGGGCCTCGAGTTTTTTGTAGCCGTGGATGACGGCCTTCAGGTATTTCAGTTTGCCCGTGGCAGTGTACAGCATGGCCGCCAGCTTGGCCTCCTCGTTGAAGGTGACGCCGTGCTCGCTTTGCGCCTTGTCCGAGAGCAGCGTGTCGAGGGCGCAATCGTGCTCGGGCCATTTCTGGTTGAAGCGCGCGTACAGGTCCTCGGCCATTTCGAGCAGGTCGGCCTGGCTCGTCTCGCGGTACAGGAGGAGCAGAATCTCCACGCCCGTCACGTCGCGGTCCCAGCCCATCGGGTGCGGCGTGGACTGATAATGACGTACCAGCGCGTCGAGGTAGCGGCGGTCGCCCGTGATCTCGTACTGGGCCAGCACCGCGCGGAAGAAGACCGCGTGCGGCCAGCGGTCTTTGTCTCGCAAACTATCGGGGCCGATGAAGCCGTCCTCGGCGGCGTGCTCGACCGCAAACTCGACCTCTTCGAGCGCCTGCTGGTACAGGTCGTCGCGGCCTGCCAGGTAGCCGCATTTCAGCGCGCCGTCGATCCAGTAGGCGGTCTGCTCGTAGGGCCACCAGGCGGCATACGAGCCTTTGGTGTTGTCGGCTTTGGTGCCCCAAAACTTGTAGCCGTAGGGATAGCCCGAGACAGCCACGTTGCCCGTCAAGCCGTCGGCCTGTCGTTCGAGGAAATTTTGCAGCCAGCCCGCAGGGCGGATCTCGCGCAGGGGAAAGAATTGTGTGTTGGACATGGGGTACCTTGAACGGACAGACCTGACAGGTTTTACGGGCAAGCCGTTTTGGCCATGAAGCGCCGAGTGAAACCTGTCAGGTCTTATTTGATTTACAACGTGATCACGCAGCCTTCGTTCGGTCGCAGGCTGAAGTCGGCGAGCTGGACCTCGCCTTCGCGGTCCAGCCGCGTGGAGAGGACGATCTTGCCCGAGCCAGGCAGGGACAGACCCAGCTTCTGCTCTTTGGCCGAGAAGTTGAGCGCCACGACCATGCGCTGACCTTCGGCCTGCCGCTCGTAGACGAAGCAGTTGGCCTGCGCCTCGGCTGATCCCAGTTCGAGCGAGCGGTAGCTGCCCACCGTCAGCGCGGGCGAGGATTTGCGCAGCGCCATCAGCTTCTTGAAGTAGGACAGGAAGGAGTACGGGTTGCTGGCTTCCTGCTCCACGTTGACTTCGGTAAAGTTGGCGGCCAGCGGCAGCCAGGCTTCCTGCGCGTCAGGCGCGGAGAAGCCCGCATTGGGCAGGGCGCTCCATTGCATCGGGGTGCGCTCGGGGTCGCGTCCGACGATGTGCGCGATCTCGGGCATGTTGACGGCGGGCGGGTCCTGGATCATGTGCGCGGGAATCGGCACATCCTGCATGCCGATCTCGTCGCCGTAGTAGCAGGTGGGCGTGCCGCGCAGGGTCAGCAGCAGCATATTGGCCACACGCGCCTGGTGCGCGCCGATGCGGGTCGCCAGGCGGTGCTGGTCGTGGTTGCCGAGCACCCAGTTCGGCCAGGCGTCGGCGGGCAGGGCGGCCTCGTAGTCGTCGACCATCTTCTTCACCTTGGCGGCGTCCCACGGGGCCAGGATCAACTGGAAGTTGAAGGGCAGGTGGCACTCGCGCGCTTCGGGCGTGCCGTAGTAGACCATCAGCATGTCGTTGGGCAGGTAGGTCTCGCCGACCATCATGCGGTCGTCGTAGGAGTCCAGCACCTTGCGCATGCCTCGGATCAGGTCGTGGACTTCGGGCAGGTTGGCGGTGTAGATGTGGTTCAGCTTGCCAAAGGGATAGCGGCCGTCCCAGTCGGGGTTGATCGGCTCGTCGCGGAACTGGTCGTCCTTCATCATCAGGCCGATCACGTCCACGCGGAAGCCGTCCACGCCCCTGTCGAGCCAGAAGCGCATCACGTCGCGCATGGCCTCGACCACCTCGGGGTTGCGGTAGTTCAGGTCGGGCTGCTGCTTGACGAACTGGTGAAGATAGTACTGGCCCGTTTTCTCATCGAAGGTCCAGGCGGGACCGCCGAAGTGGCTCAGCCAGTTATTCGGAACGCCGCCGTCGGGGGCAGGGTCGCGCCAGATGTACCAGTCGCGCTTGGGGTTGTCGCGGCTGGAGCGGCTTTCCAGGAACCATTTGTGTTCCGAGGAGGTGTGATTCGGCACCAGGTCGAGCATCAGCTTCATGCCGCGCTTGTGGACTTCGGCCAGCAGCACGTCGAAATCGGCCAGCGTGCCGAAGGTCGGGTTGACGTCGCAGTAGTCGGCCACGTCGTAGCCGAAGTCGTGCATGGGCGAGGGGTACATGGGCGAAAGCCAGACGGCCTCCACGCCCAGATCCTTGATGTAGTCGAGGCGCTGGGTGATGCCCGGCAGGTCGCCGATGCCGTCGTTGTTGGCGTCCATGTAGCTGCGCGGGTAGATCTGGTAGACCACACCGGTCTGCCACCACAGATATTTCGTGTTGCTTGTCATAAAATCTCCGTTTCTCGAATTTGTCGATACATTCACACGAAGGCGTGAATGGTGTTTCGCGGGTTGTGATTAGTTCTCGTTCAGGGCCTGGAGCAGGTCGGGCAGATGCACCCCGTCGAGATTGGGGAAGACGGCCTGGGCCTGGCCGACGCGTTCGCGCGGGCCTAATCCCACGCTGCGGAATCCGCCCGCCAGCGCGGCTTCGATTCCCGCCGCCGCATCCTCGACCACGACGCAATCGGCGGGCGAGAGTCCGAGCTGCGCCGCCGCGTGCAGGAACAGGTCGGGCGCGGGCTTCTGGCGTTCCACGCTGTGACCGTCGGAGAGGGCGTCGAACAGGCCGCGGATGCCGAGTCGGTCGATGACCTCGGGCGCGTTCTTGCTGGCCGAGCCGAGCGCGTTCTTTCGGCCCGAGGCGCGGATCTCCTCCAGCAGTTCGCGCGCGCCTGGCAGCAGGTCGCGCGGGGAGATTTCCTGGATGAAGTCCAGGTAGTAGTTGTTCTTGCGTTCCATCATTTCCTGGATTTTTTCCTCGGGGTAGCTGCGCCCTTTGAGGATCAACATCAGCGACTCGCGGCGCGGGACGCCGCGCAAGTGCTCGTTGTCCTCGCGCGAGAAGGGCAGGCCCTCCTCATCGGCGAGACGCTTCCAGCCGCGGTAATGATATTCGGCGGTGTCGGTCAGGACACCGTCGAGGTCGAAGATGAAGGCTTGGATCATAAAAGGTTTCCTTGATTTGTGATTTACATGCCAGCGCCGATACGCTCCAGCAGGGAGCCGATGCCGATCAGGCTCAGCGAGGATACGATCAACAGGAAGAAGCATCCCAGCGAACTGTTGCTGTTCTCCGCAATGCGCCTGAGGTTCTCGCCCATGTCGCCTGCGCCCGAAAGGGAAAAGGCTGTCGCGTCTACGGTGCGGCTGACCAGCCCGCCCACGCCCAGGAAGGAGGTGAACACGGCCAGGGCGATTCCGCCCCAGGTGAGGAAGGTGCCAAAGGCTTCGAGCGTGACCAGATCCATGATGAAGCAGATGATGAGCACCACCACGGCGATGGCCGCATCGATCAGCAGGGCCGAGCGTAAAAAGCGCAGGATGATCTGTAAATTTCCTTCGGTTTTCATGGCGGGTTCCTTTTGGAGTCCAGAAGCTCTGCTTCTGGACGTTTCACGTTCCGCGAGCAGAGCTTGCGGATTCCATACAACTGGACATCTTCGAACCGCCAGGCACGCAAAGGTTTCTTGAGATTTGGCGCCCTTGGCGGTGATTCTTTGCGCCTCTCACTGTCCGCAAGCAGAGCTTGCGGACTCCATACAACTGGATGTTTTCGAACCACCAGGCACGTGAAGGTTTCTTGAGATTTGGCGCCCTTGGCGGTGATTCTTTGCGCCTCTCACTGTCCGCAAGCAGAGCTTGCGGATTCCATACAACGGGATGTTTTCGAACCACCAGACACGCGAAGGTTTCTTGAGATTTGGCGCCCTTGGCGGTGATTCTTTGCGCCTCTCACTGTCCGCAAGCAGAGCTTGCGGACTCCATACAACGGGATGTTTTTGAACCACCAGGCACGCAAAGGTTTCTTGAGACTTGGCGATCTTGGCGCCCTTGGCGGTGACTCTTTGCGCCTCTCACTGTCCGCAAGCAGAGCTTGCGGACTCCATACAACTGGATGTTTTTGAACCGCCAGGCACGCGAAGGTTTCTTGAGATTTGGCGCCCTTGGCGGTGAATCTTTGCGCCTCACTCAGTCCGCAAGCAGAGCTTGCGGAGTCCTTTATGCGCGGATGTCGACTATGTGCATCTCTCCACGATGGAAGAACTTGAACGATAAGCGCTTCCAGTGGTGCGGCAGGCGCGGATTCGTTGTCCAGCCGTCGGCGTGGATGCGCAGGCCGCCGAAGCCGAAGACCACCGCCTGCCAGGTGCCGCCCGTCGAGGCGGCGTGGATGCCGTCGCCCGCGTTGCCGCGCACGTCGCGCAGGTCGGCGCGCACGGCTCGGATGAAGTGCTCGTAGGCGTCATCGGGCCTGCCCACGTCGCAGGCCATGATGGCCATGATCGACGGGCCGAGCGAGGAGCCGTAGGTGTGGTCGGTGCGCGGCATGTAGTAATCGTAGTTGACGCGCACGGACTCGTCCGTGTAGTGCTCGCGCAGCAGGTATTGCAGCATCAGCACGTCGGGCTGTTTGAGGATTTGCGTCTCATTGCAGCCTTCGATGCCGAAGATCTCCTGCGCCGACTTGGTGCGCGGCTCCAGCGCGGCCAGGTCGACCTCCTTGCGCTGGTAGTAGCCTTCGAACTGCTCGATCAGGCCCGAGGGTTCGATGTGCAGGTATATTTTTTCGATGACCTCTCGCCATGTGGCAAGCCTGTCTGGATTCAGGTCGAGGTGCGCGATTAGCTCGTCCACTTTGGCGGGGGCGTGTTCGCGCAGCCAGTCCAGCACGTTGAAGGCGGCTTGCAAATTCCATTGCGCCAGGCGGTTCGTGTAGGCATTATTGTCGACGTGCTCGTGATACTCGTCGGGGCCGATCACGTCGTTGTACTCGTAACGGCCCGCTTCAGCGTTCCACTCAGCGCGCGAGCCCCAGAATTTGGCGGTGTCGAGGATCAACTCCGCACCCTTCTCGATGTACCAGGCGTCGTCGCCCGTGGCCTGCCAGTATTGGTAGGCGGCGTGGGCGATGTCGGCGGAGATGTGAACTTCGATGTCGCCCGTCCAGATGCGGACGAGTTTGGTGCGGTCGGCGAAGTGCGGCACCCAGGTGGGCGTCACCTCGTCGCCCGTGTCGGCGCTCTCCCAGGGAAACTGCGCGCCCTCGAAGCCGTTGCCCTGCGCCTTGCGCCGCGCGCCTGGCAAATTGCGGAAGCGATAGTTCAGCAGGTTCTTGGCGATGTGCGGCGCGGTGTAAATGAAGACGGGCAGCATGAAGATCTCAGTGTCCCAGAAGGCATGGCCGCGATAGCCGAAGCCCGAGAGCGTCTTCGCGCCGATGTTGACGCGGTCATCGTGGCGCGGGGCGGCGATCAGCAACTGGAACAGGTTGAAGCGGATCGAGATCTGCGCCTCGTCGTCGCCTTCGATGACCACGTCGGTGCGCTCCCATTCGGCGGCCCAGGCCTGGGCGTTGGCCGCGAAGGCCGCTTCCCAGCCCGCGCCTGCGTTCACGCGCTGGATGGCAGACGGGATGACCGCATCCGCCGCGACATCGCGCGAGGTGAAGACCGCCACCCGCTTTTCCACGCCGACCGTTCGGCCTGGTTCCGCTTCCAGGCGGATCATCAGCGTGGGGCTGTTCTCCACGTCCCAGACCGCGCGCTCCACCTCGCGCCCGCCGAAGGAGTCGACCCGCATGGCCGAGGCCATGTCGATGCCCGAGGTGCGTGTGCGGTTGTGCAGGTACAGCGTGCCATCCTGTTTGCCCTGCGCGACCCAATGCCAGTGGACGATGCCTTCGTTGTTCATGTCCCCGTTCAAGCCCGCGCGGAACTCGACCGTCCCTGCGAACTCGGGGGTGACGCGGCAGCGCAGGTACAGCAGGTGCTCGTCAGCCTGGGAGGCGAAGCGCTCGAAGACCAGGGTCGCCTTCAGTCCAGAAGGGGAGCGCCAGCGGACAGTGCGGGTCAGCAGGCCCGTGCGCAAATCCAGGCTGCGCTCGAAGGATTCCACAGTGCCCGTGTCCAGCGAGAAGCGCTCGCCGTTGAGCAGCACCAGCAGGGGCAGCCAGTCGGGCGAGTTGGCCAGCTCGGTGAAGACGATGGGCGCTTCATCGAATACGCCATGCACGAACGTGGCGCGGTGATCTTTGGGGTAGCCTTCCTCGAACGAGCCGCGCGTCGAGAGATAGCCGTTGCCGATGGTGAAGACTGTTTCCTTGTGATGCTGTTTTTTTGCGTCGAAGGAAGTCTCAGAAACAATCCAGAGGTCAGTCATAGAGTCGTTATCCTTTTTATAGAATACTTCGGTGGTTGAGCAGGCGGCAGGCTAAAGCCTGCGATCAATTTCTCGTTGCATGAGCAAACCTGCGGCTGCGCCGCTGATGCCGAATAAAATGGCTATTGTGATGACAACTCCAGAATAAGCGATCATCCCATTGGCTTGAAGAATTACAAACCCTAAAAAGAATAAAGTCATTCCCAATATCCCAATAATCGCCACGATAGTCAAACGACGAAAGCGGGATTTTACTTTTGGCGTGTTCAAATCAGAGAATGCACCTTTGGCTTGCGCGTCGGAAATTTGTTTGGCATATTTCAACCGTGAGGTTATGCCAAAATAAATGACAGGGATCATTAGCGCTATGAACGCAGCAACGCAGAGCCAGGAAAAGTTCATGATGTCCTACATCGGTTGGTTTTTGAAGAAGATATGAGATATTCAAATTCAACCAAGCACAAAATCGATCAACTCATCCAGCCGACAGGTGGCCAGGCCGATGACATGATCCGCGCCGCCGTAGTAGACGTAGACTGTGCCGTCCACCACGGGGTTGGCGCACGAGAAGACCACGTTGGGCACATCTCCGCGCAGTTCCCACAACTCGCTCGGTTCGAGGATGAAATCCTTCGGGCGGGCGATGACCTTCGACGGGTCGTCCAGGTCGAGCAGGCAGGCGCCGAGGCGGTAGATGTGGTCGTTGTTATAGGCGTGATATAGCATCAGCCAGCCGTGTTCGGTTTCGATGGGCGCGGCATTCCCGCCCACGCGCAACTCGTCCCAGCCGTTGTCGGGGCGCGGGCCGAAGATGGGACGCATGCGCTCCTCGGGCCAGTGGACGAGGTCATCGCTTTCAGCCAGCCAGACCTGCGGAGGCCGTCGATGCAGGGCCACGTAGCGGCCGTGGATGCGGCGCGGGAAGAGCACGTGATCCTTGTCATCCTCGCCGCGCACGATGGAGCCGATCCGCTGCCAGGTGATGAGGTTGTCGCTGACGGCAATCATGGGGGTCACGCCGCCGCCCGCGTGGGTGGCGGCGATGCCTTCGGGCGTCTCGCGGCTGTAGGCGGTGTAGGTCATGTAAAAGCGGCCCTCGATCTCGGTCACACGCGGGTCTTCGAGTCCGCGCGCGTCGGAGACATCCTGCACGTCCAGCACGGGGCGGCGCAGACGATTCCAATGGATGCCATCCGTGCTGACGGCATAGCCGATGCGGCTGATCCAGTCCATGCCCTGGGCGCGGTAGTGCATGTGGAACAGGCCGTTGTGATGGATCACGGACGGGTTGAAGACGTTGTACGTTTCCCAATCCGAAGTGGGATCGGGCAGCAGCAGGGGATTGGCGGGATGTCTTTGAAGTTTCATTTGATAACCTTTGGTGGAGCGAGATACTATCTCGCCTTACTGTCGCAACTGAATCATCAACCGCCCGTAGGGTGGAATCTCGGGCAGCGGGGTGTAGCCGCTAAATCCACCTTGCGCGTCGACGGTCAACGGGGCGAAGTCGCCCGCGCCGAGCAGCGGGGTGAGAGTGTAGCTGCCCGAGAGCGGACTGCCGCTGAGGCGCAGGCTGTAATTCGTAACAGGGGCAGAACTGAGGTTGAACAGAATCAGCACCGTCTCTTCCTGGCTGACGCGCAGAACTGCATAGAGCGAGCGGTTGTCGGCCATCACACGGTGGAAGTCACCCACGCGCAGGGCGGCGTGCGCGTTGCGCAGGTGAATCAGCGTGCGGTAATACGAGAGCAGGGAACTGGGGTCGGCGCTTTGCGCGGCCACGTTCTTGACGGGATAATCCGAGCCAGGCGCGCGCCAGGGTTTGCCCGTGCTGAAGCCCGCGTTGGCGTCCGCGCTCCACTGCATGGGCAGGCGGATGTTCTCATCGGGTTTCTTGCCCAACATGCCGATCTCCTCGCCGTAGTAGAGGAAGGGCACGCCAGGCGAGGTCAACAGCATGGCCGCGGCGGACTTGGCCTGCTCCACGTTGTCGTTGAGCACCGTCATGGCGCGATCCTGGTCGTGGTTGGTGAGGAAGACTGCATACTGCCCGG
>JBMOMS010000166.1:0-9311 GCA_049324895.1 Chloroflexota bacterium
ATCGCGCGGGTCACTCGTTCCATTTGCTTCAAGCCTTTTTCCTGCGCGGCTGCAATCACTCCCTGGAGGGTCCGCTGCGCAAAATCCGTTTCGCCGCGCGACAGGGCCGCGATGCCCTGCACCTGCTGCCAGCGGGTGGTCAGTTCGAACCCCAGGTCGGCGGGCGGGTCGGCGGCCACGCTGTTCCAGGCGGTTTCGAATTCCCCCGCGCTGATCTGGACCAGAGCCAGGCTGCTTTGCGCCCAGGCGTGGATGCGGGCGTTGTTTTCGATGCCGGGCATGCCCAGCGCGCGCAGACAGGCGGAGCGGGCCGCCTCCAACCCTCCCTGCACCAGTTGGATTTCGGCCAGCAGGCACAGGGCGGTGCCCAGCCCCCAGGTGTCGGTGGAGGCGGCCCCGGCCGACAACGCTTCTTCGAGGACGCGAAGCGCCTCCTTCACCCGGCCCATTCCCACCAGCATCGAGGCGCGGGCGCTCTCCGAGTTGAGCAGGCCCTCGTGGTCGCCGATGCGGCGGCATATTTCGCTGGCCTGTTCGAAGCGTTGCAGGGCCGCGTCATACTCTTCCTGTCCGCCGTGCAGGGCGCCCAGGTTATGCAGGATGCCGGCCACGCCATACATATCGCCCAGGGATTCGTAGCCCGCCATCGCCTCTTCGTAGGATTTCAACGCGCCCGGGAAGTCGCCGCGCTCCATCAGCGCGGTGGCGGTATTCGAGAGGATGGCGCATTCGATCACGCGCAGCCCGGCGCGGCGGGCGCATTCCAGGGCGCGGCGGTAATGCGCCAGGGATTCCGCGCCTTCGGGGTGGCGGGTGTAGTTGATCCAGCCCAGGGTGCGTTCGCAGCGCGCCCAGACATCGTCCGCCACCTGGGGCAGGGTCTCTGCAAATTGATGCGCCAGTTCGATGGCGTACGTGGCGGTCTGTTCCGCTTCATTGAATTGGGAGAGCACCAGGTGCGCGCGGCTTTGGATGGCCGCCACGCGCGCCCGCAGGATGAGGTCCGCCTCGCCCAGGCCCGCCAGAGCCGACTGGCACAGGCGCAGCGCATCGGCCGAGCGTCCGCGCTGGAGCATGATCTGCGCCAGCTTGCGGACGATCTCGGCGCGGACGGCGGGCAGCTCCTGCGCCAGCGACAGGGCCTCGCGATAACTGGCCTCGGCATCGGCGGCGCGGAAGGTGCCCCGCAGCAGGTCGCCGTGGGCGCTAAGCAGGCGGCGGCGCAGTTGATGGGTATTGCCGCGTTTGCGGGCGGCGCGCTCCAGCGCCTCTTCCACCACCTTGACGGCGGCGCTGGCCTGTCCGCGGTTGAACAATTCCTCGCTGCGGTCTTCCAGCACCTCGGCGGCCTGTTCCAGGTCCGAAGCGCGCGTCCAGTGATGGGCGGCCTCCACGATGTCTCCGGCCGCCTCGCACCATTCCGCGGCCAGGCAGTGCATGTGTTTCTTGCGCGCGGCATCCGTTCCCAGCGTGGTGTACAGGTAATCCCGCACCAGCGGGTGCAAACTGGCCCGGCGCGGGTGATCCACCAGGCGGTGCTGGGCCAGCTCGGCCAGGGCCGTCTCGAAGCGGCCGGGCTGCCCGTATTTTTGCGCCAGGTCGATCAATACTTCGTCATACAGGTCCAGGGGGTGGCGAAATACCGAGAACAGCGCGGCCATCCACTCGGCGGCCGGCGTCAGGTCGCGCAGGGTCGTATCCAGCAGGTAGGATGCCACCTGCGGGTGGGTTTCCAGGTGTTCGATGAAGTTGTCCGGGTCGAGGTGGGATTGGGCCAGTTGTCCCGCCGCCAATCGCAGCAGCATGGGGTTCCGCGCGGTGCGGAGGAGCAGCCGTTCCAGCCGCCCCTCGTCCAGGACCAGGCCCAGGTGTCGGAGCAGTTCCCGCGCCTCGGCCGGTTCCATCCCGGTGACGTCGACCTGGCCAATCGGCAGGATGCTGTCCTGGCGGCTGGTCAACAGCAGGGAGACGGTGGGGATGCCGCTCAACTGTCGCAGCAGGGACAGGCTGGTTTCATCCCCCGCCAGCAGGTGCGCATCCTCGAAGCACAACAGGGATGGGCAGTTTGCCAGGGCCGCGCGAATTTGCGCAACCTGCTGGTCGCGCGCGACGGGCGCGGCCTCGCTGCGCCGCTCGACCAGAGGTTTGAGTTGGGATTGCCCCTGGGAAAAAAGGAAGAGCGCCAGTTGCCGCAGGATGGCCTCGATGCTGGTGTTGACGTCGGCGACCAGGGTGTGCCAGAAGACCGGTTCCGCGTGCGCGCGGGCAACGGCAGAAGCCAGGGCGGATTTCCCCGCGCCGGCCATGCCGCACAAGGCCACGCAGCGTTCCCTCTCCAGGCGCGCGCGGATGCGTTCGACCAGCAGCGGGCGGTCGACCTGAAAAGCAGGCGGCGCGGGGATTGCCTCCAGCGCGCCCAGGTCGCGTTCATCCAGGTGTTCCACCGTGACCTGTGTAAATTGGATGCGGGATAACTTGCGCCCGCTGTGCGCCTCTGCCGCCAGTTGCAGCAGGCGTTCCATGACGGCCGGGTCGCGCTGGATATCCAGGGCGGGGATGAAGAGCGCAGCCACGGTGGTCAGGTCGGGCAGGCGTTCGTTCTTTTCGAGACGGCAGATGTGCGCTTCGGTGTAGCCCACCGCCTGCGCCAGGTCGCGCTGGGTGAGGTGGGCGCGCTTGCGCAGGTATTTGAGCTGGCTGCCGAAATCTTCGAGGGTCAGGCTGGCTGGCATGGTTCTTCCTTTAAGCGGGGACTGCATGGGAAACGCGGGCATCCACTCATATTGTCAAGAAATGTCAACTTTTGGGATGTCCTTTTTGATACATTCGACGCATAGAGGTAAATGCGATGCCGCGTCTTGTTCACCGCCAGATTACCACCATTCAAATCGTCTCCGTCGAGGTTACCTGGGCGGATGAGGATGATGCGCCCGCCGCCAAGGCTTCCACGCTTGTTCGCCAGCGGCGCAGGGTCAGGAACGAATTGAAGGATGTGCAGAATGAGGAAACGCTGGATGCAACGTCCGTCCCGCTCGATGACAAGCCATAACGCGGACGCTGGCGTCCAGGTTGGCTGACGATACTACAAATTCCAGTTTCTGCAAAGACGAATCATACCTAAAAAATCCGATAAATTTGCAAGGAGAATCTGATGGGATTTCCAGAGAAAGACCGCAAAAGAATGCTCACCCTGGTGGGGGTTGGCCCGATGATGTTAACCCGCCTGGAGCAGTTGGGATTCACTTCCCTGAAGCAGCTGGCCAAGCAGGATCCCAACTCGATTGGGCAGGTCTTTACCCGCAAAATGGGACTGGCCGGCTGGCACCGCACCCCGAAGGCGCGCCGCACGATATTGACCCTGATCGAGTTCGCGCGCGCCGAGGTGTCCCAGCGCAGCGCCGGTGGCGGGTAGATGGGCGCAGGTGAAAGCGCTCCGAATCCCCTTGAGTTAATGCAAGCCCTGAATTTCGACGCTTCAGACCTGTACGCCAATCGAAACGGACAAATTTCTCCACGGCAGAAGGCGCGCCTGGCAAAGGATGCGCGCGGGGAACAGGGCTGTGCCGCCATCCTGGGCCTGTTTCTGCTCCTGGTGGCGGCGGTCGGTGTGATCCTGGTGACGGCGCTTCTGCCGTCGGCGCTGGATTCGGAACGTATCTTTTTGATCCTCGGCTTTGGAATCGTCTGGCCGCTGGTGTGGGGCCTGACCGGGGTTGGGTTTGCGCGCCGCGTCTTTGTCAAACTTAGGCCGGGGGCGCAAAAAGTGGAAGGCCCGTCCGAGGTCATCATGACCACGCGCAAGGACTACAACTCGGAGACCAACACCTATGGCACCGAAACCTTCCACATGCTGCGCGTCGGCGGCCGCGCGTTCCACGTAAAGCCGTCCCTTAAAAGCATCATTCAGAAGGGCGATGTGTACGCCGTGTATTACGCCGAATTCCACAGCAAGGAGAAGCAGCCGCTGGTGCTTTCCGCGGAACGGATCGGGGGTGCGCCGGCTGTTCAATCCGCCCCGCAGGACGATGCGGAGGTGGCGGCATATTTGAAACAGGGCGACAAGCTGAACGCCATCAAGGCCCATCGCGCCATCTACGCTTCCAGTTTCGAGGAGGCCCACGCCGCCGTCGAGGAGCTTAAGTCCAGGCTGGGGTTGTGAGCAGACGCACTCCCGATTTCAGAAACATGAGGTGAAATTTCATCGCAGACCGGGAACTCCAACCATTGCGCGAGCGCTTGTCCAGGCTCACAGCCGGGATGCGCTTTCTGCAACCATATTTTGGCGCGGCATGAACGCTTCCGCTGTTCCCGCCCGCAGAACCGGGGCAAAGCGCCGGAGGCTGACCGGGTGCGGCCTGGCGCTGGGCGCGCTGGATGGGTCATCTTCCCCTCTTTTTCCCGCCCCTTTACCAGGTGGAGCAGGTTGCTTCGTCTCATGCGGGCTATCGCCACACCACATTGACGCATGGGAACGCGATATACGTCAACGATTATGAAGAGAGCGCCCTGGCGGCTTTTGGGGAGCCGCCCACCGAGCGGGTCGGGTGGACCTGGGGCGGCGTTCCGCTGTACGCCATCCCCGGACAGGAGGCTTCGGCCTATATGCTGGAGTATGACCCGATGTACCAGGTCGTGTACCGCAGCATCGAACACCCGCCCTTCGACTGGCGCAATGCCGAATTCCAACACATTCGGCTTTCCTACCAGGAGCCGATCAACCCCAGGGAATCCGATGACCCGCTCCTCATCGAAGAAATCCTCTCAGCGCTCAAGAACGGGACTCGGACCGTCGTGCCCATGCAAGCGGACGGAAATTACAGTGACGCGAGAAATTACACGCTGATTCTGTTCAGCGACCAACTGCCCGGCCTGATGTATTTGGCCGCCGCGCACGAAACCAAAAGCGGAGAAATCTTTCTGGCCGAAAACCCCATTTCGAATGAATGGGCGACCGCCGGCCCGTTGTTTACCGAATTCATAAAGGAAACGCCGTGATGAAAAAAATAATCATCCTTGTGCCTCTGTTGATCTTCACGTTCGGCTGCGCCCTGCTTCCCTTCCCTCCGGAAGCGCCCGTGCCGATGTTGGAGGAAGAATGCCAAACGCCCATCGGCGACGACGAAGTTGCCGCCATGCTTGATTATGAACATGACCAGTTCGAAAATGCGGACTGGAAGCGCTCCTACGCGGTGACCGAAGACTGGGCCTATGTCGCCTATGTCAGCGATTCGATGAGCGCGGTGGCGCGTATCGATGTCGTCCGTTTGTGCGCCGCGGAAGTCGCCCTGGAAGGGTACGCCAGCCCTGAAACCATTGAAGCCATCATGTCGGAGTACGACGACGTCGTCCTGGAAGATTCGTGCAGGCAGGGTCATACCATGCTTTTCGAACATTCCGCCGCCAGCCAGGGCCATGCCTATCGGTCCAGACTTTGGTTCGCGCCAATGGAAGATCCAAACCGCGTCCTGAAAGTAATGATCGTCTTTCCCGACGGAGATGAGGGCAACATGACTTCATACAGCGAGGCGTTCTTCCCGAATTTCACTTCCTGCAACGGCGTCGATTAATGCTGCTTGCACAGATCTATTTCCAAAACAAGGAGCTTTCCAATGTACACCTGCCCGCTCAAATTCGAATTTCCCGTCATCAGCCTGGAGCGGCAGGTCAATGTCCTCAACGGCGAGGGCAGGTTCATCCTGCGCGCAACGGACCCGGTCATCTCGTTCAAGGATGCCATGCCCTATGTGGACGGCGGCGGGAAGCAAGTCTGTTGCGCCGAGGTGTCTCAAAAGCAGGCGGGCGGGTAGTCCGTGCGGCGCGTGCCACCCTGCCAGGTTAAAGTTGGCAATATTATAAAAACTGGCGATCTGATAATCGCCAGTTTTTATAATACCCACGGTTGAGAATTGCGCTTTCCAACAAACGCTCAAAAAAGCGCAATTCTCAACCGGGTGCGGTATACATCCGGCATTTTTGTTGTCGTGGCTTTCAATTTCCCATCAAAATCAAGCGCGGCAGTTCTGCGATGGGGGGAGGCGGATCGGCGAGAAGCCTTTCGGTGGTCTGGGTGAGTTGTTTGAGTTTTTTCTTCACGGCTTCGTCGAGCAATGTTTTCGCCAGGCGGCGCGCGCCCGCCACATCCCCGCCCGCCAACGCGGCCGCGCTCTGCACCAGCCACAGGCGGGAGGTCAACTCGAAGCCCAGGTCTTCCGGGGGCGGCATGGCGACGAACGACCCGGCCGCGGACAGGTCACCCGCGGCGAGGTGGATGAGTCCCATATCGCTCGACGCCCAGATGCGGATGCGCGCGTTATCTTCGATGCCCGGCATGGACAGCACCCTTTGCGCGAACCCCAGCGCGGACTTCAGTTCGCCCTGAAGCAAATAGACTTCCGCAGACAGGCACAGGCAGGTCCCCAGCGTCCAAGTGTCAGTGGATTCTTTCCCCAGGATCAAGGCATGATCCAGAATGTCCCGCGCTTCATTCAACCTGCCCAGGCTCATCAAAATGGAAGCGCGCCCGCTGTCCGTGCTGAGCAGGCCTTCCCGATCTCCAATCCTCTGTTCGATCTCACTGGCTTTTTCGAAATAGGAAAGGGAGGCCTCGTAATCCTCTCCTGTGCCAAGAAGCGCTCCCAGGTTATGCAGGATGCTCGCCGCGCCGTACATGTCGCCAATGGATTCATACCCGCGCAGCGCTTCCTCGTACGTGCGCCGCGCCCCATCCATATCGCCGCGCTCCGTCAGCGCAGTGGCGGTATTCGAGAGGACGGCGCATTCGGTCAGGCGCAATCCCGCGCGGCGGGAGCATTCGAGCGCGCGGCGGTAATGCACCAGCGACTCATCCCCTTCGGGGTGGCGGGTATAGCTTAACCATCCCAGTGTGCGCTCGCATCGGGCGTATACATCGTCGGCAACCTGGGGGAGCGCCTCGGCGAACTGGTCAGCAAGCGCGATCGCCTCGCGTGCGATCTGCTCCGCCTCCTCGTAGTGAGAGAGGGCCAGGTGGCCGCGGGACTCGATGGCCGCCAGCCGCGCCCGCAAAACGATATCCGCTGGCGAAAGATCTTTTAATGCCGATTGGCACAGCCGCACTCCCTCGGAGACCTGACCGCGCTGCATGACGTTTTGCGCCAGGTTGCGGACGATCTGTGCGCGAACGGCAGGCCGACCCTGCGCAAGAGAAAGCGCTTCGCGGTAACTGGCCTCTGCCTCCCTCGTGCGAAAGGTGCCTCTCAGCAAGTCCCCCCGGGCGTTCAAGAGATTGCGTTTCACGTCGGTTATATCGCCGCGCTTGCGGGAGAGGCGCGCCAGCGCCTCCTCTGTCACCTGAACGGCAGCCTCGGCCTTGCCGAGCTGGAAGAGTTCCTCGCTGTGCGCACCGATGATCTCGGAGGCCTGCTCCAGTTCGCCGGAGCGCACCCAATGATGGGCGGCCTCCACGATTTCCCCGGCCGCGTCTTCCGACCATTCTGCGGCCAGGCGGTGCAGTTGTTTTTTGAGGGGCGCGTTCGTTCCCAGCCAAGCGTACAGATATTCGCGCACGAGCGGATGGAGAATCACGTTCTTGAAATTTTCGATCAAATAGCGGCGTTGGAGTTCCATGCCTGCGGAGGCCAGGTCGACGTGCGGATCCGCATCGGGGAGCAAGCCGGCGAGGGCGTCATCGAAAAGGTTAACGGGCTGGCGGAATATAGACAGGAACGAAGCCAGCCAGCGCGCCGCAGGCGACAGATCGTGTAAAACCGTGTCCAATAAATAGGAAGCCACTTGCGGCTGGGTTGCCAGGTGTTCGAGGAAGGAAGCCGCCGATTCTTTGGCCCCGAGCAATTGACCGGCCGCCAGTTTGAGGAGCATGGGATTGCGGCCAGTGTGCGAAAACAATCGGTCGAGCGCGTCCGCCTCCAGGTCCAGGCTGAGCCGCCTGGCCAGTTCGCGGGCTTCATCCACTTCGAGTCCACCCACAGGGATGTGCATGACCGGCAGGGGCAGTTCCATGCGGCTGGTAAGCAGGATCGAGGCCGGGGTGGTCGTTGTCAACTGGCGGAGAACTGATAGGCTGGCTTCGTTCCCCAGCAAGAGATGGACATCCTCGAAACACAGCAGGGAGGGGTGGTTCGCCAGCGCGGCGCGCACCAGCGTCAACTGCTGATCCACCGCCATCGGCGCGGCGTCCCTGCCCAATTCCACCAACCCTTTCATCGCCTGCTCCCCCTGCGAAAAGAAGAAGAGCGCCAGTTGCCGCAGGATGGCCTCGGCGGAGGTGGTCACGCCTTCGGTGAAGGTATGCCAGAAGACCGGTCCGCCCCGATGGGGGCGGGCAACAGATGCCGCCAGGATGGTCTTTCCCGTCCCAGCCAGCCCACACAGCGCCACACAGCGCTCGGCTTGCAACGCATCCGCGGTGCGCTCGACCAGCGCCGGGCGGGGCACTTCGTTCAACAGCCGCGCGGGAACGTTTTCCAGCGCGCCGAGTTCCTGTTCCACTTCGTGTTTGATGGTCACCTGTTGGATGCGAATGCCGGAGGGAGAGCGTTCCTCCCGCGCCTGCGCCGCCAGTTTGAGCAGGCGCTCCATCATGGCGGGATCATTCTTGATGTCCAGGGCGGGGATGAAGAGGGCTGCCACCGTGGTCAGGTCTGGCAGGCGTTCGTTCTTCTCCAGGCGGCAGATGTGCGCCTCGGTATATCCCACTGCCGCGGCGAGGTCGCGCTGGGTCAAATGCGCCTGGAGGCGCAGAAACTTAAGCAGGCTACCAAAGTTGTCGGCGACACTCACAAGCATATTGGCATTCCTCTGAGGATGGGGAGATGGCATTCTCGTATCAGCCGCAGGGATTTTACGCCCCTTCCCTGCATTTGACAAGAAATGTCAACCATTCGGAAGTATTCCCTGATAAATTGGCGGCAAGAATGGAGTCATCCATGCAACGGATTATGCAACGCAAGATCATCACCATCCAAATCTTTTCCGCCGAGATCCTCTGGGCGGATGACGACGCGGCGGGCGGAAACATGGTTGTCGAACCAGGCGCTCCCCCAGCTCCTGCGGTTACACGAGCAAAGCGACTCCACTCGCGCAAAAAGAAAACCGCTCGGGGCAAACCGGCGCTTCCCGCCCAGCGTGTTGAAGACCACATTTTACATAAAGACATTCTCTTGCCCCAAATGAACACAATAGATATTCAGTAGATCACGAAAGAGCAAAACGCGAGTGACGAAAGGCGACATTCGCCAAGTCGAACAGTTTTTCAACGGCATGAGCAATCATGCGAACCAAGCGACGGAGCGTCAGCCAGTATTTGGAAACGG
>JBMOMS010000167.1:0-9226 GCA_049324895.1 Chloroflexota bacterium
TGGGTCGTGCGCCTCCTTTCTGTTTGGATTTGCTTTCACAAGCATACGAAGTGTATCACGCAGTCTTGGGACGCGTCAAGGAGATTGGGCGTTTATGGCGTTTTTTTAAGTCGCTGAGGTTCTTTTTTGTGCATGGAACACGGGTGATTTTCCGTGAAGATATGAATGGCCGCCTTGCCTCAGTTGCCAGTCATCAGCTTGACGTAGATCTCCTCCAGCGCCGACTCGCGCATGGAGAGATCCATCAATGTCCAGCCGTGGGCCGAGACGGTTTCGAGCATGTGCGCGATGCCGTCCACTTCGGCGGTGCGGAAGATATAGTTGCCGTTCACCTGTTCGTAATCGAGTTTCTCGTCCGTGTGGAAGAGCACCTGGTACTCGCGTTTGCCCAGCCGGGCGCGGATGGCGTCCATGGTGTCGAAGACCAGTAGTTTGCCGTTCTTGATGATGCCCACGCGGTCGCAGATGGTCTCCACGTGGAAGAGGTTGTGCGCGCTGAGCAGGATGGTCTTGCCTTCGCGCCGCAGGGTCTTGAGGTAGTTGATGATGAAGAAGGAGGTCAGCGGGTCGAGGCCCGAGTTGGGTTCGTCGAGGATCAGCAGGTCGGGGTCGTGCAGCAGGGCGCGGGCAATGGCGGTCTTGCGCTTCATGCCCTTCGAGAATTCCCCGGTCAGCTTGTCCTTCTCGGCCAGCCCGAGCGAGTCGAGCAACTGGTCGATGCGTTGGAGCGCCTTGGGGCGCGGCATCTGATACAGCTCCGAGAAGAAGAGCAGGTACTGGCGGGCGGTCATGGCCTCGTAGAGCGGACTCTCCTCGGGCAGGTAGCCGAGGCGCTGTTTGATGCGCGCGCCGTGCTTTTGCATGTCCTGCCCCATGACGAGCACCTTCCCCGAGGTCGGCTCGACCAGGCCGGCGACCATCTTCATGGTGGTGCTCTTGCCTGCGCCGTTGTGACCGATGAGACCGACAATCTCACCTGAATGGATTTGTAAGTTCAGACGGTCGACAACGGTAGTATCATCGTAACGTTTGGTGACATTCTCAAGTTGGATCATGCTGTAATTTTATCCCAAAGTACCCCACTCAAAACGGACATTTCCATGAATCAAATCCTCGTCATCGCCTGGCGCGAAGTGACCCGCCTGCGCAAACGCTTCGGCAACGGCGGGAGTCCGCTGGCCGTGCTCCTGCTGCTGGTCATGTTGGGCCTCTCGGCCTTCTCCCTGCGGAACTCGGTTTCGCTCGGCAGCGGGCTGTATCGCATCGGTGTCTCGGGCGATGTGCCCGCCATCCAGGACAGCCGCTTTGCCGTGGTCGAGGTCGATGCGCAAAGCGGACAGGCGCTGCTGGAGAGTCAGGCCATCGACGCCTGGATCGACGGGGCGCGGGTGATCGAGCGCGCGGATGACAAGTCGCAGTTTGCGGTGCGGGCGCTCAAGCAATACCTGGAGAAACAGGAGCTGGTGCGGGTTGGGAATTCCTTCGCGGGGGAGCAGGCCTTTCCGCTGCGGGTGGGGATCAACTACCTAAGCGGCGACCCAGCCCCAGGTCCAGATGGAACTTCCGAGGCGGCCCGCCCCGAGGAGGTCATCATCCCCTCCCTGACTCCCCCGCCCGCGCCGTTCACCCAGGTGCTGGTGGCGCTGATCTACATCCTGCCGATCACCTTCATCAGCATCTTCTTCACCAGCAGTTTCATGGACGAAAAGTCCAACCGCCGCCTGACGATTTTGCTCTCCGCGCCGATTACGCCCTTCCAGATCATCCTGGGCAAGATGCTGCCCTACACGGTCTTTGCGCTGTGTACGACGGTCTTGATCGCGATGATTACCAAGGGGGACGCGCTGCTGGCGCTGGCGATCTTTACACCCACCACGCTGTTCATCTTTGCCATCTACCTGATGGTGCCGCTGTTCTACCGCACCTTCAAGGACACGACCTTCATCTCCATGCTGGTGACCACGCTGACAACTTCCTATCTGGTCTTCCCGGCCATGTTCACCAACGTCAACGACCTGGCCTACATCTCGCCGCTGACCCTGGCGGTGAAGATGTACCGCGCGGAGCCGTTCGGCTGGCGCGAGTACCTGTTCCCATCCCTGCCGATGGCGGCGGTCTTCGGCTTTGCCATGTTCGCCGGGACGCGCCTGTTGAACGAGGAATTTCTGATGGGCTACAAACCCATCACGCGCAAGATCACCGACGCCATCTACCTGATGATGGCGCACGCCCGTCCTTCGATTGCCGTGACGGTGTGGAGCCTGCTGGTCATTCCCGTCGTGTATATGGCCCAGATTGTGATGCTGGCCTTCGCCGCCAACCTGCCCGTCAGCCTGATCCTGGGCGCAACGCTGATCGCCTCGGCGTTGATCGAGGAGGTGGTCAAGACCATCGGCATCGTGGTGCTGGCCGAACATCGCGCCGTGAGTTCGGTGCGCGAGATCCTGTGGCTGTCCTTCCTCTCGGCGCTGGGATTCTTGATCGGCGAGAAGGTGCTGCTGCTGGTCTCGATCAGTATGGTGTCGCAGGCGCGCGTGTCAGGTGCGCTGTTCGGGGCAGGCATGCTCCTGCTGATTCCGCTGGCGGCGCATTTCGTCTTCACGGCGGCGGTCACGCTGATGCGGGTCAAGTTGCGCTTCCCCTACTGGCTGGCGCTGGGACTGGGCACGCTGGTACACTTTTTCTACAACGTGACCGTGATGCGAGGTGGGCTGTGATCCGTCCGTTTCTGGCCGTCGTCAACAAGGAACTGGGATCGGTCATCCGCGACCGCACCATCCTCATCTCGATCCTGATCCAGTTGTTCATCGCCTCGTTCTCGTCCGGGCTGCTGCTGGGGGTGCTCTCGCTGTACGATGCGGACACGATCCTGCAATTCAGCGGCGAGGGTTTCAAGATCGGCGTGGTCGGCGGGACGGAGCATCCGCTGGCGGGCTTCATGAGCGAACGCAAATTGAAGGTCATGGCCTACACCACGCTGGCCGAGGCGCAGGCCGCCTTCCGCGCGGGGGAGGTGCTGGCCGTGGTGGATGCGCCGCTGGACGCGGACAACCTGACCGAGGTCAAGCTGTACCTGCCCGAGTCGGACACGGTCAGCTCGCTGATTCGCATGGTGATCCAGGAGCCGCTCAAGCAATACGAAAATTCCCTGCGCGCGCAAAAGGGGGCCGAGGTGCGCTACACGGGATTAAAGGGCAAACCGTCCACGTCCTTCGAGTTCGTCTACTCGGTGCTGCTGCCCATGCTGATGTTCTTTCCCGCCTTCGTGGCCGGCAGCATGTCGGTCGACTCGCTGACCGAAGAGGTGGAGAACAACACGCTGCCCACGCTGCTGTCCGCGCCGCTGACGATCAACGCGATGATCGCGGGCAAGATCACGTCGGCGGTGCTGCTGTCCATGGCGCAGTGCCTCGCCTGGCTGGCCCTGCTGGAGTTGAACGGGATCGACATCCACAACGAAGGCTGGATACTGCTGCTGGCGCTGATCGTGGCGGGTCTCAGTTCCTCCTCGGCCATCCTGGGGGCGGTGCTGCTCAAGGATCGCGAACGCTCGCAATTCATCTATTCGTTGATGCTGCTGGCCGCCACGGCGCTCAGCACCCTGGCGAATGTTTCGCCGCTCACCACCCTGTCCCGCCTGGCCGTGGGGGATGCGTACACCAGCGGCTGGAACGTGGCTCTCTACGCCGCCGTCCTGGGCGGGTTGTATTGGCTGTTGACGAGGGTGTCGAGAAGATTGATGGTGTAGGGCAAATTGGCAATTTGCCCCTACGGATAATTCACCCCACCTTCCCGCCATGATATTTCAGGGAATAGACCAGCCTGCCCTGGAAATGAATTGTCTCCCCACCCAGGAATGAATCCACGCTGCCTTCGCTGCGATCCTGGTAAACGAAATCGCCTTCCTGGTATTCATTCGGCCCGCGGAACGGACGCTCGGCGCTCACCTGCCGCATGGCTTTTTGCAGGAAGAGATAGACATCCTGGCCCGCAACCGTCTCATCCGTCACCCCTCCATAATAATTCATGGCCCAAATGGCCTTGCCGTTTTGCCAGACCACTTCCTCGCCCACAAAGGGATTGAAGCCAAAGTAGCGGTCACGGTAGAAGAAATCCTCTTCGCGGTACGTTAACTCACGCGTGCCGTCTTCGAGATCGCGTTGATCGGCCTGCCCGCCAGCGGAGTAGGTCTTTAGCTTTGCCTTGAGCAGAAATGTGATGAAATCCATTTTTCCTCGCAGTCACCCATCTATTCCTTCTCCCCGCTGACCTTCATCCACGCCTGCTTCATGTTCAGCGCGTCCTCTTCCATGATGGGACTCTCGCACAGGATGCGGCCGCCGCAGCCGAAGTCGTGCAGGGCCTGGAAGAGCGCCGTGAGGTTCAAGTCCGCTTCGGCCAGGGGCAGATGGTTCTTCTCGCCCTTCGGGCCGTATTCGATGCCCGAGAGGTGGATGTGCAGTTTCCTGAGCGCCTTTTTGCCCAGCGCCTTTTGATAGGCTTCCAGATACGCAGCCCATTCCTTGTACGAGTTCATCGTGCCGTCGCCGGGACGGGCGTGCAGGTGGGCAAAGTCCAGGCAGGGCAGCACCTGCGGCATGGACTGGCTCATCGCCAGCGCATCCTCGAAGGAGCCCAGCATGGCCGATTTGCCCATCGTCTCGGGCCGCAGGGTGACGGGGTTGCCCGCCGCCCGCAGTTCATCCACGCAGCCTTGCAGGCGCGGGATGGCGACCTTCAGCACCTCGGCCGGTTCCGCGCCGAAGTAGGAGCCTGGGTGGAAGATGATGTCCGTAGCCCCGGCCAGGTTGCCGTAATGCGCCGCGTCCATCAGGCGCTTGCGTGACTTGGGCCATTCCTCGTCCGTGGCATTCAGGTTGATGAAGTAGGGCGCATGGACGCTGAGCGCCATGCCCTGCTCCGCGCCCGCGGCCTTGATCGATGCGCAGGTGGCATCGGTCACGCGCACCGACTGCACCCAGCCCAGTTCGAGCGCGCCCAATCCGATGGACTGGCTGAATTCAATCGCGCCGACCGAGCCGCCCGGCTTCTTGGGCGTGCCCGTCGGGGAGCCGACTGTGCCAAAGAGAAACGATAAGGTCATGGGGTCTCCGGGGATGAGAGAGGGCAGAGAATAGAGAATAGAGAATAGAGAATAGAGAGCAGTAATCAGTGGTCAGGAGGCGGGGAATAGCAGCATTAATTTTGACCACAACGGCGGGCCAAGGATGAGCAATCCGATCAGCACGGCGGCCAGGGCGGCCACCAGCACGGCGGCGGCGCCGACGTCCTTGCCGACCTTGGCCAGCGGATGATGCGTCGGGCTGGCCAAATCGACCACGGCTTCGATGGAGGTATTGATGAACTCGGCGGCAAAGACCATCGCGATGGTCAGGATCAGCACGGCCCAATCGCGCGGCGGGAGTCCCAGCCAGAAAGCCAGGAGGAAGACCAGCGTGGCAATCACAGCATGGATCCAGGCGTTCTGCTGGGTGCGCAGCACGTAGGCCCAGCCGCGAAAGGCGTGGCCAAAGGAATGCCAGCGGGAGATGATGAAGGCGCGAATTTGATTCACGAGTCCGCCAGGGTGGGCGCTTCGACTGCGTTCGGACAAAGCTCGTCCTCGCTCCGCCCAGCGCGATGAAACTTATTCACTGAGCTTGATGCCCGACAACCCCAGGCGCGCCAGGATCTGGGCCTGGGCGGTCCACATGCGCAGCTTTTCCTTGTCCTCGGCGTGGTCGTGGCCGAGCAGGTGCAGCACGCCGTGGACAACCAGCAGTTGGATCTCCGCTTCGAACGGATGCCCGCCGGTGTTGGACTGCTCCTCGGCGCGTTGGACCGAGATGAGCACGTCGCCCAGGTAACGGCGGCCCGTCTCCGGGTCAGCCTCAACAGCCGGGAAGGATAGCACGTCGGTGGGCGCATCGATGTCGCGGAATTCGCGGTTGAGTTCCTGCATTTGCTCATCGTCGGTCAGCACGACGGTCAGGTCAGGATCATCGGCAACCGCCTGCTGGCGCAGGACCGCCGCAGCCGCCCGTTCGATGATCTCAGGCTCGATAAAAACGGAGGGGGGAATTTCGATGGTAATCATGGTTTTCTCTGGGAAAGGTTGGAGTCGGATGGCTGGGTGGGCGTGTCGGCTGTGGGGTACGGGATGCGCGGATGGTACTGCCCGCGCAGGGTGGTGACGAAAGAGTCGGTGATCAAGGCCAGGTCGCGCAGGGTGATGAGCGTGTCGTCCAGCTGGTTGTTGCGTTGGGCGATGTCGATCACGTTGCGGACGAGGGTGCGCAGTTCCTCCTCGCTGGCGGGACGTTCGGCGCGGGTGCGCGCCTCGACCCCGTCGGCCAGCATGAGCAGGGCCGTCTCGCGCGAACGCGGACGCGGCCCCGGGTAGCGGAATTTTTCGATGTCCACCTTGCCCTTGTCGCCCCCGGCCGCTTCGAGGGCCTGGTTGTACTGGTAGCGCGTGATGAGCGTGCCGTGATGTTCGAGGATGAAATCGATCAGGCGGTTGGGCAGGCGGTGCTTGCGCGCCAGCACCACCCCGTCAGTGACGTGGCGGATAATGACGGCGGCCACTTCCTCGGGCGGCAGGTCGTGATGTTTGTCGATGCTGTCGGGCGGCTGGTTCTCGATGAAGAAGGGCGGGTTGTTGGCTTTGCCCACGTCGTGGAATTGCGCGCCCACGCGCGTGAGCAGCGGGTCGGCCCCAATGCGTTCGGCGGCCTGCTCAGCCAGGTTTGCCACCTGCAGGCTGTGCTGGTAGGTGCCCGGCGCATTGCGCAGGAAGAATTGCAGCAGCGGAAAATCGGGGCGCGAGATGTCGAGCAGTTGCAGGGAGGTGGTGAATCCCAGGCTTTGGGCCAGCACGTATTGCAAGGTCAGCGCGATGCTGGCCGAGGCCAGACCGTTGAAGGCCACCGCGCCGAGAAGTTGCAGCGCGCCGACCGCATCCAGGCGGTGCATGGGAACGTAATAAGCCAGGATGGCGGCTATGCCCGCCAGCGTGACGCCCGCCCCGGCGCGCAGGAAGGCCCAAAAGCGGCGGGCGGGACCCAAGGTCAACAGGCCGGTCAACGAGGACAGGAGGTAGTAGGGCAGCAGTTCCGTGGCATTGGGCAGGCCGAAGACCGCCAGCAGCGAGAGCGCCAGCGAAATGGCCACACCCGTCTCCAGGCCGAAGAGCGTGCCGAGCAGCAGTCCCGCCGCCGGCAGCGGGTAGAAATACGGCAGCAACGTGCGCTCGGGGATGACCAGCCGCGCGCCCGCCAAAAAGACGATGAACACAACGGAGATGACCAGCAATCCGTTCCAGTTGTGGACAACCGTGGCGCGCCGCTTGCGGAACAGGAACAACGAGACGAAAGCCGCCGTGACGAGCGTGACGGCGCCCGCGCCCAACAGGTCCTCCACGCGGCTGCCGGGCGTGATCATGTTCAGCTCGCGCAGGGCCTCCATATCGGCCGGGGTGACGATCTCGCCGCCGGGCACAATGGTCTCGCCGGCCTTGTACTTCTGCACCACCGGCGCGACCGCTTCACGGGCAGATTGACGGGCGGCCAGGGTAGCCTCTTCGCTGTACAGGCTGTTGGGGACGATGAAGGCCCGCACCAGTTCCGAGACCAGGTCGGCCTGTTCCTCGGGGAAGGACAGGCTGACGCGCGAGATGACCGTGCGCTGGACGCTTTCGAGATTATCCTCGCGTATGGCGTTGCGCATGACCTGCTCCAGCACGCTGAGCGTCTCCTGCTGGATCGGGTCCCAGCGCGCAGCCGGCAGGTCGAGGATCTGCTCGATCGTGGCGGGGTCGAGGCGCACATCGCTAAGGGCCGCCAGGTCGCTTTTTTTCTGCTCGGGGGTGGAGTTGGGGTCCTCGCGCACCAGGGTGATGTATTGCAGCGCAGTGCGCAGGCGCTCGATCTGCTGGCGGGCCGCGGAGGGATCGGGCTGGGTGTAGACCGACGGCACCGAGCGTTCGGCGGCGGCGCGAGCCTCCTCGGTGCGCACCTCGCTGACGTATTCCACCTCGCGCGGGGCTTGCAGGTTGCGCGGGGCCACCACGCCCACCTCCACGCTGACCGCAGTGGGACGCAGCCCAAGCGGCGCGGTCAACAGCCAATAGGTCCCCAGGCTGGCCACCGCGAGCAGAAACATTTGCCAGGCGCGCAGGCGCACCGTTACCGGCGGACGTGTCTGCATGAAAACCGATCACCATTCCGCGCAGGAACGCAGCGGGTCGACGTTGCGAGCTTCAAGACAGGCCTGCTTATTTTTGCAACAATTCGCGCACGGCAGCGCTGATCGCGTCATTGGGCGCGCGTCCCGCGACTTTGGGAATGACCACCTTCATGACCCTGCCCATGTCGGAGGGGGCGGCGGCGCCGGTTTCGGCGATGGCGGCCTGCACCAGGGCGCGCAGTTCCTCGGCCGGCATGGCTTTGGGCAGGAAGCCCTCCAGCACGGCGATCTCGGCCTCGTTGTCGGCGGCCAGGTCGACGCGATTGGCCTTTTTGGCCTCTTCGAGGGCTTCGCGGCGATTCTTGATTTCCTTTTGCATCAACGCCATGACACCCGCGTCGTCAAGGGCGGCGCGTTTATCGACCTCGATCTGTTTGATGGCCGCCATGACCATGCGCAGGGTGCGGCGGCGCAGGTCGTCGTTGGTTCTCATGGCCTCTTTCAGCGATTCGTTGAGTTGGGTTTTCAGATCCATGGTTTCATTATACCTTTCGGGGGTTCGATTTCAAAAACAGCCGGTCCTGTAAAACAAGTCTATTGCAGCAATACCTTCGCCAATTTTGAAAAAGTTACAAATTGTGGTGCGGGATGGCATCCCGCAATGCCAGATATAGCCAGAAACTTGCTGCGATCGCCAGATATGGTAGGCGGATTGCCAATCCGCCCCACGGAATTAGGTCTGTTAAATTTTGGCGAAGGTATTGTTGCAGATTAACAATTAAGGTAGTGGGGTCGAGTAAGTGATGTGGTGCGGAATGGCATTCCGCATTCCCGTAGTTTGGCGGGATTCCATCCCGCCCCACGAATTCCATCACTTACACTGATCCATTACCACAATTAAATCTAACAATAAAGGTAACTGCTCAGGCTGGCTGAACGAAATGATGCAGAAGGACTGGTGGAACATAAGGTGTACCAGCCAAGGCCAACTGCAAAACGCTCAACACCTTCTGTCCATTTTTGCGTGAGGTAGAGATGT
>JBMOMS010000168.1:0-9226 GCA_049324895.1 Chloroflexota bacterium
CGCGGTTCAGCCCAGACGTAGTCGATGCTCAGGGACGGGTCGGTTTTTAGCGGAACAGACTCAAGGCGTGAATCCGCCCATTTGGTGCGCAGCCGCTCAACGTCCAGAATGAAGCGGGTGCGCGAGTCTTCGTAGGAGGAGGGGAAAAGAGGTTCCATGGTTTCTCCGATGTCGTTGCGAGGAGCGTTAGCGATGAAGCAATCTCCCGTATGCATGAGGAGGTTGCTTCGTCGGGATTTCGACGCTTCGCGTCTCAACCCTCCTCGCAACGACATGAAATCTAGAACGGCCCAAAGTTGATGGCAACCGCAATCCCTAAAAATACGACCGTCGCCAGGATGACCCACAGCCAGAGCGGGGCCGTCCAGCGCAGCCATTTGGGGTAGCTGACCACGGTCAGGCCCAGGCTGATCAGCAGCACGGGATTGGTGGGGTAGGCCAGGTTGGAGAAGCCGTCGCCGAAAACGTAGGCCAGCACGGCGGTTTGGCGGGTGACGCCCACCAGTTCGGCCAGCGGCAGGATGATGGGCATCATCAGGAAGGCCTTGGCCGACCCCGAGGCGATGAAAAATTCGATCCCGAGGGCCAGCGCGTAGACGACCAGCGCGGCGGGGAATCCGCCCAGCTCCTGGAAGGGTTCGGCTGCGGCGTGCAGGATGGTGTCGGTCACGCCGCCGCTGTCGATGATGTAGCGGATGCTGGCGGCCATCAGGATCAGCGGCACGGAGGGGGCCAGTCCGCCCCAGCCTTCGACCAATCCCTGCCAGACCTTTTTGCCGCCCGCGCCCGAAATGAAACCCGCGCCCAGCCCGCCGACCAGGAAGAGGACGCCGACGATGGGCAGCGAGTATTCCGAGATGGCGGGCACGAAGGGGCCAGCCAGCATGACCGCAAAGATGAACAGCAGGAAGAAGCCGAAGAAGCTCATGGCGCGATTCTGTTTCGGATCCTCGGCGATGAACGAGGCGTCCATCCCCCCGTCCACAGGATTGCTGCGCTTATATTTTTCGCGTTCGGCCTGGTCCTCCGCATGGACGAGGGAGGCGGTCGGGTCCCGGTCGATCTTGCGGGCGTAGGCCGAGAGGAACGAGGCGAGGATGAGGTAGATGACGACAAAGATGATGATGCGCAGCCAGGCGCCCGAAAAGAGCGGCAATTCCGCCAGTTGCTGGGCCACCCCGAGCGTGTACGGGTTGGAGATGGCCGCCGAGAAGCCCATGTTGGTGGCCAGGATCGACATGCCCAGGCCGACCAGCGCATCCCAGCCGAGCGAGTAGGACAGCGCGATCATCACGGGCACGAGCAGGACGACTTCCTCGAAGGTGCCCAGCGTCGCGCCGAGGAACATGAAGGCCAGCGTGACCATCCACAGCAGCAGGTATTTGCGCGCGCTGAAACGGCGCACGATGCTGCCGATGAAGGCGCGCAGCGTGCCGGTCTTGTCCATCACGGCGAAGGCGCCGCCCGCGAAGAACAGCACCACGATGATGACGATGACGGTCAGCCCACTGTCGCTGGCAAGCACCTCCAACGGCGCGACGAACCAGCGCCAGATGGGATAGTCGGGCCGCGCGATCTCGTGATAGGAGGCGGGATCGATGGTTTCGCGCCCGTCGACCGTGATGCGGTTGTAGGCTCCCGCGGGGACGACCAGCGTGAGAATCCCCGCGACCAGCATCAACACGAATAAGATGATCACCGATTGGATGAAGGCCCGCCGGCCGATCTGTGCGCCTGCTTTTTGTTCCATGAGGTTTTCTCCTGCAAATGGGATGAACAAGTGTAGCAGAGAATCTTTTTGTGGATGGTTAACAAAAATACCCTGGATCTATTTGCCAACGAAACTGCCGCTTCGCCCCGGGCGTAGTCGAAGGCGAAGTTGCTTTATTGTCAGCTTGAATGGGTTCTCCAGGAATTGCCGTGATAGCCCGCCAGGTATAGGGCGGAATTAATTCCGCCTTTCGGCGCACCGCCAGATATGGGGCGCATCACGGGAAATCCCACAGAGCCATTTCAGGGTTAATTCACAATCTCTTGCGCGCAGCCTGTGCGCCGCCAAGCCACGCGCAATGTGAACGTTGCGGCACCAAATTCCATTTCACTCGAACCACTTCTCATCCAGCGCAGGCCATTCGTCGCTTTGTTCGGCGCGTTCGTCCCAGTTCTCTTTTCCGCTCCAGGACTCGATGGCGATGACGTAGACCGAGGTGGCGCGCAGTTCCTTTTTTGTGATCTCACGATATTCCCTGCCCGCCTGCATGTTGGGGAAGTACTTGGTGATCAATCCGTACAGCAGGCGTTTGGCTTCGTCGGGATCGGTCACGAGGCACGCCGTCCCGAAGACCATCACGCTGCGGTATTGCAGCGAAAATTCCAGCGCCACGTTGGAGGGCAGCAGCTTGCCCAACTCGCTGGCTTCCAGGCAGACTTTGGGATTGTGCTCGATGTTCGAGCGGATGCGCCCCGCCGCGTTGGAATGAAAGACGAGCTGGTGCCGCTCCTCGTCGAACCAGAAGATGCTGGGCGTGATGAAGGGCTGTCCGTCCACGCTGGTGGCGATGTGCCCGACCTGCGCCGCCCTCAAATAGGCGCGGATCCAGGCCTCGTCGCGGGTCAGGTGCGGGCGGCGCTGAAAGGCGGTGGGGGCGTATTGGGTGTAGTTGCGGGTCATGGGGTTATCCAAAGATTTTATAGGTCAGGATGGACATGCCGATCATGACCAGCCCGATGAGCGCGGTCGTAACGACCACGTTGTAACCGCGCAGGACTTCGGTGGCCATCCATTTGGCGCGTTCACCCAGCGGCATGTCGCTGGCGGTCTGTGTGTACGTGAGGGCAAAGTCGCCGCGCGACGTGAATCCGCCCCACAGCGCCAGCAGCCCGAAGATGATCACCGCGGAGCCAGCCAGGAAGAAGCCGTTGCTGAATTCGGTGGACGTTCTCCACCCCGAGACCCAGCCGATTCCCGCCACGAGCAGGCAGAATGCCAACCCCGTCGACAGGCTCGCCAGCAGGATGCGTATTGCGGATGCGATATTCTCTTTCATATCAGCGGTCATCCACAAGCAGGTGCTTGTAATAAGCCCACAAGCCCATCCTGCCCAGCAGGGCGGCGGCGGCCATCGCGATGAATCCCGGCAGGTTCACCCACTCCAGCCACAAGAGCAGGAAGTAAACCGCCGCGCCCGCCATCAGCGCGCCGAGCAGGGTCACTTGCTTCGCCGTCAGGTCGGCGATGCTGTTGGGTTTGTTGGTCTCGGGGATGGTGTGGGTGCGCCACTTGAAGGCGGATTCGATCTCGGGATTCTGCTTGAGATAATATTCCTTCACCATGTTCATGGCCTCGACCGACTCGTGCCAGGCGGCGCGCAGGCGGGCCAGCTGCGCCAGGGTCAACGCGCCCAGGACGGTCATCACCAGGAACAGGATGAAGAACGGCAGGGCCACGCTGTGCAGGTTGTCCTCGGTCAATTGCGCGCCCAGGATGGCCGCCACAATCGAGCCGACCGACACGTAGTAGAACGAGGCTCCGCGGGCGCGGTCCTCGTTGGCCTGGAAGACCGTCGCGGCGATGTAGTCGTATTCCGCTTTCAGGATTTCATCGGAGTTCAATTTGGGTTTGAACATGACGCTGCTCCTCTTCTGGATTTTCTGCATTATCGCATATTATACCCACAGGTGAAAATTGCGCTTTCCGCCCCCTAAAGGAGCGCAATTTTCACCCGAGTGCGGTACAACTTTACCAAAAAGGTCCCGCGTGAGGGCGGGACCTTGGGCCTGCTTCCGTTAAATCGAACGTTCCTACACCTCGAAGGCCCACTCGCCCTTGCGCATGACCGGCTCGCGCGTGCCGTCGGCCAGGATGCCGTCGATGTCCATCTGGTCCGAGCCGATCATGAAGTCGGTGTGGATCAGGCTGTAGTTTCCGCCGCGTTTGCCGAAATCCTTCTCGCTCATCTTCGGGCCGCCCTTCATGGTGAAGCGGTAGGCGCGTCCCAACGCCAGGTGGCTGGCGGCGTTCTCGTCGAAGAGGGTGTTGTAGAAGAGGTGTCCGCGCCGGCTGATGGGGGAACTGACGGGCACCAGCGCCGCCTCGCCCAGGCGGGCGCCGCCCTCGTCGGTCTCGATCAGTTTGCGCAGGGTTTCGGCGTTCTTTTTGGCGGTGACGTCCACCACCTTGCCCTTCTCGAAGGTCAGGGTGAAATCCTCCACCGTGGTGCCGTATACGACCAGCGGGCGCGAAGAACTGACCACGCCATCCACCTTGTCCTTGTGCGGCATGGTGAAGACTTCCTCGGTGGGCAGGTTGGCGGTGAAGTTGATGCCGTTCTCGGCGTGGCTTTGGGCCGCCAGCCACTGGTGTCCGCGCGGCAGGCCCACGGTCAGGTCGGTGCCAGGCGCGGAGTAGTGCAGGGCGCTGTAGCGCTTCTTGTTGAGATATTCACTGCGCTTCTTCAAGTTCACGATGTGTTCCTGCCAGGCCGCCACGGGATCGGGCTGGTCGACGCGGCAGGTCTGGAAGATGGCCTCCCACAGTTTGTCCTGGGCCTGTTTGGCCGTGACGCCCGGGAAGACCTTCTTCGCCCAGTCCTCGGCGGGATAGGAGATCACGCACCAGTTGATGGCGTCGCGCATGATGTATTCGGAGACCTTCATCATTTTCTTCCCTGCGGCCTTGCGCTGGATGGCGATGGCCTCGGGGTCGACGTCCGACAGCAGGTCGGGGTCTTCGGAGGTGATGCCCAGGTAGGCGTCGCCGTTTTTGGCGTGATCCATGTAGGCCTGCATGAGCCATTTGGGGAACTCCTTCAGGGCCTCCCGTGAACTCATCTTCAGGCGAATGTGACCGATCTCTTCATCGTTATACATGACTGTGACCACGCGCGCGCCGGCCTGGTAGGCGCTTTTGGTGATGGCGCGCACCAGCGGATAATTGCTGATGCCGGCATTGACGATCAGGCGCTGGCCCTCGCGCAGATTCAGCCCGACCTTGACGATGACGTCCGCATACTTTTCGAGCGCTTGCTGGAATTCCTTGGCTTTCATGCTGCCTCCTGGCAGGAATGGGGAATGAGATACGAGTCAAGTATAGCATCATCGACAGGTTATTTCAATTTTTGAATCGCTGGTTCACTGCGCATCCATCGGGATCATGTTGTTGCGTGGGTTGAGGCGCGACACTTGCAACGCACGCAAGTGCGGGTGTAGCGCGGAAATCCCGAGGCAGCCTCCCGTTTTTTAGCAAAAACAAGGGTAGTGGATCAATATAAGTGATGAACTCGTGGGGCGGGATGGAATCCCGCCGAACTACGGGTATGCGGAATGCCAAATCGTACCCGCAGGGTATTCCGCACCACATCACGTACTTGATGCCACCACCAAAACAAGGTTGCCGCGCCGTCAGGAGCAAAAGCGGCGGCTCGCAACGACATGAAAAAACAGCCTCCAGAAATTTCTGGAGGCCGTCATTCAATCCTTGTCTCTTCGCCCTGAGCGGAGCGAGGCGATAGCCGGGCGCAGTCGAAGGGCGGCTGACCTATGCCTCGAAGGCCCACTCGCCTGCGCGCATGACGGGTTCGCGCGTCCCGTCCTCGCGGAGGCCGTCGATGTTCATCTGGTTCGAGCCGATCATGAAATCGACGTGCGTCAGGCTGACGTTGCCGCCGCGCTGCATGAACTCCTCATCGCTGAGGTCCTGCGCGCCGTCCAGGTTGATGCGGTAGGCGCGTCCGACCGCCAGGTGGCAGGAGGCGTTCTCGTCGATGAGCGGGTCGTAGAAGAGATGTCCGCGCTGGGAGATGGGGGAGGTGAACGGCACCAGCGCCACCTCGCCGAGGTGCGAGGCGCCCTCGTCGGTCTCGACCAGCTTCCTGAGCATGGCCTCGCCCTTCCTGGCGCGGACCTGGGTCACGCGGCCCTTTTCGAAGGTGAAGCTGAAATCCTCCAGCAGGGTGCCGCTGTAGCTGAGCGGCATGGAGGCGCTGACCACGCCGTCCACCTGGCCGCGGTGGGGCAGGGTGAAGACTTCCTCGGTCGGCAGGTTGGCGATGAATTCGATGCCGTTTTGGGCGTGCTCGCGGGCGCTGATCCAGCGGTGGCCAGGCGGCAGGCCGACGGTCAGGTCGGTGCCAGAGGCGGAGTAATGCAGGGCGCTGTAATTTTTGGCGGTCAGGTAGCGGGCGCGTTTGAGCAAATTTTGGACGTGCTCCTCCCAGGCCGCCACGGGATCGGGACGGTCGGCGCGGGTGATCTGGAAGATGGCCTCCCAGAGTTTGTCGAAGGCCTGTTCGCGCGGCAGGTCGGGGAAGACCTTGACGGCCCACTCGGGCGAGGAGGCGGCCACCACCAGCCAGTTGATCTTGTTGCCCGTCACGCCCATGCTGACAGGCGCGAACTTTTCGAGATGGGTCTTCTGCATTGCGCCGACCCGCTCGGGGTCCAGGTCGCTCAGCAGGTCGGGGTTGTTCGAGCGGATGGTGAGCAGGGCGTCACCCTTGTCCATCACGTCCAGCAGGGCGCTGACGTGCGAGTCGGAGTATTCGCCGAAGCTGTCTACGGGCGCATACTGCACGCGCGTGCGGATCAATTCCTCGTCGTTCCAGATCACGTCCACATAGCGGGCGCCCGCCTGGTAGGCCTCGCGGGCCACGGCGCGCACCAGCGGCGCGGCATGCAGCGGCACCCCGCGCGTGGAGGCATTGTTGATAATCAGGCGCTGGCCCTGACGCAGGTTCAGCCCCACGTGGACGATCAATTGGGCGTATCGGTTCAGAAGTTCATCAAAAGAAGACATCCGTCATCCTTGAAGTGGGATAAAATCAGTATAGCACGGATGCAGTTTTCTTCATAATTACATGCGTGAGGCAATTTGTATGACAATCAGCCCGATTTATGGGTGTCGTGTAGTCAAAGAAGATTCCGATGGACGCGGCAGTTGCGTTACTCGACACAGGTTACTACGTTGCCAAACAGCACACGCCAACGGGATGAAATTATGGAGGCCGCTAAAATGGTGAAAGTTGGAAAGGAAGGCAGCAATGAATGTAAATTTGACCGTACCAGCCGAAATGGAGCGCAAGTTGAAACAAGCCGCCAATCAACTTGGGCTTAGTCCCGATTCTTACATTGTGCGGCTATTACAACAGGAATTGCAGGCGCGCGCCGTGTCCACCCGTCTGTCGCCAGAAGAAACCGAGCTATTACAACGAATCAACGCCAGCCTTTCCGCGGTGGAATGGGAGCGGTATCGCGCCTTGTTGGAAAAACGTAACGCTGAAAGCCTGAGCGACAAAGAGCAGGCGGAATTGATTGCCCTTTCCGATCAACTCGAAGAAGCCAATGCCCGCCGCATGGAGGCGGTGGCGGAGTTGGCGCGTGTTCGCAAGGTCTCTATCCCTGAGTTGATGTCAACGTTGGGATTGACCCCCGCCCATGGCTGAGACGCGGATTTCGTCGGCGCAACGCACTCGCGTTTTTGAACGCGCAAAAGGATGTTGTGAGTATTGCCTTGCGCAGGAGCAATACTCTCCCGACTCGTTTTCCGTTGAGCATATCATTCCGCTATCGAAACAAGGCGCGAATACTTTGGAGAATCTCGCCTTTGCCTGCCAGGGATGCAACAACCGCAAGTACAAGAACACCGAAGCCGTGGATCCCGTCACGCAGGCGTTTGTGCCGTTGTTTCACCCGCGTCGAAATCGTTGGGGCGATCACTTTGTCTGGAGCGATGATGCCACGCTGATTTTGGGATTGACACCCATTGGCCGCGCAACCGTCGAAAAACTTCAACTCAACCGCGCAGGGCTGGTCAATCTGCGCCGCATTTTGGTTGAAGCAGGCGAACATCCGCCAGTGTAGCAAACTGCCACGCCTCGCGAAACATCATACGCCGATGGGATGAAGTGTCACAGGCGACTGCGACCATCTGACCGGGACTCTTGTCTTTCCGCGCGCTGACCGAGGCGGGCATCAGCTGCAACGTGGTGGCGGCGTATTATCACGATCATATTTTTGTGTCGACACGGGACGCAGGGCGGGCGATGGATGCGCTGCGGGCGCTGGCCGCCTGAATGGCTGTACAATGACTCAACTTGATTTCACCTGGAGGACGCATGTCGACATTTGTTGAAAAGTACGGCCCTTGGGCGCTGGTGACGGGCGCGGCGATGGGATTGGGCGCGGAGTTCGCCCGTCAACTGGCGGCGCGCGGACTGAACCTGGCGTTGGTGGACGTGCAGGCCGAGGCGCTGACGAAGGTCTCCAAAGCGCTATCGAAGGAATTCAACGTGGGCGTCCGTCCCATTGTGCTGGATTTGTCGCAACCCGAGCTTTTGCGTCCCTTGCAGGCCGCGACCTATGACATGCAGGTGGGACTGCTGGTCAACAACGCGGGGATTTCGGCCATCGGCCACTTCCTGGATGTGCCGCTCGAAAAGCACCTGTCCATTTTGACGGTCAACGCCCGCGCGCCGCTGATGCTGGCCCATCATTTCGGCGGAATGATGCGCGCCCGCAAGCGCGGCGGGATTATCTTCGTCTCGTCCATGTCGGCCCTGTCTGGGACAAGTTACGTCAGCGAGTATTCGGCCACCAAGGCGCATGACCTGACCCTGGGTGAAGCCTTATGGCAGGAACTGCGTCCCTTCGGTGTGGATGTGCTGACGACCATCGTCGGCGCGACGGACACGCCTGGCTGGCGGGCCGAGAATCCCAACCCTGATGCCAAGACCTGGCCGCCCGTCATGACGGCGGAAGACACCGTCCGCGAGACGCTGGCCGCTCTGGGGAAGACTCCCAGTTTCGTGCCTGGCGCGCAGAATCGACTGGCTGCGTTCCTGACCACACGGTTGATGTCCCGCAAGTCTGCGGTGGGGACGATTGGAAAGGAAATGGATAAACGCTATGGGGGAGCGTAGTGTGAGCGTTTAGGCGACTTGCGCCACCACGCACGAGACATTATCTTTTTCGCCTCGGGCCAGCACGGACTCGATGATGCGTCTCACCTTTGCTTCGAGCGCAGAGTCGGACAAGAGGGCCTCTGTGATCATGTCCACCACGGCCTGGTCAGGTTCCTTGTCTGAGCCGATCAAGCCGTCCGTGCATAGAAAGAGCATGTCGCCCGCCGCCAGTTTTTTGATGCCATTTTCCAGTCCGCTGGCGGCGCCGACGTAGCGGGCGGAGGCGGCCAGGACTTGAAGCAGGGCGGCTTTTGTTTCGGCATTTTCAG
>JBMOMS010000169.1:0-9197 GCA_049324895.1 Chloroflexota bacterium
CTGCGCGGACTCTGCAAAGGATTCGGCCCACGTGGAAGCCAGCGCCTCTGCGCGCTTCGCATCGGGATCATCCGCGTAGAAATGCCAGCCTGCCTCGGCGGGTTGACTGAGTTGCAGCCTGCCCTCGTGTAGTTCGCGGACAGTCACATCCCCGTCCGCATCGGCCAAGGCTTGCAGCACCGCATCCGACCAGGCGATCTCCTCCAGCTTGCGCGTCTCACGTTCAAGATAATAGAATTGCTGACGATCGGTCTCCTGCGGCCAGGCTGTTTCGAGGTTGAAATCCACGTTGACGGTGGCCCGCGCGCGATAGGGCGGCGGCGCGATAAAGTAGATCGCCGCACCAATCAGCGCGCCGATCACGGCGGCCAACAGCCAGAAACGCCAAGCCTTGAGCAGGCGAGTCAGGTCATCGAGGGAGGGAGGGGAAAAGAGGTTCATGGGGTGAGTTTCGAGTTACGGGTTACAAGTTACGGGTTACGCTATGCCGAGTTTCTTCCGCCGCCGCCAGTTCCACACGGGAGCGATCAGCTTGCGAATATAGTATTTCGCCACGATGGGCGCGAAGAACGAGCCGCCGTCACGGTAGTGGACTTTGAGCATCTCGGGCCAGCAGCGGTCATCGGCGGCGACACTCTTGCCCGAGGAGTGCATACGGAAGTTGGCCCAGGTCTGGCCCGCGAGGTACTTGATCTCAGACTTCGCAGCGATGCGCGTCCACAGATCGTAGTCCATCGCGAAATAAAACGACGGGTCGAGCGGCCCGACTTGCTGCCACAACTCCGCGCGGAAGAACATGGTCTGCTGCGGGATGTGGACGTAGCCTTCGCGCAGGCGGCGATAATCGGTCTGCGCCGCGCCGAATTTGCCGATCACGTTTCCGTCTTCGTTGATGAAGTTGCAATCGGCATAGACCATCCCAACCTCGGGATGCTCAAGCAAATACTTCACGGCTTTGCCGACCGCGTCAGGTTCGTAGGTATCGTCCGAGTTGAGCCAGGCCAGGATTTGACCCGTGGCGCGGGCAAAGCCCTTGTTGATGGCGTCGGTCTGGCCCTTGTCCTTTTCGCTGACCCACCAGTTGATGGTGTGCTTTTGGAGTCCGACAGCTTGCTGTCGATCATCCAGAAGCGAGCTTCTGGACTCCAAAACAGCATACTTTTTGATAATGTCCACGCTGCCGTCGGTCGAGCCGCCGTCCACGATGATGTACTCGATGCGCGGATAATCCTGGGTCAGCACGGATTGGATCGTGGCCTCAAGGTAGCGCGCCTGGTTGAACGACGGCGTGATGATCGACACGGTGGGCATGGCAACAGGCTTCACGTTCACTCCCATTTCACATCCGAGTAAAACAGGCCCGCCACATCCTCGGTCAAGGAGCGGATGCGTGCGATCTCCTCGGGCGTCAGGCGTTTCTTCCAGTTATCCATGTTGGCGCGGCTGTCGAGTTTGACGGAGTGCGTCTTGTTCTTTGAAAGCTCGGTCGGATTCTCGGAGCTGCTGGCGTTGAGCACGTCCTTCTCGGCGCGCGGGGTAAAGTCCAGGCCGAGGCTTTCGTACAGGGCGCGGAATCCGCCCACAGGGTCGAGGGACAGGTCTTCGTGGCGCACAGCCTGGATGGCGGGATTCATCTGACAGTCCCGATGCACCGTGCGGTAGATGATCCGCCAGAGCAGCGCGGCCTGGCCGATGACGTCGTCCGCGGGCATCGACTCCATCTCGACGCGGTCGGCTTCGAGGTGATCGCGCATCAGCAACGGCTGGTCGAGCAGGTCGCGGAAATCGAAACTCCAGTTCAGGCGTTTGAGGCTGCTGGCAAAAGCGGCGGGATGACGCACGGTCACCACCACCTGGCAGTTCAGCCGCTCGACGAACCAGGGCATCGAGAAGACCGCGAACGGATCCTTGATCAGCGTCCGCTCGCCGTGGATGCTGCCGATGAAGAAGGTGTGATAATCGCGGATCATGCGCAAAAAATCCTTGCGCGAACGGATCGAGCGCAGTTCGGTCAACAGGTGATAATCGTAATCGAGCAGTTCGTGGAAGGCGGGCAGGTACTCGGCCTCGTTCTCCGCCGTGATGTAGGTGTACCAGCGCGTGACGGGCGCGCGGAACACACCGCGCCGATGCAGCACGTTCAGCGGCTCGCTGATGTAAGCCACGCCATCTTCGGCGGCCAGCATTTTTCCCACCCAGGTCGTGCCGCTGCGATGCGCGCCCGTCACCAAAATCGGGCGCGCGTTATCGGAGGTCGTAGATGACATAGCCATCTCCTTCTGCGAAGATCGGATAGGTGGCAAGGCGTTCTTTTAACATGGGTTGGGCTTTCAGTTCATCGGGCAGGGTTACCAAAAAGAAATCGCGTTTGGAGGCCAGATTCTCGAAGCGCTCCTCGAAGTCAGCCTGTGCGCCGCGCAAATCCTCATGATACGAGAGGTCGCCTGCCACGGGCCATTGCGCCGCATCCAGCCAGCCCCAAAAATCCAGCCGCGAGCCGTAATCCTGGGTTAATCCTACCACGCGGGCGTCCTGTCCGAGCGTCTGGCCGATCTCCGCCCACATGGCGGCCTCGGGGCGATAATCCGTGGATTTGAGGGTCGAGCGCACATCCCACAGGACGCTGACCAGCCCCAGGGCCAGGACAGCAATGGACAGGAGCCGCATTCCCCTGGAGCCTAAGGTTGATTCCGTTAAACGGGAAAGCACCCACGCCCCCAGCGGACTCAGCGACAGCGCCGCGATGGGCAGCAGCGGCAAATTGTAATAATCGTGCGACCAGATGTGATAGTCGAAATAAAAGCCATAGACGAAGTACGCGCCCCACAGCCCAAGGATGAATCCGCGTTGACGGAAGAAGAAGATGCCCAGCAGCGCCAGCGCGAAGGCCAATCCCATCACGTGATTGAGCGTGGACAGCCAGTTGAGATAGAACGCGGGGCTGGCCAACAGCGACGGGATGAACCGTCCGCTGAATTGCTGGCCGAGGAAGCCCGCGATGTACACGCCATAAACGAAGTAGGCCGCGCCAGGCAGCACGCCCAGGATCGCCATCATCCACACCTGCGGACGGCGGATCAATTCCTTGAGCGGGAGCACGCTCAGGGCCGCGCCCAATCCGCCGCCCAGCACGAAGAAGGCCGCCGAAAACTTAATCAGGATCGCCAGCCCGCCGAAGAGTCCTGCAAGAATGGCCCAGGCCCACGAGGTTGGATGAGTTGACCAACGCACCACCGCCCACCAAAAGGCAAGGATGAAGGTCACCATCAACGGATCGGGCTGGAAACTGCGGCTGGCAAAAACGGCGTAAGGCAGGAAGAGATAAAAAGCCAGGGCCGTCAGTGCGCCATCCTCCGAGACCAGGTCGCGCGCCAACAGGTAAAGGAAGAGGCCGCCAATCAGCCAGAACAAAATCGAGTAGGCGCGTCCCACCCAGACCTGCTCGCCCGTGAAGCGATAGGCGAAGGCCGTCAGCCGCTCGATGATCTCAGGCTCGATCTCGGCCTTGGACTTCCACTGCTGCACGGCAAACTGGCGCTGCCACTCGGGCACGTCGCCGCGGCCTTGATAGTACATCCCGCGCGCCTTGAGCATGGACAATAACTGGCGGGTGGGATGAAAGTCCAGCGGCAGGTCGGTCAGGTCATAGACGCGGATGCCCAATCCCGCGATGAACAGGATCGTCGCAACCAGGATGTGATACGCGCCAAAAAAGGAACGGAGGGAGGCTGTTTTCATTGAGGTGAGTATTTTAACGCAAAGCGAGGGGTTTCAGCGCCCGGGACCGTACGGGTGGTCGGCACAATTTCCACACAAGTCCCCCACTGCCGGGCAACAGCCAACTCCTACAATGGGGAGGAACAAAAATACCCCTGCCTGCGTCTACCCCTCATCCCTTGCAAAACTGTACAGTGATTCGATTACAGTACCGTTAGGGGAGCAACCTTTTGCCGAGAATCGCGTTAAACTGATTACAGTCATCTGGAAAGGAGGCCCAATGTTCATCTTCATCGCAGCCTTGATCGGCGTCTTGTTCATCGGCCTGCTGGCTGGCGCGAACCTGTTCGTGTCCCAGTTCAATGCAGACGAATTGAGCAGCATGGGTATCGAAGCCAAATGAGCGATACTCATCAATCCCTCCCCTAGCCCGGCGCACGGTTTCGACCGCGCCGGGCATTTTTATTGCCCTGTCTTGTCTACCGACCGTTCGGTAGTTTTGTGAAATTTGGGATATAATACGGAAATCACACACAGGAGTGCAGCATGGACTTCGCCCTTTCCCCCGAGCATCAAATGGTTCAGAAGATGGTGCGCGACTTCGCCCAGAAGGAAATCGCACCGGTCATCAAGGAGCACGATCGCAAACAGGAGCCGATCCCCACGGCACTCAAGCGCATGGGGGAGCTTGGCATCCTTGGAATCTGCATCCCCGTGCGCTATGGCGGCCAGGGCATGGATTACCTTAGCCTGGGCCTGGCCTGCGAGGAACTCGAAGCGGTGGATACCTCCCTGCGGGTGGCCATGTCGGTCCACGCGGGGCTGTGCTCGTTGAATCTCTTCCAGTGGGGCACCGAGGAACAAAAGGAAAGACTGCTCGTGCCGCTGGCCAGCGGGGAAAAGCTGGGCTGCGGCGCTTTCACGGAACCAGGCATGGGGTCCGATGTGGCCGCCATGACGACGACCGCCAAACGCGACGGGGATTTCTACATCCTGAACGGCGAGAAGATGTGGATTTCCCTCGCCGCCAAAGCGGACCTGGCGATGGTCACCGTTAAAACAAATCCGTCGGCGCGAAAAGCCTCGGAAGGGCTGTCCGCCTTTATCGTCGACCTGCACAGCGAGGGCGTGAAGACGGGCGACATTCACGGCAAGTTGGGCGTGCGCGCAGGCTCCACGGGCTGGATCTCGTTCACCGACGTCAAAGTCCCCGTGACCAACCGCATCGGCGAGGAAGGCGAAGGCTTCAAGATCACCATGGCAGGCTTCGACCACGGACGCTACACCGTGGCCTCGGGCGCGACGGGCATCATCCGCGCCAGCCTGGAAGCCAGCGTGAGCTATGCAAAAACGCGCAAGACCTTCGGCAAGCCCATCGCGGAACATCAGCTCATCCAGGAAAAAATCGCGAAGATGGCGCAGGATTACGAGATCGCGCGCCTGCTGTATTACCAGGTCGGCTGGTTGAAGAACGAAGGTAAACGCTCCACACGCGAGACCTCCTACGCCAAGAAGTTCGCCACCGAAGCCTCCTTCAGCGCCGCCAACGAGGCCATCCAGATCCACGGCGCGTACGGCTTCAGCGACGAATACGATGTGGAACGCTACCTGCGCAACTCGAAGGGTGCGGTCATCTACGAAGGCAGCTCCGAGATCCAGTCGCTGATCCAGGCGGGCTACGCCCTCGGCGAGCGGACGGACAAGCCGCTGCGCTGCGAATTACCCGCGTATGATGAGGAATATTGGCAGAGTTAATTTCCGTCATTGCGAGCCCCGAGCCTTAAATGGCGAGGGGCGAAGCAATCTCATATTTACACTCTCATGGCAAGAGAACTTCACCCGTGTATCTACATCATGACCAATCCCTTTAACAAGGTGCTGTACACGGGCGTAACCAGTAATCTATTGCAAAGAGTTGCACAACACAAGAATAAAGAGGTTATCGGATTTACCAGTAGATATAACGTGGTCAAGTTGGTTTATTACGAAGAATATGAAACCATGCTTGAGGCCATCGCCCGCGAGAAACAGATCAAAGGCGGTTCGCGGAAGAAAAAGATCGATTTGATCAACAGTATCAATCCAGAATGGAAAGATTTGTATGAGGAGTTCTTTGTTTCGTAAATCCACTTATTCTCGTCATTGCGAGGGCGGCGCACTTCCGCCCGAAGCAATCCCATACAATGCGTATGAGATTGCTTCGTCGGCCTTCTCTCCGCTCCGCGTCGTTCAGGCCTCCTCGCAATGACGGGAATTTCTTTTAGTTTCGTGCTCGTCTTCCTGCTGTTCAGCCTGATGTTCTTCCTGAACTCGTACAAACTCTGGTTCAAAACGGACCAGTATTACGAGGAGCTATACCAGAGCCTCTCCAGTCCGTCCTCGCCGTATCCGTTCAGGAATTTCTTCCTCAAGGGACTGGAGAACAAACAGCAATGGGTATTGCGACAGAAGATCTTCAGCGCGCTCGGACTGGCAGCCGTGCTGGCGGCGGATGTGTTCGTGGTTATGGCGTGGATGAATGGATAAACCAAATAAACCTGAATGATTGGCTGAGAAGCAAACTACACAAAAGTCAAGGAGGATCGTCTTGAAAATCATCGCCTGTATCAAGCAAGTGCCTGACTCGGAAGCCAAGGTCAAGGCCGAGAACGGACAAGTATCGTGGGGGGACGCGCCGCTGGTGATCAACCCGTTCGACGAGTATGCCGTCGAAGGCGCGCTTCAGCAGAAGGAAGCCACGAACGGCACGGTCACCGCGCTGTGCATCGGGCCCGAGTCCGCGAAGGATGCGCTCAAGCACGCGCTCGCCATGGGCGCGGATGAGGCCGTGCTGGTCTCCGACTCCGCGCTGGACGGGCTGGATACGCTCGGCGCGGCGCGCGTCCTGGCAGCCGCCATTCAGAAGATCGGCGGCGCGGACATGGTCGTCTTCGGACGTCAGACGCTCGACAACGGCGCAGGCCTGACCCCCGCGCAGACCGCCCGCGTCCTCGGGTGGCCGGTGCTTGGGCTGGCTGGCCAGATCAAAGTCGACAGCGGGAACGTGACCGTCGAACGCGTCATCGAGGAAGGCCGTCAGACTGTCAGCGCGAAACTGCCCGCCGTGTTGAGCGTCGTGCAAAGCATCGGCGAGCCGCGCTACCCATCCTTCATGGGCATCCGCAAAGCCTCGAAGGCCACCATCCCCGTTTGGACGCTGGCCGACCTGGGCGTGACCGCTCCCGCCGCCCTCGTGACGCGCGCCGAGCTAATGAACCCGCCCAGCCGCGAGACCGCAGTCGAGATCATCACGGGCGAGAGCGTGGCCGAGATCGCCGACAAACTGGCCGACAAAATCCTGGCGGAGAAGGTGCTATGAAAACTTTTGTCTACATCGATCATTTCAAGGGCGCCGTCCAGCCTGCCTCGTGGGAGGCGCTCGGCCTGGCCAAGACCTTCGGCAGCGCCGTCGCGCTGGTGTTTGGCTCGGGTGTGGATGGGATCGCCCAGTCGGCCTTCGAGTTTGGCGCGGATGAAGTCCTGCTGGTGGATGATCCCGCCCTGTTGGATTATCGCGCCGAGCCGTTTGCCTCGACCCTGTCGGCGCTGGCGGCTGCCTCAAGCCCCGACCTGATCCTGTTCCCGACCACCGCCCGCACCCGTGAGCTGGCCGCCATGTCCGCCGTCGACCTGGGCACGGGCGTGCTGACCGACGTCACCGCGCTCGAAGCGGACGGCGGCAACCTGGTCGCCACCCGTCCGATCTACGAGGGCAAGGTGCTGGAGAAGACCGTCTGCGCGGGCAAGCCCGTGATGGTCACCATCCGCGCGCGCGCCTTCCCCAAGCCCGCCGCTGAGGCGGGACGCGCGGGCACGTTGACCAAGGCGGATGCCAAGGCCGAGGCCATCACCGCCGTGGAAGGTTACGCTGTGGCCGAGAACGTCGTCAACCTGACCGATTCTCCCGTGATCGTCTCGGGCGGACGCGGCGTGTCGAACAATCCCGCCCTGGGCCTGGACGAAATGGCCACCGCCCGCAAAGGCTTCGAATTGCTCGGCGACCTGGCCTCCGTGCTGGGCGGCGCGGTCGGCGCCTCACGCGCGGCCGTGGATGCGAATTACATCCCCTACTCCAACCAGGTCGGCCAGACGGGCAAAGTCGTCAGCCCCGACCTGTACATTGCGGCGGGCATCTCGGGCGCGATCCAGCATCTGGTGGGCATGAGAAACGCCAAGCTGATCGTGGCCATCAACAAGGACGCCGACGCCCCGATCTTCACCCAGGCGCGCTACGGCGTGGTGGGTGACCTGTTCGCGATTGTCCCCGCGCTGACCGAGGCTTTCAAGAAAAAGCTGGGGAAGTAGAGAACAGAGAGTAGAAAGTAGTGAGTAGTAAAAGACCTCCTTGCTGGAAATGGCGAGGAGGTCTTTGTGTTGATATGGGGAATAGATTCCTTCACAATCTCTCCACTTTCACTTCACCTCCAGACAACACGCGGAAATTAAGATTGTCCCTGTAACCAACACAAAGGAGACAATCATGAATTCCAAAACCCGCAACAAAATCATCACCGACCTTGTCGTGGCCGCAACCACCATCGTTGTCATCTCGGAGAAACTGACCGGCGAGACGATCCACGAGTGGCTGGGCGTGGCCGCCCTGGCCGCCATCCTGACCCACCTGCTGCTCAGCTTCGACTGGTTCGCCACGGTCACCAAACGCTTACTCCAGAAGCAGTCCCTGCAAACCCGTCTGAACTATATCTTCAGCGCCGCGCTCTTCATCGCCATGACCGCCGCCTTTTATTCGGGTCTGATGATTTCCAAGGCCGTCCTGCCCGCGCTGGGTATCGCCATCGATGGCGGCATGTCGTGGAAGAGCATCCACAGCCTGGCCTCGGATGCCAGCCTGTACATCATCGGCCTGCACCTGGCCCTCAACTGGAAATGGGTCCTGCGCCACATGCTCCAGCCCATCACCAATCTCTTCGGCCGCCGCCAGCCCCGGTCGCTGCAGCCGCAAGCCGTGCCTGTCAAGATCAACGAAAGGTAATCCCATGTTCAAATCGACTCTCACCACCCTGGGACGCCTCCTCATCATTCTCGTCGTCGCTGGATTGATCGTCGCTGGCCTCTCGCTGACCCTCTCCTCGTCCAGTGCTTCTTCTCCCACTGGCGCCCCTTCTGGAGAGTTCACAGGCAGCCGCCCCGCGGGCATGGAACACCACGAAGGAGGCGAGGGCGGCGGGGCCTTCGGCCTGCTCGAACTGGTCAAGAACATCGGCGTGATCGGGCTGATCATCACGGTTTTCTACCAGCTTCTGAAATGGCTGGATCGCAGCAAGCGGCCCGCCCTGTAAGTTTGAATCAAAAAGGGGCTGTCTAAAAAGGTAGGCAGCCCCGTTGCAATCTTGCAGAAAATTTAATACAATGGGGGACATGAACAACGGAAAAGTAACCTTCAAAGCATATACAATGGCGCAGCCGAGTTTGTTGCCGCC
>JBMOMS010000170.1:0-9100 GCA_049324895.1 Chloroflexota bacterium
CGCGATCGACGGCAGGCTGCCGATGAAGACGAAGAGCAGTGCTACAGGGAGAATGTCGCGACCACGGAATTCACTGATGGGCACGGACGGATGCAGGGAGTATGCGCTTTGCAGCTTCGCGCCCAGCAGGGTCGCCGCGATGACCAGCAGTTCCGCGAAGCCCAGCGCGAAATAGAAATACGGCACCCAGTCGGCAGGCAGGTCGTAGCGCCAGCCCGAGAAGCGGCCGACGGCCGTGGCCGCCGAGTAGCCCACGTTGAAAGCCAGCGGCAGGAGTCCCAGCCAGCGTCCACGCCGCCAGGCGGAGCCGAGACCGAGCGCGATGACCGCCAGGTAAAGCAGCACCAGCGCCAGGTTGTACCAGGCCAGGGAACCGTCCCAGCCCGCCCAGTAGGACGTGGCCGGGGAGAAAATTCCGCTCAGCGGCAGGGCCAGCAATCCGCCCACCCAGCCGGCCAGGAAATGATTGGCGATGAAGCCGAAGACGAAGCCGGGATCCTTGAGCAGGAACTGAATCAGAATGCCGCCCACCCCTTTGCCCTCCAGGTCGACGTTGTCGATGTCGAGGTTGCCCGTGTAGGCGTACTGGCTGGCGATGACCTTGTACTGGAAGGGGGCGTCGAAGGTGACCTGGCCCGAGTCGAGGTAGTTGTGGGTCAGCCAGGGAGCGACAGCCAGGAACAGGCCCAGCATGAAGAAAGCGGAAAGATAATAGAAGGGTCTCCGTCTCAGCCCAAACACCAGCGCCGCCATGAACAGGATGACCGGCAGCAGCAACATGGATTGCGTGCGCAGCAGCAACAGCAGGCCGAAGCTCCCGCCGGCGACCAGGGCGCTCTTCGCATCCCTGCGTTCCAGCCAGCGCAGAACGAACAGGCAGGCCAGGCTGACCAGCAGCAGGGTCGGCAGGTCGACCAGCATGGTTTTGGAGTTGGAGACGCGCGTGGCGGAGGAGACCAGCAGGGTGATCCACTCGCGGAAGATGAAGAGCAGCGCGGCCGTCACGCCCGCGGCGCGCGAATGGAGCTTTTGTCCCAGCAGGTAAAAGATGACGGGGATGAAGGCGAAGACGAAGGCCTGGCCCGCCAGCACCAGGTCAAAGCGCTGGCCGAAGAGCAGGTGTAAAAAGGCCAGCAGCAGGATGTACAGCGGGCGGGTGGGAATCTCGCCCTGGTAGGGATGGCCGATGAACAGGCTTTGCGCCATCGAGTCGTAGTAGCCCGCGTCCGAGTAGGGGAAGGGCTGGTAGGTCGGCGGGTCCATTGAAACGTAGAAGCTGTTGCGCATCACTTCCAGCGGGACGAGCAGCCAGATGGTCACCGCCAGCACGTAAAGCAAGGCAGGCAGGAGGAATCGCGCCCGTCCTTCATCTTTCTGCCTGAAAAAAACGAAGACCAAGGTTCCGCCCAGCAAGGCCAGCACCAACTGCCAGCCCTGGACGGGGATGCCCGGTTCGCCCCAGTAGGCGGGGTCGGGCGTCAGGCCCAGGCGGGTGAGGGAGATGAGAAGAAAGACGGAAAGAAGAAGGAGGAGGGCGATCAGCGCGCTGAGGCAGGTGGGCTTGTGCGCGGCGAGGTTGCGGGGATGGAATCCGTTTTTGAGGATGAGCAGGAAGAGAAAGGTTTGCGCCGAGAGGACAAACAGATAGGCCAGCACGGGCCAGGCGCGTTGGGCGTAGGGCAGCAGGGACCAGCTCACCTGCAGGGAAGGCAGGAAGCGCTCGGGGGCGGCCAGATAGGCCGGGAGAAACAGGAGCAGGCCGAAGGTCAGGGTGGAAAGGGCCGCCAGGCCGATGGAACGGGGGGAGGCCAGGGCGGCGGGCTGCGCCGTGAAGCGGAGCGCGTTCAAGGCCAGGAGCATCCAAAAGACCGCCATCCCCAACAGGATGAGGGTCAGGGCCAGGCGCGCGGGCGAGAATCCAAACATCCCGCCTTCCGACGGGATAGAAAGGAGCGCGGCCATTGCGACCGCGCCCTCGATGGCCGACATCCAAAAGAAAAACGGCCAGGGTCTTTGGCTGGGTTCCACTTTCATCAAAACTGAAAGCCGCCGCGGGCGGGAACGATTTTCTCGGAGTAGTTCTTGACGTAGGTGAAGAGGCGGCCCTGCAAGGCAGCCCAATCGCCCGAGCCCAGGGCGCGGCGGGCCAGGGGCTCGTTCTCTGCCAGCAGCACAACCTGGATCTGAGGGTAGGTTCCGTAGAGCGTGGCCCAGGCCTCGGCGGGTTGAAGTCCCAGGCGCTGGACGCCCGGCACGAACTCGCCGATCACGAACTCGAAGTATTCCTGTTCGTGCTCGGGAGCGATGTCCCAGGTCATCAGGATTTTGACCGGCATGGCGCGCATCAACTCTTCTGGTAATCGAGCACGATCACGTGCGTTTCGGACGGCAGGCCCGTGCGCGTGGCCTTGAACGAGGGCTGGGCGTCGATCTTGCCGAGGCCCATTTCCTTGAGGAACTTGTTAAGGTTGTCCAGCGGGACTTTGACGTCCGGCGTGGCATAGTGCATGGGGATGACGATGTTCGGTTCGATCAGGCTGACGACTTCGGCCGCCTTGGCGGCGTTCAGCCCGCCCCCACCCCCCACCGGGACCAGGGCCACGTTGACCGTTCCCAGGGCTTCGATCTCCGCCTGGGTGGGAACCTGCTGCAGGTCGCCGAGGTGCGCCACGGTGATGCCGTCGTAATCGAAGACGTACAGGGTGTTGCGGAAGCCGTTGCCCGCCTTCTTTTTGGACGACCCGCTGCTGTCGGTCTGGACGCCCGTGATGAAGACGCTGCCGATCTCGAATTCGCCAGCGCCATCGATGGCGTGGGAAATGCCCTTGACCGCGTCGACGTGGTTGTGGCCGGGCGCGGCGTGACTGACGGTAACGATTTCGGCCTTGAGTTTCAAGGGTTCGTAGCCGATGGCCTTGCTGTCATAAGGATCGGTCACCACCGTGGCAAAGTTGCGCTCGGTGAGACGAAAGCAGGAATGTCCGTACCAGGTAATTTCCATGAAAGAGCCTCCGAAGGGGATATTATACCCGATGGAAATGGGGGGAATTGGAAATTGGTGATTGGGGAGTGGCGTATAATCAGTGAACTTTACCCGAGGAACCCGCCATGTCCAAATCACGCCTTGTCCCCTACCTGGAAGCCACCATTGCCGTCGTTGTATGGGGCGCTTCGTTCATTGCCACCAAGATCGCGGTGGGACTGATCTCGCCCATCGCCGTGGTCTGGCTGCGATTTGCGATGGGCATTCCGCTGATCGGGGCGGTGGTGCTGCTGCGCAAACAGTTCGCCTGGCCCAAGCCCCAGGAGTGGGGCTACTTTGCCCTGCTGGGCTTCATCGGCATCACCTTCCACCAGTGGCTGCAATCGAACGGACTGCAAACGGCGCAGGCCACCACCACCGCCTGGATCGTCTCGACCGCGCCCGTGTTCATCGCGCTGCTGGCCTGGCTGACGCTCAAGGAAAAAATCACCCTCATGCAGGGCGCGGGTGTGGGTGTGGCGCTGCTCGGCGTGATCGTGGTGGTCAGCAAGGGCGACCTGGGCAATTTCTTCGCGGGCCAGTTCGGCGTGATCGGGGACTTCCTGATCTTCATCAGCGCCATCAACTGGGCGGTCTTCTCGATCCTCTCGCGGCGCGGACTGAAGGAGCACCCCTCCACGCTGATGACCTTCTGGACGATGACCCTGGGCTGGTTGTTCACCACGCTGGTCTTCTTCGCGCAGGACGGCCTGTCCGAACTGCCCAAACTCGACTGGAACGGCTGGGCCGCCATCATCTACCTGGGCCTGTTCACCACCGGCCTGGCCTACATCGCCTGGTTCGACGCGCTGGCCTCCCTGCCCGCCGCGCAGACGGGCGCCTTCCTCTACATCGAACCGCTGACCAGCCTGGTCGTGGCGTCGTTTGTGCTGAAGGAACAAATCACCTGGGCCTCCCTGCTGGGCGGAGCGGTGATTCTGTTCGGGGTCTGGCTGGTGAACCGGGAGTGAGACGGTTATAATGGAATGCGAGGTGAGCCATGACCATCCTGCTCGAAATCCCTGATTCTGTGGCGCGCGCCATGCGCCTGCCCCCCAAGGAACAGAGACGCCAGTTGAAAACGGAACTGGCTGTCAGCCTATACGCGCAGGGCATCCTCTCCTTTGGAAAGGCCTGCGAATTGGCGGAAATGTCCAAGGTGGAATTCAGCCTGCTGCTTGGTAAACGCGGCATCCCGCGGCAATACGACGAGAAAGACCTGCAAGACGATCTCGACTATGCCAGCCGTTAGCGATACCTCCCCCCTGCTTGGACTGGCTGCCATCGGTCAATTGGAACTGCTCCAGGACCAGTTTGGAGCAGTTTTTATTCCACCGGCTGTGCTCGACGAGCTAAAAGTGGAAACTGGCTTTCGCGGCACAGACGCGCTCAAGCAAGCCCTGGCCTCTGGCTGGTTGAAAGTGCATGAAATCGAGAACAAGGCTCTGGCCCAGGCTTTGTCACTCGAACTTGATAAAGGGGAAACAGAGGCCATCACGCTTGCAATGGACCTGGGGATCGAGATCATTGTCATGGACGAGCGCATTGGGCGCGAGCATGCCCGTATCATGGGATTGAAAACAGTTGGTGTGATTGGCATTTTGCTCGCCGCCAAAAAGGGCGGGAAAATCGGGTCTTTGAAAGACGCCATGCAAGCCTTGCGGGAAGAGATCGGATTTTTCATCTCCGAAGACTTGTACGAGCGCGTCTTGAATCAAGCGAACGAGACTCAATAATCCCTGCTGGGCGGAGCGGTGATCCTGTTCGGGGTCTGGCTGGTGAACCGGGAGTGAGACGGTTATAATGGAATGCGAGGTGAGCCATGACCATCGCTGACATTCTTAAATCAGTAAAATTCGTTGTCAACCCTGATGGACATCAATCGGCTGTTGTCGTGGACATGGCCGTTTGGGAGCAAATTGTCACATTGCTGGAGGACCTGGAAGATGCCGAGGATGTGAAAAAGGCGCGTTCCATCAAAGAAGAAACCATTCCCTGGAAGACAGCAAAGAAGGATCTAAAACTGGGGGAGTAACCATGTACCAAATCGAGCTTCGCAAACAGGCTTACAAAGACCTCGCATCCATCCCTGTTGATTACGCCCGCCTGATCACCAATCATATCGATCTGCTTGAAACCAACCCGCGTCCGACCGATTCAAAAAAATTGAAAGGCAACGCGGGTTATTCATTGCGAGTTGGGACATACCGCATTCTATACGATATCGACGACAAAAACAAAATCGCGACCATTTACCGCATCAAACACCGGCGGGAGGCGTATCGATAACCCTATGAAAGTCTTCCTCAGCTCCACCTATCTTGACTTGATCGAATACCGCAAAGCCGCGCACGAAGCCCTGAGGCGCATCGGGCAGGAAGTAACCAGCAAAGATGAACACCAACTCCCTGTCCCGCCGCGCCGTCGAGATTTTCACGCGCCTGCGCCATCCAGAGTTGCAAGAAACGCAGGAATTGCTGGCGGAGATCGAATGTAGCGTAGGGGTGTAACAGTGCCACGTCCCTATATTATCCCGCCAAGGACGATCACAAGTTCAAGGCAAAGATAAATCGGGGGAATCGAAGTCAGAATCCACGCGAGGTTTTCGTTGCGGCGTCGATACGCCACCCACGAACCGACGATGGGAATCAACAGCAGCAGCGGCAGCACGTAGATCGCGATGTAACTCCATTGAAGCGATCCATCCAACAGGAAGCCGAGCACGGCAAAAGCGGCCGCCGCCAAAATGGCAAGAAGGCTTCCAAGCTGGGAAAGAATCATCCAGGCAAGCAAAAGTTTACTGCGGGGCGCTGGGGAGCTATCGGGTGGGATCATCGTTGCCTCTCTTGAATTGGTGGGATGGCGCAAGTATACCCGCTGCCCCACGCGCCACAGGTGGGAATTGCTGGGGTATAATCCTGCCTCGCAAGCCGATTCAACCTTACGAAAGGAGGCGCAAGCCGCAGACAAAACGGGAAAGACAGCGCATGGACTTTGGCGCGTTGTGGAGTCCAGAAGTTCTGCTTCTGGAAAGCGCCGCAGCCAAAGTTGACGAGGAACAGGGTTCTTCACTTCGCCGTGAAGTTAATCCACACGATGGTTTCGATACGCCCTCGACGAACACTCGGGCTACTCAACCAGCGTGTGGAAAAAATCGAAAGATCAGCGGAAGCCCTGCGGGGATGCCATTCCCCGAAATACTTTCCCTCCAGTAAAAAATTCTTGCGACCAATGCCGCGCGGGTGACCGTACGGACAACGTCCCTGGAATGGCAAAGAATGTCATTGCGCACACTGACAAGCAATCCTGCATTGCCTTGTTTTGTTGCGCCGCAACTACACCTAATTCAACAATCTGGAGGAACCTACCATGTGTGGTATCGTCGGATACATCGGCCCGCGGGATGCGACGCCGGTCATTCTCAACGGCCTGAAACGGCTGGAATATCGCGGCTACGACTCGGCTGGAGTCGCCGTCATCAACGGGGAGCAGATCGAGGTCCGCAGGGATGCGGGCAAACTCTCGCAACTGGTCGACCTGGTGGCCAAGTCGCCGGTCAGCGGGGCGCCAGGCATCGGTCACACGCGCTGGGCCACGCACGGAGCGCCCTCGGCGCGCAACGCCCATCCGCATTTGGGCAGCACGGGGCGCATGGTCGTCGTCCATAACGGCATCGTCGAAAACTTCCTGGAACTCAAGGATGAGCTGGGCGCCGAAGGCGTGACCTTCAACTCGGACACGGACACCGAGACCATCGTCCACCTGGCCGAGCATCACTATGCGGCCAGCGTCGGGCTGGTGGAAGCCGCCCGCCGCACCTTCAAGCAGATCGAGGGCGCGAACGTGGTGGTGCTGCTCTCGGCGGACGAGCCCGACAAGATCATCACGGCGCGCATCGGCAACGCGGGCGGCGTGGTGATCGGTTTGGGCGACGGGGAAAACTTCATCGCCTCGGACATCCCCGCCATTTTGGAACATACCCGCCGCGTCATCTTTTTGGAATCGCGCCAGATGGCAATCGTCACCCGCGACGGGGTGCGCGTCGAAACCCTGGACGGACAGTTGGTCCAGCCCGAGGTGCATGTCATCGCCTGGGACGCGGTGTCCGCTGAAAAGGGCGAGTATCGCCACTTCATGCAGAAGGAAATCCACGAACAGGTGCGCGCGCTGACCGATACGCTCGCGGGCCGCGTGGACTTCAAGGAAGGCCGCATCCGCCTGCCCGAGCTGAACCTGACGCCCGAACTGGCGAAGCGCATCCAGCGCATCTACATCACCGCCTGCGGCACGGCGGCCTATGCGGGCATGGTCGGCAAGACCCTGATCGAGAAGATCGCGCGCGTGCCCGTGGAAGTGGTCATCGGCTCCGAGTTCCGCTACAGCGACCCGATCATCGACGCCAACACCGTGGTGCTGGCCATCTCGCAATCGGGCGAGACCGCCGACACCCTGGCCGCCATGGAAGAGGGACGCCGCAAGGGCGCCATCGTGTGGAGCAACGTCAACGCCATCGGCTCGCAGGCCATGCGCATCGCGGACGGATTCATCTCGATGCAGACCGGCCCCGAGATCGGCGTGGCCTCGACCAAGGCCTTCACCGCCCCGCTGGTCGACCAGTACATGCTGGCCATCCTGCTGGCCGACCTGCGCGGCGTGATCGACGACGCCACGCGCCGCGCGCTGGTGGCCGACCTGCGCCTGGTCCCGGACCTGGCGGGCCGCACCCTGAACAACGACCCCGAAGTGGAAAAGGTGGCGCACGCGCTCAAGGACATCGTCGGCTGCCTATACTTGGGACGCGGCATCAACATGCCCATCGCCTACGAGGGCGCGCTGAAGTTGAAGGAAATCTCCTACATCCACGCGGAAGGTTATCCCGCGGGCGAGATGAAGCACGGCCCCATCGCGCTGATCGACGAGAACATGCCCGTGCTGTGCCTGGCCCCCAAGGACCCCTGGCACGAGAAGATGATCTCGCAGATCCAGCAGGCCAAGGCGCGCGGAGGCATGGTCATCGCCGTGGCGACCGAAGGCGACGAGCTGATCGCCTCGATGGCCGACCACGTCCTGTGGGTGCCCGAAGCCCCGTGGATGCTCTCGCCCATCATCACGGTCATTCCGCTGCAACTGCTGGCCTATCACATCGCCGCCCTCCGCGGCCTGGACGTGGACCAGCCGAGGAACCTGGCGAAGAGTGTGACGGTGGAGTGAGAAGAACGGTAATTGGTGAGTGGTAATTGGGTAACAGGTAGACAGGTACACACGGGTGGGGTGTGTGCCTGTTTTTTTGTGGGCAGGACGCGGTAAGATTGGATCATTCTTCACCCTGGATGGAACTTATTGGCGGCGGGCAGCGTTTTGATTTGAGCCAGACCCTAAAGGTCTCATTCTACAAAGTGCGGTATATTTTTGGATGGAAATACTCGAACCAACAGAATTTCCGTTTATGACCGAGACCTTTAGGGTCTCTCATTCCAGGAGGTAAACATGAAAATCCGCATCACTTTCCTCACCCTACTCGCCCTGGCCCTGACAGCCTGCGCGCCCACCCAGGCTGTGGACATGAAAGTCACTGCCACCGCCACTCTCCCTCAAAAAGCGTTCTCCACAGCAACATTTACACCAGCATCAAGCGACAACACACAGATTCCGTCTGTAACACAAACATCGCCTCCTCCATCGCCGACACCACTTCCGCGATTCTCACTGGATGGTCTTCGTATGGCCTATATTGTAAACGGTAATGTATATGTCCAAGATGATGACAGCCTCCCGTTACAATTAACTCACAGTGGAGAGGATTGGCAACCTCTTTTCTCACAAAGCGGCGAAAAAATCCTCTTTTTTCGTGGCAAGACGCCACATGAACTACTCTTTATTGATTTCGACGGCGGTCAGGAACAGGAATTGATCTCCAATGAGTTATTGACCAGCCTTGGAGTGGGATATGACCAATCCACTGGAATTGTGAATTATTCTCTGGTACCTGGTACACAATACCTCTTATTTTCGACTGGCGAAGTCAACCGGCAAGGGCTGGCAGAGAATCGTCCTCCCATATCCAACCTCGACCTCCTG
>JBMOMS010000171.1:0-8996 GCA_049324895.1 Chloroflexota bacterium
TCCGCGCCATTTGCGCCTGTGATTCCGTCCGCGATGAACTGCTCGCGGACGCGCCACGCGAAATCGGTCAACGCTTCGAGGTTGGACATGTTCACGTCCAAGCAGTGGTCGTGGACGAGGAAGAACCAGTTGCCGCCCCAGGCCACATCGCCGTGGATGGTTTTGCCGTCAACGGTGACAGGAACATGGGTCAGGTGGCGGTAGGCGGGGATGTTTTGGACGGAGACTTTGTTCGGATATTCGTCATTGCGAGGAGCGAACGGAGTGAGCGACGAAGCAATCTCATGAGCCGTGGTGGGGATTGCTTCGTCGGGCTGTCGCCCTCCTCGCAACACTTGCACCTGGTGCAAGCGCAGGTGTGACGAGGGATGAAGCGTTGCTTCCACCACCCCAACAGGAGTTTCAACCCGAATGACTCCAGGTTGGACTTTTCCCAGATATGCCAGCGATGCAATGAGACCGATGGTGCCATGTCCGCACATGCCGAGGTAGCCGACGTTGTTGAAGTAGATGACCCCGAACTGGCAGGTCGGGTCGGCGGGCGGGACGAGGTATGCGCCGACGAGCACGTCCGAGCCGCGCGGTTCGAGCAGGACGGTGCGGCGCAGGTCGTCGTGATGCGCTTTCAGCGTGGATAACTTGTCAGCAACGGAACCAGTTCCGAGGTCGAAGGGAAGCGAGATGATTAATCGCGTGGGTTCGCCGCCGGTGTGGGAGTCCAGATAGGGGATGTGTTTCATGGGGGTAAGTCGAAGGTCAAAGGTTGAAGGTCGACGTTGAACGTTAAACGTTTAACGTTTTGAAGATGCGTTCGAATTCCATGCGGTCGTCATCAGCCAAGGGTAATAGGGGTTGACGAGGTGCGCCCACAGGGATGCCGCGCAGTTCGCAGCCGACTTTGACCTTTTGGGTGTAGCCGCCGCTTTCCATGTTGCGGAGGAGCGGGAGGAGTTTATCCATGTGCTGGCGGGCTGCCACGAAGTCGTTGGCGAGCGCGGATTCGAGGACGTTGTGATGTTCGAGTGGAGCGCAGGAGGCGGCGCCGCCGATCCATGAGGTGGTGCCCCACAGGAAGTAGTCGAGCGCCTGATCGTCGGAGCCGCAGATCATTTGATAGCGGTCGCCGTAGCGCAGGCGGAACTCGTAGACGCGGGACATGTCGCTGCTGGCTTCCTTGATGCCGATGATGTGATCGTATTGGGTGAGACCGTCCATCACTTCGTAGCTGACTTCGGTGCCTGCGCGCCAGGGGAAGTTGTAGAGCACGATGGGAATTTTGACGGCCTTGGCGACGGCTTCGTAATGCGCGAGCAGTTCGCGCTGGTTGGGACGTGAATACGGCGGGACGGCGACCATGAGCGCGTCGTAACCCATGTCCTCGGCGATCTGCGAGTAGCGGACAACGTCACGCGTGGCGCCAGAGTTGGTGCCAGCAATCAGCGCCACCCGTCCGTCCACTTTTTCTTTGACGAACTTGAAGATGTCCAGCCGTTCGGCTTCGGTGAAGGCGTAGACTTCGCCCGTGGTGCCGCCGGGGACAAGCCCCGCGATCTTGTTGGCGATCAGGTATTCGATCAGTTGTTCGAGGACGGGATAGTTGATGCTTTCGTCCGCGTTGAAGGGGGTGACGATGGGGGCGTAGATTCCTTTGAGGTGCATGGATACTCCAGTGATCAGTTTTCAGTGGGCGGTAATCTGTAATTGAAGTTTACTTCCCCCGGTGGAAGTGGGCAAGGGATGAACAGACCGTCCACGAATACACGGAGCATCCGTAACCCTTTGTGAATGGAGACTTCCCCAATGAAAGCGGGCAAAGGTTGCACAGGAATGGTTGCTCCGCAACGATGGAAGTGTTTCTTGATGGCTGTCCCTATTTTCGATGCCCCCTTCCGGCTCCCACCACAGGCGTTGGGCGCTTGAACGCCCGTTCAAATCTATGGCGTTCCCACAACGGGGGTGGTAAACTCGCCCCACAATAGGAAAAAGTCCCCCTTTGCAGGTATATGCGGTTTCGGCCAATCGATAAACATCCGATGAACGCACAAATCTTCGAACAAGCAAGGCAATACGCCCTACAGCGCCTGGAGCGGGAGCTTTCCACCAGCCTCGTCTATCATAGTTTCATGCACACCCACGAGGAGGTGGTCCCGGCCGCCGCGCGGCTTGCGCAAAGGGAGGGAATACAAGGAACCTCGTTGTACCTGCTGTTGACAGCGGCATGGTTCCACGATCTCGGCTTTATCGAGCAAATCACAAACAACGAAGCGATTGGAGCGCGGATTGCGTCCGAGGTCCTGCCGTCTTTCGGGTACACCCAGGAACAGGTCGAGGTGGTCCAAAGCGCGATCATGGCCACCGCACTGCCCCAATCCCCCGGGAATCTCCTCGAAGCCGTCCTGGCAGACGCCGACATGGACGTACTGGGCAGCGGGAACTTCCTGCAACGCAACGTCGACCTGCGCAGGGAACTCGCCGCGCTTGGAACGGAATTCACCGATATCGATTGGTATTTGGGCCAGGTAAAATTTGTCGGGGATCACCGCTACTTTACCCACTCGGCCCGCGCCTTGAGGGACCGCCAGAAATCGCTCAACGTGAACAAGCTAAAGCGACTGCTGGCCGCCTGCGCCGCCGCGCCTGCATAATTCAACGGTGCCCATCGAACAGACCAAACAGACAGGAATTGGTATAATTTCCACAATCCGAAAAGAGGATGGCTGCATGGAAGATCCACTTCCCAGTCGACTGCCGCCCTCTCGAAAAGCGGCCGCCCTCCGCGCCGCAGTCTCCGTTCCGCCAAGCGCCATGCAGTACAGTCAGGACGAAACATGAAAACAATCACCCAGGAACAAGTGGAAGGCATCGCCGAAAAATATCCCCGGCGCGAGTCGGCGGCGCTGCCGGTCTTGCAATCGCTGCAAGCAGACAACGGGGGCCATCTCGACGCGGAAACCCTGGAGGCGGCCGCCGGCGCCATGCGCCTGAGCCGCAGCCGCATGTTCGGCATCGCTTCATATTACAGCCTGTTCAACACCCACCCCATCGGCAAATATCACCTGCAAGTCGACACCTGCGTGCCGGGCTTTCTGCACGGCGCAGACGGGATCGTCGCGCACCTATGCAAAGCGCTGGGCATTTCCGTTGGCGAAACGAGCGCGGACGGATTGTTCACCCTCTCGACTGTGCAAGACCTGGCCTCGTGCGCGACCGGGCCGGTCATCAGGGTCAATGACCGTTATTTCGAAAACATGACCCCCGCCAAAGTGGATGAACTGCTCGCGGCGCTGCGGCGGGAGGAATGGCCGCCGAACGACCCGTCGATGACGGTCCACTCGGCCTGTGGGATCTTGCTGAACGACCGAACCCAACCGGACTGCCGCCTGCTCCCGTTTTACAAGCGGAGCGGCGGCTACGAGGCGCTGACCAGGGCCAGGCGCATGTCCCCGGCCGAGGTGATCGCCGAGGTGAAGGACGCGCAAATCCGCGGGCGCGGCGGCGCGGGCTTCCCGGCCGGGACCAAGTGGACCTTCCTGCCGAAGGATGACCCGCGTCCCGTGTACCTCATCTGCAATGCCGATGAGGGCGAGCCGGGCACCTTCAAAGACCGGCAGATCATGGAATTCAACCCACACTTGTTGCTCGAAGGCATCGCCATCAGCGCGTATGCCATCGGCGCGAAGACAGCCTTCATTTACATCCGCGGTGAATTCGCGTGGATCGCCGACATCCTCGAAAGCGCCATCGCCGAGGCCCGCGCCGACGGACAGCTTGCGCATGTCGAGATCATCGTTCATCGCGGCGCAGGCTCCTACGTCTGCGGCGACGAGACCGCGCAAATCGAATCGCTGGAGGGCAAGCGCGGCAACCCGCGCTCCAAGCCGCCCTTCCCGGCCAACGTCGGCCTGTACGGCTGCCCGACCATCGTCAACAACGTCGAGACGCTGGCCAACGTGCCGTACGTCATCCGACACGGCGCGCAGGCATACAAACAGATCGGCGTCCCGAACAATTTCGGCCCGAGAATTTTCGGCGTCTGCGGGCACGTGAAGCGGCCGGGCGTGTTCGAATATCCGCTGGGAACGCCGCTCCAGACCATCCTCGACGCGGCGGGCGGGGTAACGGGAAAACTCAAAGGGGTCATCGTCGGCGGTTTATCGGTGCCCATTCTCAGCGCGGACGAGGCGGAAGGACTGCATCTCGATTTCGACTCGTGCCAGAAGGCCGGGACGATGCTCGGCTCCGGCGGAATCATCGTGGTCAACGAGAGCGTATCCATCCCCGAACTGGCCCTGCGCACCATCGAGTTCTATCACCACGAATCCTGCGGACAGTGCGTGCCGTGCCGCGAGGGTTCGTACGTGATCGAAGGCAAATTGCGCGGCCTGGTCGGGGGGCGCGGCAGCATGGCCGACATCGACACGATCATTCACCTGTGCCGCACCATCCCCGGGCTGACCATCTGCCCGACCGGCGAAGCGTTCTCGCTGCCCATTCTGGCAATGGTCACCAAGTTCCGCGCCGAGTTCGAGGCGCTGATTCGATAAAAGTCCCAACCACGGAGACCACAAAGATTACGTATCTTTTCAAAATTTTGGGGCGTGTTCTGGAGTCCCGAAGTTCTACTTCGGGAAAATGCGCAAGTAGAACTTGCGCACTCCAAATTACCCCAGGAAATTGAGAAGATACAAGATTACGGAGAAAAACCTTAAAAAACTGTGCGGACTCCGCGCCCTGTGTGGTGAATGTTTTTGGTTCGAAAAGGATGTGACCATGAGCAAATCCATTTTTATCGACGGACAATCGTTCGAGTTCAAAGACGGCCAGACCGTGCTGCAAGCGGCGCGGGACAACGGTCTGTACATCCCCACGCTGTGTTACCACGCGCGGACGGGTCCCGCCAGCGTGTGCCGCGTCTGCGTGGTGGAGGTCGAGGGGATGCGCGGCCTGCAAACCTCCTGCTCGCTGGCGGCGGCGGATGGGATGAAGGTCCAGACCGCCACGCCGCGCGTGCTCGACGCCCGCAAGGCGGTGGTCAACCTGCTGCTGGCAAACGGCAATCACGACTGCCTGTCCTGCGAGGTCAACGGCGACTGTGAACTTCAGGACGCGGCCTATCATCTCGGCATCGAGTCGCCCGCCTTCCTGGTCGAAGAATATGAAGAGCGCGATGACTCGGCGGCCTTCATCACCCGCGACCCGAACAAGTGCATCCAGTGCGGGCGCTGCATCGTGGGCTGCAACGAACTGGTGCTCAACAACGTGCTCGACTTCGGCTACCGCGGCTCGCACATGAAGGTCATTTGCGACAACGACCTGCCAATGGGGGGATCGAGTTGCGTGCAGTGCGGCGAATGTGTGCAGCTCTGCCCGGTGGGCGTGTTCATCGAAAAGAAATCGGTCGGCAAGGCGCGCCGCTGGGAGACTCACACCGTCCGCACCACCTGCGGCTATTGCGGGGTGGGCTGCCAGTTGGACTTGCACATGAAGGGCCAGCAGATCGTCCGCGTGACCGGCGTGGAAGACGCCCAGCCCAACCAGGGCAATCTGTGCGTCAAGGGCCGCTACGGGTACGACTACATCTACTCGCGCGACCGCCTGACGACGCCGCTCATCCGCGAAGGGGAAACCTTCCGCGAAGCCGGGTGGGACGAGGCGCTCGACCTGGTGGCCGCGAAGTTCAAGCAGATCATCGCCGAATCCGGCCCGCACGCGCTGGCCGGGTTGAGCAGCGCGCGCACCATCAACGAAGACTCGTATTACATGCAAAGACTGTTCCGCGAGGTGATCGGCACAAATAACATAGACCATTGCGCCCGGGTCTGACACGCCCCCACGGTTGCCGGTCTGGCAATCACCTTCGGCTCGGGCGCGATGACCAATTCGTTCAGCGAATTCGAACACGCGAAACTTTTCTTCCTGACGGGCACGAACATGACCGAGGCGCACCCGGTGGCCTCGTACTTCGTCAAGCGCGCGCTGAAAAAAGGCGCCAAACTGATCGTGGCCGACCCGCGCAAAACCGCGCTGGCGCAGGAAGCGGATATCTTTGCGCAGCTCAAGGTCGGCACGGACGTGGCCCTGCTCAACGGCATCATGTACGTGCTGCTCGAAGAAGACCTGTACGACAGGGAATTCGTGGCCGCCCACTGCCTGAACTTCGACGAACTGCGGGCCGCCATCCTGCAATACCCCCCAGAGAGGGCCGCCAGGATCTGCGGCGTGCCCGAGGAAACCATCCGCGCCATGGCGCGCCTGATGGCGGAAGTCCGCCCGGGCATGTTGTGCTACACCCTCGGCCTGACCGAGCACACCTCCGGCACGAACAACGTCTTCTCGGTGGCCAACCTGCAAATGCTGCTGGGCAACCTGGGCGTGGAAGGCGGCGGGGTCAATCCCCTGCGCGGACAAAACAACGTGCAGGGCGCCGGCGACATGGGCGCGGTGCCCGGCTCGCTGACGGGACAGCAAAGCGTCGCCAATCCCGAGGCGCGCGCCAAATTCGCGCGGGCCTGGGGCGTGGAAAATTTGCCCGAGAAACCCGGCCTGATGATGCCCGACATGCTCTCCGGGCTGCTCACCAAAGCGGTGCGCGGACTGTTCATCATGGGCGAGAACGTCGCCAACACCGAACCCGACATCGCCCGCGTGGAATTCGAACTGGCTTCGGCGGAATTCCTGGTCTCGCTCGATATCTTCATGACCGAGACCACGCGCTTCTCGCACGTCATCCTGCCTTCGGCGGCCTGGGGCGAAAGCGACGGCACCTTCACCAACAGCGAGCGGCGCGTCAGCCGCGTGCGCAAGGTCAAGGATGCGCCGGGCGTATCCAGGCCCGGCTGGTGGGTGATGAAGGAAATCGCCAAACGCATGGGCTGCGAGTGGCCCTCGAACAGCGCGCAGGAAATCTGGGACAACGAAGTCGCCCCGCTCACGCCGGTGCTGGCGGGGATTAAATACCGCCGCATCGAACAGGACGGCTTGCAGTGGCCCTGCCCGACGGAGGATCACCCCGGGACGAAGTTCATGCACGCCGGCGGAAATTTCACCCGCGGCCAGGGCCTGCTCAAAGGCATCCAGTGGACGCCGCCGGCCGAGGTGGAGGACGCGGAATATCCGTTCATGCTCAGCACTGGGCGCAGGCTGTTCCACTATCACACGCGCACGCAAACCGCCCGCGCCGGTCTCGACCAGATGTCGCCCGAGGAAACCGTGGACATCTCCCCATTCGACGCGCAGCGGCTGGACATCGCCGAGGGTGAATACGTGCGGGTCAGCTCGCGGCGCGGCGCGGTCAAGGTCAAGGCGCGCATCACCGGGGAAGTTCCGCCCGGCCTTGTGTGGATGGCCTTCCACTTCCGCGACTCGAACGCCAACTGGCTGACGAATCACGCCAGCGACACGGTGACGAAAACGCCCGAGTTCAAGGCCTCGGCGGTGAAGATCGAGAAGATCGAAGCGTAACAAAAAAGCACCCTTGTCCCAACCGAGACAAGGGTGCGGCAATTATTGGGGCAGCCTTTCCCTGATCGTAAACTCGCATACGCGATCCCCCTTTGCCTTGCATTTTCGTTCTTCAATGATGGTATTCTCCCTGCCCGTCACCCACAACACAAACTCGCTTAAAAAGCCGCCAAACACGTAACAGATCGAACTGCTCGACGTTCTTCCCACACAATAGGGACATTCATGGATCGAAAACAAAAACTCATGTTCAGCCTCGGTGACGGCGCATTTTTGGTCGCTTAATTGATTTAAGACCTTGGCCACTGCGTTCAAGCTGCGCCTTAACTTTGTTCGATAGGGAAGAAACGAATAAAAAAATTTGCCGAGATGTCCCAAAAGGCCAAAATTCTGTAACCCAATCAAAAAACCATCTCTTCCGATTTTACGGGTCATCTCCATACCTGTGGACATGCCGTAGACTTCCTCCAGTGCGGCGCAAAACGCAGAGATATAGGCGAAATCGAACCCCTTCTCAAGGTTATCGATACTGCTGTGAGACTGTGGGGCTATGTAGTCGCCCATGCCGGATGCGGTTAACACTCGCTCGAAGGAAGTCTTGTCTGCCATCTTTTCGAACGCGCAGATCATATTCAAACCGAATTTATTGGGGTAGTATTTTCCCGCAACTTGAATAGATGGGGGCGTTGACGCAAGCGGGTAACTTTTTGCAAGCTGTCGGGCGGCATAATCGAGAGCGTTGTACACATCCTGTTCAGTAACGCCATATTCCCTTGCCACATCCTGAATATGGATGCCTGCCGCAACGTGACTGACAAGCACCTCCACCAGGACACGCGTCCCTTTGATGACCGGTTTGCCAAAATGAATGGAAGGATCGGTTGTAATTCCTGGAGTCATGTCCGTCATGTTTCACCTCTGGCAAATATGGCTATTCGAACACTCGTAATCTCATTCATGGATGGGCGCTCCTCCAGGTGAAGTGGGCAGGGGATTGACAGGCCGTCCACGAATAAAGACCGCCACGAATACGCGAAGTGCCGCCATCCATATTCGAGCATTCGTGGTTTTTATTCGTGGATGGTTCCTCAGAATTCAAGAGCTTATCAGGAGAGAACAGGGGACGCCACCACCACACGAAAACCGACGGAGTCGCTGAAGGCGCCGCTGAGGAGGGGGACGTAGCGGCACGCACAGCGCGCGTGCCCACCATCGAAGATGAAGGAGCCGCCGCGCAGCACACGGGCGCCAGAGGCTGTTGCATCTTCGCGCCCATCCGTCGCCTTATACGGATATGGCTTATACAACGAATGACACCATTCCCAGACGTTGCCGCTCATGTCGGCGCAGCCATAAAGCGAGTTGCCGCGCGAGGAATAGGAACCGACCGGCGTCGTGCCGCCTTTTCCGCCTTCTTCGGTGTTGCAGTTATTTTTATCGAACTCATTCCCCCAGGGATATTCGCGCCCATCCGCGCCGCGCGCGGCTTTTTCCCATTCCGCTTCGGTGGGCAGGCGCAAGACCAGCCCAGCCGG
>JBMOMS010000172.1:0-8942 GCA_049324895.1 Chloroflexota bacterium
AATTCTACAAACAACTCGGCTTCGACGGCGTGCAGTTCCACGATGACGATGTCGTCTCGAATGCAGACGCGCCGTGGAGTCAGCAGGAAGCCGAAGCCAAAGCCATGCGCGCCCGTCTCGACGAGCGCGGACTGGTGGCAGAGTTCATCGCCCCGCGCCTGTGGGAACATCCGCTGACCATTGACGGCGCGATTACGTCCAACTCGGCTGAAGCGCGGCAATATGCGCTCGAACGCACAAAACGCGCCATTGACATTGCCCGCCTGATGGGCACAAAAGATTTGGTGCTATGGCCCGCCCGCGAAGGAACGTACCTGCGCGAAGCCAAAGACCCCATCGCTTCTGTGGCGCGATTGGTCGAGTGGATGAACGCCGTGTTGGAATATGATAAGGACATCCGCATTTTGGGCGAGATGAAACCCAACGAGCCGATGGACAATGCCTACGTGCCAACGACGGGACATTTTCTCGGTCTCGCCAGCCTGACGGTTGATCCCAGCCGCGTAGGGACGCTGATCGAATCGGCGCACGCCATTCTGGCAGGGCTTGACCCATCCGATGAAATGGCGTACGCGCTGGCTCACAAAAAACTCTGGTCAGTCCATCTCAATGACCAGAACGGACTCAAGTTCGATGAAGATAAATCTTTTGGAGCGGTGGACATCCGCCGCGCCTTCAATCAGGTTTGGGTGCTCGAACGCGCGGGCTACGGTCAGAACGGCGAGTTCATCGGCTTGGATGTGAAAGCATTGCGGACTCAGCCGAAAGAATTATCCACCAAACATCTCCGTAACAGCCGCGCCTTCTTTTTGCGTCTGGTAGAACTCGCTCGCTCTCTAGACGTGGCAAAGGTGGAAGAACTCCGCGCCGCCAGCGATTACGAAGAATTGGATATGCTGATTGTGAAGCATTTGATTGGATAATATGACAGACGCCATCATTGCAGGACACATCTGCCTCGACATCATCCCCAACCTTGCACATGCGGACGGGGCGTTCAACGCCATCCTCCAGCCAGGCAAACTGGTGGACATTGGCGCGGCGCAGGTCTCGACAGGCGGGACGGTCTCGAACACGGGGCTGGCGCTTCATCGGCTGGGGATTGACACGCGCCTGCTTGCCAAAGTCGGCGCTGACCCACTTGGGCGTACGGTCAAACAGATGATTGCAGACCACGCCCCCACACTTGTGGATGGGATCAGCGCGTCTGCCGAAACCAGCACCTCCTATTCCATCATCATCAGCCCGCCTGGGGCTGACCGCTGTATTCTTCATCACCCAGGCTCGAACGATGATTTCACCGCCGCCGACGTGCGCGATGAAGATATTCAAAATGCGCGTCTTTTTCACTTTGGGTATCCACCGCTCATGGCGCGTATGTTTTCCGATAACGGCGCAGAACTGGCGAAACTCTTTCGCCGCGTCAAAACGTTAGGGCTGACCACTTCGCTCGATATGGCGCTGCCCGATCCCAACTCAGTGGCGGGACGCGCAAACTGGAAAGCCATCCTCCAAGCCACGCTCCCGCAGGTGGACATCTTCCTACCGAGTCTCGATGAAATTCTCTACATGCTCGGCAAAGATTCGCAGGCGCCGCTCTCGCCAGAACTTCTGCATGAAGTCAGTGATGAATTGTTGGTGCTGGGCGCAAAGATTATCATCATCAAACTGGGCGAGCGCGGTTTGTATTTGCGCGTTGCCTCTGCTGAAGTGTTGCAAGGCTTGGGGAAAGTCCGCCCGACGTACCTCACCGCCTGGAGCAATTACGAAGCTTGGCAACCCTGCTATCAAGTGGATGTGGCGGGGACAACAGGTTCGGGCGACGCCACCATCGCGGGATTTCTCTCCGCCTTTTTGCGGGATATGTCCCCCGCCAAGACGCTTCAAGCCGCGCTCGGAGTGGGAGCCTGCTCCGTGGAAGCCCCCGACGCCTTAAGCGGAATCAAACCCTGGGGCGAGACGCTGAATCGAATCCGCGCGGGCTGGTTGCAAAAGGAAGAACCACAAGCGTTTGCGCGAATCAACAAATAGGAAAAACTCATGCTCAAAATCACTGTCATCGGCGGCGGCTCGACCTATACGCCGGAACTCATCAACGGCTTTCTTGCCCGCATCGCACAACTCCCCATCAGCGAACTCTGGCTGATGGATATTGATAATGAACGGCTGGACATTGTGGGCGGCTTCGCCCAGCGCATGGTAAGGGCCAAAGGTGAGCCGTTCAAAGTCGTCTTATCAACAAACCAGCGTGAAGCGATTGCGGGCGCGACCTACGTCTGCACCCAATTCCGTGTGGGGCAAATGCCAGCCCGCCGCGAAGACGAATACCTCGGCTTGCGCCATGGGCTGGTTGGACAGGAAACCACAGGCATTGGCGGCATGGCGAAGGCCTTGCGAACCATCCCTGTGATTTTGGATATTGCCAAGGATATCCGCGAGACTGCAAATGCCCTGCTGATTAACTTCACCAACCCGTCTGGGCTGGTCACTGAAGCTCTCAATCGCTACGCGCCCGACATCTCCGCGGTGGGCGTGTGCAACGTCCCTATGAACACCCGAACCGAATTCCTGGAATTTCTGGAGAAAAGCACGGGTGAAAAAATCGACCCATCCCGCGCCGAACTCAAAACCCTGGGACTGAATCATCTTTCATGGAATTACGGTTTCACCGTGGATGGCAAAGACATCTGGGATCAAATGTTGGAAGCCTGCCTGAAAGATTTCAAACCCGAGGACAACCCCGCCTGGAATGCACGTCTGATTCGAGAAACACGCATGATTCCCAACGATTACCTGCAATACTTTTATAACACCGCCATCAAAATCAAAGCCCAATCTGCTTGGCCCCCCTCCCGCGCCGAAGCCGTGATGGAGTTGGAAAAAGATCTTTTGATGAAATATGCCGAACCCGCCCGCACTGAACCGCCTGCAGAATTGAGTAAACGCGGCGGCGCGGAGTATTCCACCGTTGCCACACAACTTATAAATGCTCATTACAACGACTTGGGCGAAGTGCATGTGGTCAACGTCCGCAACAATGGCGCAGTGAAGGAATGGGATTCGAGTTGGGTGCTGGAAATCCCCGCCATCGTCCGCCGCAGTGGCATAACACCCATCCCTGCCGAGCCGCTCCCGCCATTTGCTTACGGTTTGCTGACAACCGTCAAATCCTATGAAATCCTCACCGCCCAAGCCGCCGCTCTTGGAGACCGCGCCGCCGCCTATCAAGCTCTCATCGCCCATCCGCTTGGCCCCAAACTGGAAAACGCGCAAAAAGTATTGGATGACCTGCTCGCAACCAACCGCGCGCACCTGCCACAGTTCTTCGAATAACCCGACTGTCCATTTGTTGCGAGTCGGTGATATGAAACCCCAGGCCGCCAGCGTACCTCCTGCGCTGGCGGCTCTTTTTCGCGGATGAGAAACGGCTACGGTCGGGTCGGCTGCCCGCCCGGCCTGCCGCCACCGGGACCGAATCCACCGCCCGCCGCGCCGACCGAAGTCACCACGCCTGAGAGCGTGAAACTCGCCGCCTGGACGCCTGGCGTATACACGCCGCCCGAGTACAACCCGTCCGCGCTTGCGCCGCTGGAGGAGCCGCCTGTGTACACCACGTAGGTCATTCCGTTTGCCAGTTGCGGCGACGAGAACACCACGGACTGATAATCCTTGCCTGGCGCAAAGGTCAGAACCTCCTCGCCGCTTTGGGTCTGGATGTGAACCAGCGTCCCAGCCACCTGCGCCGCGTCGAAGTTGTACAGGATCGAATATTGGCTGGACGAATTGCTGGGGGCCTGGGCCATGCCCGAACTGCCCACCGCCAGCAGGAATCCGCCCGAGATGTTGAATGTGCCGTTGTAATCCAGGGGGCCGTTGCCGTTATGGGTCGGGCCGTTGACGATTACCGTGCCGCCCGTCATCTCGAAGGAACCGTTCGAGTCGAGGCCGTCGCCGCCCGCGTCGATGTAGAGATAGCCGCCGTTGATGTAGACATAGTAATTGCCTGCCGCAAATTCGTTCTGACCGGGCCGCCCGTTGACCGAGGAACCGTCGGCGCCGCCGCCCGCGTTGATTCCATCGTCGTTGGCGACCGCGTGAATCGTCCCGCCGTTGATGGTGATGAGCGCGCTCTCAATGGCCTCGTAGGACTGCGTCAGATCGATCTCGCCGCCATTGATGGTCAGGGAGGCGTCGGCGTGCAGGCCGTCGTCGCCCGAGGTCAACTGAAAGTCCCCGCCGTTGACCGTGAGCGTGGCGTTGCTGTGCAGCGAGTCGTCCGCCGAATTGATGGTGATCACGCCCGCCGTGATGAGCAAATCCGTGCCCGCCTTCAAGCCCTTGGCGCTTTCAGTCGGTTTGCTGGCATTGCCTTCCATGCCTCCCCACATGCCGCCGCCCGAGCTGCTGTTGTTGACGGCCCCGCCGCCAGACGTGATGGCAAACGCGCCGCCGTCGATTTGCAGGCGGGTCGCGGCCTGGATGCCATCCAGCGCCGAGGTGATGCTCAGGCTTCCGCCTTCGATCAGGATGTAGCCCTTGTCGGCCTCATCCTCGTTCGTGGATTGGATTCCGTCCGCGCCCGCGTTGATCGTGATGGCGCCATCCTTGATCGTGACCGAATCCTTGCCCTTGAGGCCGTCGTTCACGGCATTGATCGTAAGGGTGCCGCTGACAACCTTCAGGTCATCCTTGCTGGCGATACCGTTGTTATAGTTGGCGGTGACGGTCAGCGCGCCATCTCCGTTAATGGTCAGGTCGTCGTGGCTGAAGATGGCCGCATTGGGTTCGCCGCTTTCATCGAGCGCCGCATAGGTTGCGCCATCTGTCACCGAGTTCTGCGTGCCGTCGGCCAGCGTGAGCACCACCTTTTCGGCATTAGCGATGTAGATCGCCGCGCCCGTCGAGTGGGTGATGTCCGCGCCGTTCAGCAGGAGCGTGACCGTTTCGGCGTCCTGCGTGTCGACGACGATCTGCCCGTTGTTCAGCGCGCCCTGGATGGAGTAAACCCCCGCCGCGCTGACGGTGGCCACCGTCCCGTCCACGTTGACCCCGCTCCCCTCCACCGAGATCGACCCGCCCTCCAGGCGGATGACCGTTGCAGTGGCCAAGTCCACGCTGACGGCCAGGTCGTCGGAGGCGTAGTCGGCGCTGATCGGGGTGGAGGAAGCGGCCTGGGGTACGGCGGCAGGCGCGGTCGAGTCGCTCACATTCGCCGCCTGGGATGTGGATGCGGAGCAGGCGGTCAGGGTCACGATCAGGATCATCGACAAGAGAAAGGTCAATCGTTTTTTCATTTGAATCTCCGTTCAGAGGGTATAGGCAATGATGGGATAGTTGCCGATGGCAAAGCTCAGGATGGACAGGATGCCAGCCAGCAAAAGCATCAGGGGCAGGTTGCGCTTGAACTTGAGGGACATGGTTTCTCCTTGCCGCCTCTCCTTTTGGAAGAGGGGCTGGGGGTGAGGGTGGTTAGAGGTCGGTTCCGTTGTAGCCCGCGATGAGCGTGACCTTGTTGTCGCCGTTCAACTTCCTGATCTCGGCGAGGAAGTCCTGCATCTGCGCGGATTTCTTCAGGCCCACGCTGTAGATCAACTCGGTCATCGTGCCGCTTTGAATCGAGTCGACGCTGATGAGTTCGGAGGCGTGGGTGTATTTGACGAAGACGCGGTCGAAGAGCGAGTCGAACGGCGCGCCGTTGGGGATGTGTACGCGCAGGATCTGGGTGGCCGATTCGCGCGCGAACCAGTTGAGGCGGGTCATCAGGACGACGACCAGGCTGATGACCACCGCCGCGATGGCGCCCAGCAGGTAGAAGCGCGTGCCGATGGCCATGCCAATTGCCATGCTGAAAAAAATGAAGCCCACGTCGCGCGTCTCCTTGACGGCGTTGCGGAAGCGGATGATGGACAACGCGCCCACCAGCGAGAAGGCGCGCGCCACGTTCGAGCCGACGATGAGCATGACCAGCGCCACGATCATGCCGTTCATCACCAGCGTGAAGACGAAACTTTGGGTGTAGGACGTGCCGCGGTGCGTGATCTGGTAGATCCAGCCGATGAAGGCGCTGAGCGCAAAGCTGAGCGTCAACACCAGCACGACATCCATGACGGTGAATTCGGTGGTCAGGTCTTGCAGGTTGAAAATGTCCATGAGAGGGGTCTCCGTGAGTAGGTTCTTGTTGCAGGCCGCTTGTGGAACAAGTCTATCGACCTGTTCTACCTGCCGATGCCCAGCTTGTGCTCCAGCCGGCTGAACACAGACAGACTGGATGCCAGCGCCTCTTCCGAACTTTCGGCGGGCAGGCTGTTCCAGCGCAGGGCGGGCATGTTCTGCGCCGCTTCGATGCTGCGGCAATATTTGCTGACGCGCACCATTTTCAGGTTCTGGTCGGCAATCCACTCGGTCAGCCAGATGGGCATGTGCTCGTTGATCTTGATCTCCATCACCACCTGGTGGGAGGGCAGCATCGGCAGGGCGGATGGTTCTTCATGCAGGGAAAGGCGCTGCATTTGGAAGGAAAGCGCGCTGTCGAAGGTGACGCGCAGGCCGATGTCGTAGTCCGAGCCGATGAAAGCCTGGCGGTCGTAGCGCACGATGCTCATCGGGCGCAGGTTGTACTGCCAGAGGAAGGCATAGATCTCTTCGACCACGGGGCGGTCTTCAGGTTCGCACTCGGGCAGTTGACGGTCGAGGCACAGCCGCAGGGCGTCGCCATAGGTCAGCACGGCGCGGCGCTTTTGGGTGACGCGATCCACGCGCTGCTTGATCTCGACGAAAACAGGCGTGGCCTCGGTGAGCGGCTCGCCCGTTTCGTAGCGGCGGATGCGCAGTTTGCGTCGGAAACGCAGGCCGTATTCCTTCTCCCAGTAACAGCGCAGGTCGGGCGAGTCGAAGTACAGGCTGGTCAGGGCGTAACGCCCGTCGTTGTGGCCGTGCTCGTCGGGGGTCATGTAGGCGCGCAGGGCAGACTTGAATTGCTCAGCCTGGCGCAGCGTGAGCAGGTACTTTAGCTCGAAGCGATTGAACTTGCGGATGGTGTGATTGGCGGCAGACATGGGATACCTTCAACAGGGATCGGCGCTTTGGCGCTGTCAATGTCGAAAGTATAGCGATAACAAGTTATTAACAATTGGGTTTTCTGTGAAGGAATTGTGTGGTTCCCCCATGAAAAAAGCAGGGCGCGGAGAACGCCCTGAGTCGAGAATTGGCTGCTTTCAATCGCGTCGGGACGAGTCGCTTTGCAGGAAGTAGATGATTGCCATGCCGTGGTCGGCAGAAATGAAAATGCGTTTGGTCATAAATCCTTTTCAAAATGTCATTGCGAGACCCTGAAGGGGTCGAAGCAATCTCAGATTAGCATGCAAGCATAAGATTGCTTCGGGCGGGAGAACGCCGCCCTCGCAATGACATCAAATGCCGTGGTCGGCAGAGATGAAAATGCGTTTGGTCATTATTTCTGAGTCGGTAGACTTGCGTTTTCGATGATTGAACCGCCTTTGGCAACCAATGTTATTCTTGGATGTAAGCACATTCATTATCAAGGAAATCTATGATTGTCCATCTTCCTGAAGCCAAGTCATATCTTTGCAAATCTCCCAACAAAGTGCCAGGAACCGTCAGATAGGTGGTTTCCTTACAATTCAACAATGAATACCTTGCGACAGATTTATCTTGTGACCGTGAGCCGTCAATGAATTTAAAAACAATATCGTAAGGCTTTAAGCACATAAGTGCCGGCAGAGAATTTATGTAAGAAGGGACTAGCGATTCCAACTTCTCGGGGTATTTATTGTTATCCTGTTGATATTCATCCAGCGCGATAGTCAATCTGGAAGGTATTTGACGATTAAGCAAGTCACAGCCCCTAGCAAAAATGAGCGTTCCAGGAAGAGGGACAAATTGCGTTATAACAATGATAACTCCCACGGAGAAACGAAGTTTTGAAAATTCGTGCGGAGCGCTCAATGACTCAGTTTGCCGAGTAGAAATGCCAAACACAACAAAACCCGTGAGCATTCCTGTAATTATTGCTGATGTGCAGATTGGTACTCCCGGTCCAAATCCATTCATAACAGTATAAGTAGCTAAAAACATTACGAGAATACTACACAATATCGCCGCGCCCCCAAGAATTTTCATCGACCAAGCGTCCCCTTCTTTCCCAAAACGAAAATAGAAGAAAACCAATACAGTCGCTATTAGTATTGGCAAAACAAAGCCAATTATCCACGATATAGGGAACATTCAGACTCCAAAATCCTTGAATTAGCCCTGCTACGCGTAATACCAATTGAAAATCTTGTTATACACCGCCAGCAACATCTTCTTGACAGGGCCCGCATTCAACACACGCCGCATGAAGCCCTCTTTCTTCTTTCCTCTTTCCTTCCCCAACTCTCCCCTCAAATACCCCAGCGTATTCGACATATTCATCGCCAGCGGGTCGGAGACCATCAGGCGCAGCAGGCCCGCGTCGTTCATGCGCTTGTCCAACTGGCGCACCTGTCCCATGGGTTTGTCCATGTCGAAGGGCAGGAATTGCTGGAGCGTGGATTTATACGCCGTGAACTGCCAGTGCGATGCGCCCGCAAAAGCGATCACGTCCTTCGACTGCGCTCCGCTCCGCTCAGGACGATAAGTAATTTTCCAATCTCTAGTCTCTGCATAAACTTTTTTATTCTCCTCCTCGGTCTGGCCGAGCGAGAGGTTGAATTCGAGGAAGGTCTCCCACGGGATGAACTGTCCCTCTTCGAGGGTCGCATTGTCCCGCGCCCACTGCAGAGTCGACTCGTAGAATTCGGGCGGGGTGCGGAACGGTCGGGCGGTCACCATGCCGACGTTCGGGAAGGTTTCGAGGATCTCCACGGAGCGCGAAAGCCATTGCGGGGAGAACAGCACGTCCGCGTCGGTGTAGGCGATGATCTCGCCAGGCGCGCCCGCCA
>JBMOMS010000173.1:0-64949 GCA_049324895.1 Chloroflexota bacterium
CCTTCGAGTACGGCGCGCCCCCGCACGGCGGCATGGCGCCCGGCATCGACCGCCTGATCATGCTGCTGACCGACGAGCCGAACATCCGCGAGGTGATCGCCTTCCCGAAGAACTCGTCGGGAAGGGATGTGATGGCCGATGCGCCGTCGTTCGCGGAAGAGGCGCAGTTGAAGGAATTGCATATCAAATCATCGTGACATAAAAAAAGGTGTACCATGAATATCAAAGAACTGATCATCAATAAAACAGCAAAATTCGCATACTGCACGGACGGAGCGTTGTGGTATGAAGTGGACGGCTTCCGTTTTCCTGTTCCGTTCGAAGACACGGTTGGGGCATATTTCATGCCCGAACATAAGGCCATCAACCTGATGCGCTGGATCCGAAAACAATTGGAAGAGAACGAGGCGCAAAGAAGCATGCAGGCATCGAAATAGGTGACAGCAGATGGACATCCTGCAAGGCGATGTTTTCTGGGTCTCACCCGATGAAACGGAAATCTCCTCCGATCATGCCCATCCGCATGTCGTCGTTCAAGTCAACGCGCAGGCCGTCGTCGTTTGCGCGTTGACATCGAACCTGAAGCGCGCCAAAGAGCCTGGCAATGTCCTGCTGGCCGAAGGTGAAGCAAATTTATCGAAACGAAGTGTTGTGGTGGCGTCGCACGTCTCCACGGTGGACAAATCGAAATTAGGTGAATACATCGGGACGTTGGCTAAACCAAGCATCGCTCAAGTGCTGGCTGGCATGAGTTTTTTACAAACGCTGACCCAGCATCATGAATAGGAATAAAGAGGCTTTATGACCCAAAGCATAGATACAAAAACCGTCAAGCACGTAGCCTATCTCGTGCGGCTGGGAATCACGGACGAGGAGGCGCAGGGCTTCAGCCAGCAGTTCTCGGCCATCATCGATTACTTCAACCTGCTCAACGAAGTGGACACCAGCGACACGCCGCCCGCCACGCAGGTCATCCACGCCAGCATGGTGCTGCGCGAGGACACGGCCAGGCCTTCGATGTCGCGCGAGGAATTTTTGAAGAACGCGCCCGAAAGCGAAGATGGCTACGTCAAGGTCTCGACCGTGTTTGGGGAGGAATAAATGGACTTGGCTTCTTTAACTTTGCGCTCGGCGCAGGAGATGCTGCGCAGCAAACAGGTCAGTAGCGTGGAGTTGACCCAGGCCATGCTGGATCGCATCCACAAAGTAGATGCGCAGATTCAAGCATACATGACCGTCACCGATGAACTGGCGCTGGAACAGGCGCGTCAGGCGGATGAGCGGCTGGCCCACGGCGAGAACATCACCCCGCTGACGGGTATCCCATTCGGCGTGAAGGATTGCCTGTCCACCCGCGGCGTGCGCACCACCTGCTCGTCGAAGATTTTGGAAAATTACGTCCCACAGTACAACGCCACCGTAATCGACAAACTGTCCGATGCGGGCGCGGTGCTGCTGGGCAAACACAACATGGACGAGTTCGGCATGGGCTCGTCGTGCGAGAACTCGGCCTACTTCCCGACCCGCAACCCGTGGGATCTGACGCGCGTCCCTGGCGGGTCGAGCGGCGGGTCGGCGGCGGCGGCTTCGGCAGGCATGGGACTCTTCTCCATTGGCGAAGACACGGGCGGATCGGTGCGCATGCCCGCGGGCTTCTGCAACGTGACAGGCCTCAAGCCAACCTACGGGCGCGTGTCCCGTTATGGGCTGATCGCGCTGGTCTCGTCGTTTGACTCGATTGGGCCGATGGCGCGTGAGGTGTATGACGTCGCCACGGTCACGGAAGCCATTGCGGGCGTGGACAGACTCGACAGCACGTCGGCGGCGCTGCCCGTCCCGCAGTACAGCCAGTCGCTGGGCAAGTCGGTCAAGGGCATGAAGCTGGGCATCCCAAAGGAATATTTCGTGGCGGGCATGGAAGCGGGCGTGGAAAGCGCCATCCACAAAGCCATCGCGCAGTTCGAGGCGCTCGGCATGGAAATCCATGAAGTGTCGCTGCCGCACACGCAGTACGGCCTGCCCGTCTATTACCTGATCCTGTTCGCGGAGGCCAGCGCCAACCTGGCGCGCTTCGACGGGACGCGCTTCGGCCTGTCGGTGCGCGACGGGGCGCAGGATGTGATCGATGTGTACCTGCAAACCCGCCGCGCGGGCTTCGGCGATGAGGTCAAGCGGCGCATCATGCTGGGTGCGTACACGCTCTCGGCGGGCTACTACGACGCGTATTACCTCAAGGCGCAAAAAGTCCGCACGCTGCTGCGGCAGGACTTCGAGCAGGCCTTCGAAAAGGTGGATGCGCTGATCGCGCCGACCTGTCCGACCACGGCCTTCAAACTCGGCGAGAAGACCGCCGATCCGCTGGAGATGTATCTCTCGGATATTTACGTCACGGCCACCAACCCCGCGGGCGTCCCGTCGCTGGCGCTGCCGTGCGGATTCTCGCAGGGCATGCCCGTCGGGATGCAGTTGATGGGCAAACATTTCAACGAAGAGACGCTGTTCCAGATCGGCCACGCCTATCAGCAAATCACCGACTGGCACAAGCAGTTGCCGCCGATCTAGAATCCACGAAGGGCACGAAGATCACGAAAAATTCGTGCTCCTTCGTGTTCTTCGTGGATCAAAAAGGGTATCAACATGACCAAATACGAAACCGTGATCGGGCTTGAAATCCACGCCGAGTTGCAGACCGCTTCCAAGATGTTTTGCGGCTGCTCCGCCGATTACTCGTCCGCGCCCGAAGCCAACACCAACATCTGTCCCGTCTGCACAGCGCTGCCTGGCGCGATGCCCGTCATCAATGCCAAAGCCGTCGAGCAGGCCATCCTGGTCGGGCTGGCGCTGCACTGCACGATCAATCCGCACAACACCTTTGCGCGCAAAAATTATTTTTATCCCGACCTGCCCAAGGGCTACCAGATCTCGCAGTATGACCTGCCCATCGCTTCCGAAGGCTGGCTGGATGTGCCTGCCGATGCGGGTGAGGGCACACAGCGCATCCGCATCCGCCGCGCGCATCTCGAAGAGGATACCGCCAAGACCTTCCACCGCGGCGACCATGCGCTGATCGACTACAACCGCGCGGGCGTGCCGCTGCTGGAGATCGTCACCGAGCCTGATTTCCGCAGCGTCGAGTCTGCGCTGGCCTACGCCACCAAGATCCGCGCCATCCTGCGTTATCTCGGCGTCAACGCGGGCGACATGGAGAAGGGCATCCTGCGCTTCGAGGCCAATGTCTCCGTGCGCCCCGTGGGAAGCGACGAGCTCCGCACCCGCACCGAGATCAAGAACCTGAACAGCTTCCGCGCCCTGACCCGCGCTTCCGCTTATGAGATCGAGCGCCAGATCAAGCTCTACGAAAGCGGCGGCCAGGTCGTGCAGGAAACATTGGGATGGGATGAAGCCCGCGGCGTGACGGTGTCCCAGCGCAGCAAGGAACATGCCCACGACTACCGCTACTTCCCCGAGCCTGACCTGCCTCCGTTGGAATTGGCCGCGTCCTACATCGACAGTTTCCGCGCCCACCTGCCCGAGTTGCCTGATGCCAAGACCGAGCGTTTCCTCCGCGAATATGGACTCAAGCCGCAGGACGCCGCCCTGCTGGCCTCCGAACTCTCATTGGCCGATTACTTTGAAGCCGTCACCTCACAGACGCGCGACAGCGCCCAGACCGTCTGCAACTGGCTGACAGGCGCCCTCCTGCGGCAGGTCAACGAGCTTGGCCTGAGCGTGGACGCGATCCCCGTCCCCGCCGCGCACCTGGCTCAACTAATCGACCTGGCCTTCGACAAGACCATCAGCGGCAACACCGCCAAGTCCGTGCTGGTCGAGATGTTCCAGAGCGGCCGCGCCCCGCAGGAGATCGTCGAGGCGCAGGGGCTGGGACAGATCTCCGATGAAAGCGTCCTCAAGGAAATGGTCATCAAGCTCATCGCTGACAATCCCAAGGAAGTCGCCAGCTATCTCGGCGGCAAGGAAACCCTGCTGCAATGGTTCATGGGACAGATTGCCCGCGCCACCAAAGGCAAAGCCGATCCGCAGGCGGTGAAGCAGTTGCTGCTGGATGAATTTGAGAAGATGAAAAAGTAGGACTGCCGCCTGTGCCTGTCCATGCTATAATTGCCGCCATGAAATCCCAACTGCCCTTCGCCAACAACAACGACGATAATGACGATCGCCGTATCGTTGGGCGAAGCCTGGCAGGTTGACGAAAATCCATCGCAACCCCAATCGCCCAACGCACACGCGAAGGGCGATTTATTTTGTATACAAATGTCATTGCGAGGGTGCGTAGCACCCGAAGCAATCTCAAGTAACCTATAAACATGAGATTGCCGCGCTCGCTTCGCTCGCTCGCAATGACCTCAACATTGGAGGCATCATGTATAAAACTCACACTTGCGGCGAATTGCGCGCCGCCCACGCAGGTCAAACCGTGACTTTGGCGGGCTGGGTACACAACTTCCGCACCTTTGGCGGGGTGGTCTTCCTTGTCCTGCGCGACCGCTACGGCATCACCCAAATCACCACCAGCCCGACCGATTTCCCCGAGGCGCACCAGGCCATCGAATCCGCCAAGGCGGAGTGGGTGCTGCAAATCGAAGGTGTGGTCAAGATGCGCCCCAGCGACCAGTTCAACCCGAAGATGGCCACGGGCGAAATCGAACTCGAAGCCCGCAAGGTGACCGTGTTGAACCAGTCCAAGGCCACGCCCATCGTCGTCAGCCGCGACGAGGACGAGAACGAGGACATCCGCCTGAAATATCGCTATCTCGACCTGCGCCGCGAACGCATGAGCCGCAACATGGTGTTGCGTCACCGCGTCACCAAGTTCATGCGCGACTTCATGGACAAGCAAGGCTTCATCGAGGTCGAGACGCCGATCCTGTTCAAAGCCACGCCCGAGGGCGCGCGCGACTATCTCGTGCCGTCCCGCATCCACCCAGGTCACTTCTACGCCCTGCCCCAGTCGCCGCAGCAGCTCAAGCAGTTGTTGATGGTGGCGGGCATGGATCGCTACTTCCAGATCGCGCGCTGCTTCCGCGACGAAGACCTGCGCGGCGACCGTCAGCCCGAGTTCACCCAACTCGACCTGGAAATGTCCTTCGTTCACCGCGACGACGTGCTGGTTCTGGTCGAACAGCTCTACACCGAGATGCTGCCCGCCGTCGCTCCGCACAAGAAGCTGCTCTCCTCGCCGTGGCCGAAATTCTCGCACCACGAGGTGGTCGAGAAATACGGTTCGGACAAGCCCGACCTGCGCTTCGGCATGGAACTGGTCGACGTGAGCGACATCTTCGCCAGGAGCGAATTCCGCGTCTTCCAGGGCGCGCTGGAAGCGAAGGGCGTGATCAAGTGCATCGTCGCTTCGGGCTGCGCCGACTATTCCCGCAAGGAAGTCGACGCGTTGACCGAGGCGGCCAAATCGCTCGGGGCGAAGGGGCTGGCCACGGTAGCGGTAACCGCTGAAGGCGTGAAGGGCACCGCGGGCAAATTCGTCACCGCCGATGAGGTGGCGGCGCTCAAATCCCGCCTGAACATCAAGGACGGCGACCTGATCCTGTTCGCCGCGGATGCCCGCGCCGTGGTCAACAAGGTGTTGGGCGGACTGCGCCTCATCTTCCGCGACAAGCTAGATCTGGCGGACAAGGACACCATGGCCTTCGCCTGGGTGGTCGACTTCCCGATGTTTGCCTGGAACGAAGAGGATCAGCGCTGGGACGCCGAGCATCACCCATTCACCATGCCGCAGCTCGACGATCTGTCGAAGTTCGACACCGACCCTGGCTCGATCCTGTCGGATGCGTACGACATGGTCTGCAACGGCTACGAAATGGCCTCGGGCTCGATCCGCATCCACCGCCGCGACATCCAGACCAGGATCTTCCAACTGCTCGGCCTGAAGGATGAAGACATCCAGGCCAAGTTCGGCCACCTGCTGGAGGCGTTCGAGTACGGCGCGCCCCCGCACGGCGGCATGGCCCCTGGCATCGACCGTCTGGTGATGCTGCTGGCCGACGAACCAAACATCCGCGAAGTGATCGCCTTCCCCAAGAACCAAAGCGGCCGCGACGTGATGGCCGATGCGCCGTCCACGGTGGAAGACAGGCAATTGAAGGAATTGCATATTAAAATAGCGGAATGACGAACTCCGAAACTCGATATTCGAGAAGCGTTCGAATATCGAGTTTCGGAAAAATATCTGCCGTGCTACAATCGCTGTATGAAGTTTTAGCGAAAGGAGTTTGACATGGACTGGCAGGATCGAATTGTGATTGACCCGAAAATACTGGTTGGAAAGCCCATCATCAAAGGAACACGCCTTGCCGTGGAATTCATTGTTGAACTGCTTGCGCAGGGCTGGCCCGAAAGCGAGATCCTAAGAAATTACCCAGGGATCTCAAATGAGGATATTTCAGCCTGTCTGAAATATGCCACCAACCTGCTCAAAGCCGAAAAAATTTATCCCTTTCAGCTTTCGCAGGCGTGAAAATGAGGCTTCTTGCTAACGAGAACTTTCCGCTGGACGCAGTGCAGGCCTTGCGCACAAACGGACATGATGTTGCCTGGATTCGCGAAGATGCGCGCGGAAGCGCTGACGACAAAGTTTTAATCCGCGCCCAGGAAGAAAAACGAATTCTAATCACGTTTGACAAGGATTTTGGTGAGCTGGCATTTCGCTCCAAACTTCCAGCCGATTGTGGCATCATTTTGTTCCGCATTACGCCCGTATCCTCGGCATATATCGCCCAGGTTGCGGTACAAGCGCTTGCCAGCCGAAAAGATTGGGCGGGACATTTCTCAGTGGTTGAAGATCAACGCATTCGAATGACATCATTACAAAACAGATAATCATCGAAACATCAAGGAGAGTTTTATGCCAGAAATCATTCGCGTCTCAGACATCTCGAAATACGCAGGCCAGGAAGTCACCGTCCAGGGCTGGGTCTACAACCGCACCGACAAGGGCAAGCTGTGCTTCCTGCTCGTGCGCGACGGCTCGGGCTTCGTTCAGTGCGTGGCCTTCAAGGGCGATCTCGCCCCCGAACTGTTCGACCAGATCATGCGCCTGCCGCAGGAATCCTCGGTCATCGTCACAGGCGCGGTGCGCGAGGACAAGCGCGCGCCCGGCATCCCTGGCGGATTCGAACTGGGCATCAAGGATTTGAAGGTGGTGCAAACCGCCGAAGCCGACTACCCGATGTCTCTCAAGGATCACGGCCCCGACTTCGCGCTCGACAACCGCCACCTGTGGATTCGGATGCAGAGCCAATGGGCCATTCTGCGCATCCGCGCCACGGTCATGGCCGCCACCCGTGAGTGGCTCGACATCAACGGCTTTGCCGAGATGAGCACGCCCATCCTGACCCCCGCCGCCGCCGAAGGCACCACCACCCTCTTCGAGACCGAATACTTCGAGGAAGGCAAAGCCTATCTCGCGCAGACGGGTCAGCTTTACAACGAAGCCAACATCTTCGCCTTTGGCAAGGTCTACTGCTTCGGCCCCACCTTCCGCGCCGAGAAGTCCAAGACCCGCCGCCACCTGACCGAGTTCTGGATGCTCGAACCCGAGATTGCCTTCTGCGACCTTGATCAGTTGATGGAGATCGAGGAACAGATGATCACCCACATCGTCCAGCGTGTGCTGCGCGAGCGTCTGCCCGAGCTCAAGTCGCTGGGCCGCGACATCTCGAAGCTGGAAAACATCCAGGCGCCCTTCCCGCGCATCTCCTACGATGACGCCGCCAAAATGCTCCAGGACATGTACGAGAAGGAAACCGACCCCGAGAAAAAGGCCCTGCTCAAATTCGACTGGGGCATCGACTTCGGCGCGCCGCACGAGACGGCCATCACCCAGCAGTTCGACAAGCCCGTCTTCGTCTACGGCTACCCGACCGCGGTCAAGGCCTTCTACATGGAGCCGTGGCCGGGCCGCCCCGAGGTCTGCAAATCCGTCGACCTGCTGGCCCCCGAAGGCTACGGTGAGATCTGCGGCGGCTCGGAGCGCATCAGCGACCCCGACCTGCTGCTCAAGCGCATCCACGACCAGGGCCTGCCCGAGGAAGCCTTCAAGTGGTATCTCGAACTGCGCAAGTTCGGCTCCGTGCCCCACAGCGGATTCGGCATGGGCACCGAGCGCGTCACCACCTGGATCTGCGGCACCGAGCACATCCGCGAGGCGATTGCCTTCCCGCGCACGATCAAGCGCGTATATCCTTAAAACAAAAAAGACCCTCAGGGTTTTGAAAACCCTGAGGGTCTTTTTGATTCTACGGGATCTGCAGCACCTGCCCCACCTTGACCCTGTTGATATCCTTGATGTTGTTCAGGGAGGCGATGGCGGCCACCGTCACCGCGAACTTGATGGCGACGAAGGAAAGCGTATCGCCGGGCTGGATCGTATACGTTTTGGCGGGAGTCTCCACCTTTTCGCCCTCGAGGTTGGTTCCGCTTTCGTTGGGAATCGCCACTGGCGAGGGCACATTCAACGTCTCGCCCACCTTGAGCAGTTGCAGGTTCGCCATCACCAGCTCGCGGACGGTCACGCCATACTTGGACGCGATGTTCTCGAAGGTATCGCCCGTCGCGACCTTGTGCGTCTTGGGTTTATCCTCCGCCACAGGCTGCGCGCCCGCGAAGGCGTACAATTCCTCCAGCGTGCCGTTGAACAGGTTCATGTCCACGGCAGCGTTGATGCCGTTGACCACGCCCTTGTCGCTGTACTGCCAGAGGGTCCACTTGAACCAGCCTTTGGGCAGGAAGGGCGTCATGCCGGGCGAGTACTGGGTGGGATACTGCGCCAGCCAGAGCGGATAATCCTTGGCCCAAGACGGAGGCCCGCCGCCCAACTCGGAGAAATGGTCCTGTAAAAAATACTGGCCCGAGTAGATGATCGGCTTTCTGCCAAACTCGGCCTCGACCGCATCCAGCCAGGCCTTGGCGCGCGCAATGATCTTTAATTTAGGCTGGTTGTCATGCGCCTCCAGGTCGAGCACGTGCGGCAATTCGCCGTTATCCTTGGTGGCTTTGATGGCCTTGATGAATAGTTCCGCCTGCTTGACGGGGTCGAGGTTGGGGTGGAAAAAACAATAAGCGCCCCGCAGCAGGCCGGCCGTCTTGGCGCCGGACCAATTCCCGGGGAAGGTCGGGTCCGAGTAGGTCACTCCCTCGGTGGCTTTGACGAAGACATAGCGTTGGCCGGTGGCGCGCACCTTTGGCCAGTCAATGCCTGAATCCCAATACGAGACGTCGATTCCTGGTACAGTTGCCATACAATGCTCCTTTGCAGCGAATTGCTTACAGGGTAGCATAAAATAGGGTCGAAATCAATGCTCTCAGTGTGCACGCAAAACATGTCAGGTAATTTCTTGATAAAACTCGGTTTTGCGGCGCAGGGCTCAAAACACGGCTATTTTGAGTGAATTTTCGCATAGATTTTCAAGTCCCAAAAAGTACTGACAACCTTTGCGTGCACACATGCTCTCATGTTTCTCTACCCGCGTCCCCGGGATTATGGTATAAAAGCAATTGCCCTGCTGTGTACGTGATGTTGCACTCGCGGTTTTGAGCCAACACCCTTGTAAGGGGCTCTAATCTTACAGAAATAACGCGATAGGCCTGAGCCAAGGCGGCGTTTCTGGGTCAGAGCCCAACCTGCCAAAAGCAGGTTCAAAACTTCGCAACACACGGCATCTGCGGGGTCCATTTTTTAAGGCAAATGGGATGGGTCCTGACCCATCCCATTTTCTATTCAAAGAGAACGCGCCTGGGCGGATCAAGCTTCCATACAACGCGCCAGGGCTTCCTGCCAGGGCGGGAGGCGCAGGCCGAAGGTGCGTTCAAAATGGGAACAATCCAGGGCCGAGAAGAGCGGACGCGCGGCTGGTGCGGGGAACTCATCGGTGCGGGCCGGCTGGATGGCCTGGACCCGCTGCTCGGTGCGCCTGGGATCGTTGGCGAGAATCTGCCTGGCCCACTCGAAGCGGGAGGCAAATCCCCAGCCTGCCAGGTGGTAGAGGCCGCTTTTTTCCCCCACGTAAGCGGGGAGGTCCTCCCCGCCGCGCGCCAGAAGCAGGGATGTGGCCTCGGCCAGCATCCGCGCCCAGGTAGGGTTGCTGACCTGGTCATCGACCACGCGCAAGTCTGGGTTGCTCCGCGCCCATCCCAGCAGTTTGGCAATGAAACTCTCGCCGCGCATGCTGTAGACCCAGGCCGTGCGGAAGATGAGGTGGCGGCAACCCGCCGCCTGGATGGCCTGCTCGCCGGCCAGTTTGCTGCGGCCATAGACGCCGAGCGGGTTGGTTGGATCCGTCTCCACATACGAACGGCCCAGGGTGCCGTCGAAGACGTAATCGGTGGAATAGTGAATCAGGCCGGCGCCCAGGGACCTGGCAGCTTCGGCCATTGCGCGCGGGGCGTGTTCGTTGATGGCAAAGGCCAGGTCCCGCTCCTGCTCGGCGCGGTCGACGGCGGTGTAGGCCGAGGCGTTGACGATCAGGTGCGGGGCCTGTTCGCGCAGGAAGGCTTCCAAAGCGGGAGCATCCCGCAGGTCCAGGTCGTCGCGGTCGACGGCCAGGACCTCGCCCAGGGGCGCGAGCGTGCGGCGCAGTTCCCAGCCCAACTGCCCGTACTTTCCGCCAAACAGGACGATCTTCACGCGCGTTTCTCCAACAGGCGGCGCAGGTAGTCGGTATAGCCGTTGTTCGCCATCCTCCCGACCTGTTCGCGCAGCTGCTCTTCGTTGATGTAACCCATGCGGTAGGCAATTTCCTCGGGACAGGAGATCATCATGCCCTGGCGTTCCTGCACGGCCTGCACGAAGCCCGCCGATTGCAGCAGCGACTCGTGGGTGCCGGCGTCCAGCCAGGCCACGCCGCGCCCGAGGGTATCGACGTGCAGTTCGCCGCGTTCGAGGTACAGGCGGTTGAGGTCGGTGATCTCCAATTCGCCGCGCTTCGAGGGCTGGAGGTTTGCGGCCAGTTCGACCACCTTGGAGTCATAGAAATAAATCCCTGGCACGGCGAAATTCGATTTGGGCTGGGTGGGTTTTTCTTCCAGGCTGAGCACCAGGCCGTCCGAGTCGAATTCCACCACGCCGTAGCGTTCGGGGTCGCGCACCGCGTAGGCGAAGATCAGCGCGCCCGCTTTGAGCGCGGCGGCGCGGCGCAGCATCTCGGGCAGGCCGTGGCCGAAGAAGATGTTGTCGCCCAGGATGAGACAGGCGGAATCGCCGCCGATGAAATCCGCGCCAACGCGGAAGGCGTCTGCCAGCCCCCGCGGCTGGTCCTGCTCGACATAGCTGAACCTCAGCCCCCACTGACTCCCATCCTCCAGCAGGCGCTGAAAGTTGGGCAGGTCCTCGGGCGTGCTGATGACCAGAATCTCGCGGATACCCGCCAGCATGAGCATCGACAGCGGATAGTACACCATCGGCTTGTCGTACACCGGCAGGAGTTGCTTGCTCATCACGAGTGTGAGCGGATTGAGGCGCGTGCCGCGCCCGCCAGCCAGGATGATTCCCTTCATGGTTACTGCTCCCGTTTCTGATAGTTTTGGTCGACCCATTTTTGGTAATCGCGTTGTTTCTGGATGGCGTCCATCCAGGCGGAGTTGGACAGATACCACTCGACCGTGGCGCGCAGGCCGTCGCTCAACGAATAGCGCGGCGACCAGCCCAGGTCGCGGTGGATCTTGTCGATGTTCATGGCGTAGCGGCGGTCGTGGCCGGGGCGGTCGGCGACGTAGGTGATCAGCTTGTTGTGCGGCAGGTTGGCCGAAGCGGGCTGGAACTCGTCCAGCATGTCGCAGATGGTCTCGACGATGGTCAGGTTGGCGGGCTGGTTCCCGCCGCCGATGTTGTAGGTCTCACCGGGCTGGCCCTTCGTCAAGATCAGGTGGATGGCCTCGCAATGATCCTCCACGTACAACCAGTCGCGGATCTGCTGGCCGTCGCCGTAGACCGGCAACGGCTTGCCGGTCATGCCGTTCAGGATCATCAGCGGGATGAGCTTCTCGGGGAATTGGTACGGTCCGTAATTGTTCGAGCAGTTCGAGATCGTGACGGGCAGCCCGTAGGTGTGGGCATACGAGCGCGCGATGTGGTCGCTGGAGGCCTTCGAGGCGGCGTAGGGCGAGTTGGGCGCGTAGGGCGTGGTCTCGGAGAAGGCGGGGTCCTTCGGCCCAAGCGTGCCGTAGACTTCATCGGTGGAGACGTGATGGAAGCGCACCTGGTCCTTCGGCAGAGCGCCCTCCCCCAGCCAGAACTTGCGCGCGGACTCCAGCAGGTTGAATGTGCCAAACACGTTGGTCTGAATGAACGGCTCAGGTCCCAGGATGGAGCGGTCGACGTGCGACTCGGCTGCGAAGTGAACGATGGTATCGACCTGATACTGGCGCAGGACTTGAGGGATGAGTTCGCGGTCGCAGATGTCGCCCTGCACGAAGGTATAGCGCTCCGCGCCAGGCAGGTCTTTGAGGTTCTCCAGGCTGCCGGCATAGGTCAGCGCATCCAGGTTGACCAGCTGCACGTCGGGCTCGGCCTGGAGCAGATAGCGAACGAAATTGGAGCCGATAAACCCGGCGCCCCCTGTGACCAATACACGTTTCATATTCTCTCCTCGATTTACAGAACGCGGACTTGAGTCCGCATTTTTGTTTCGACGGACTCAAGTCCGCACTCCAAACTTTCGTCTCATGGAGCGCAGATTTCAATCCGCATTTTTGCAGCAGACTGAAGTCTGCCTCCGAAATTACGAATAAGTCTCCGCCTGGGAAAGCGGCAGGCCGTCCGCATCCTTTTTGGACAGGGTGGGCGCCGCTCCATCGACCAGCGGCCAGGAAATGGCCAGGGCGGGGTCGTTCCACAACAGGCTGCGCTCGTGCTGCGGGGCGTAATAGTCGCTGGCCTTGTAGAGGATTTCGGCCCGCTCACTCAGCACGTAGAAGCCGTGCGCAAAGCCGGGCGGGACCCATAACATTTGTTTGTTGCGGGCGGAAAGCGTCACGGCAACCCAGCGGCCAAAGGTGGGTGAACTGCGGCGCAAGTCGACGGCGACATCGTAGATCTCACCCGCCACGCAGCGCAACAATTTTCCCTGCGCCTGCTGGATCTGGTAATGCAAGCCGCGCAGCACGCCCTGCGAAGATGCGGAGTGGTTATCCTGCACGAACCTGGCCGTGATGCCGGCAGCGGCAAAACGGTCCTCGCGGAAACTCTCCAAAAAGAAACCGCGCTCGTCCTCGAAAACCCTCGGGGTGACGAGGATGACATCCTGGATTTCCAACGGGGTGAATTCCATCTATTTGACCTGGCCTTTTCGATACATGGCAATGACCTGCTTCGGGTCGCCGAACGCCTGCAACTTTCCATGATCGAGCCACATCACACGCGAGCACATGGACACGATCGTATCCATGCTGTGGCTGACCAGGAAGGTGGTCGTCCCCTCGGCGCGATAGTTCTGCATGCGCGCCTGGCATTTCTTGCGGAAGGCTTCGTCGCCCACCGAGAGGATCTCGTCCAGGATCAGGATCTCGGGTTCCCAGGCGGTCGCCACCGCAAAGCCGAGACGGGCCACCATGCCACTGGAATAGGTGCGCAGCGGGGCTTCGATGAAGGCGCCGATCTCCGCAAAATCGATGATCTCATCCATGCGTTCCTGGACTTCGGCCATCGGGTGTCCCAGCAGGGTGGCGTTGAGATAGACGTTCTCGCGGCCGGTCAACTCGGGGTGAAAACCAGCGCCCAGTTCGAGCAATGGCGACACCCGCCCGCGGATCCAAACACGGCCATCGGTCGGCACCAGCACGCGCGAAATGACCTTCAGCATCGTGCTCTTGCCCGCGCCGTTGCGGCCAATGATGCCGACCGTTTCCCCTTTATCGACTTCGATGTCGATCCCGTCCAGCGCGGTGAATTCCTTGAAATTAACCTCGCGCTTCAACATGCGGATCATATATTCCTTGAAGGTGCGGATGCGCACCTCGGGCGCCTTGTATCGGACGGTCACGTTTTGCAGCGCCACCACCAGGTCTTGAGACATTTCCATGCCAGCCCCCTATGCCTTGTACGCGAAGCGGTCGGCGCGGCTGCAAAAGAAGACCCAGCCCACGGTCAGGGTCGTCAGGGAAATGGCGGCGGCAACCAAAAGGGTGTGGGCATCCGGCAGCTGCCCATCGTAGATGGGCGCGCGGAACAACTTGACCAGGTAATACATCGGGTTGAGGCCGAAGACCCAGGCCCGCATGGTCGCATCCGTGATGACGTCCTCGGGGTAGAAGATGGGCGTGAAGTACATCCAGGCCGTCAGGATGATCTGGTACATTTCGGACACGTCGGGGAAGGAAACCGCCAGGGTGGAAAAGAGCAGGCCAACCCCCAGGGCAAAGGCCGCCAGCAGGAGCATGGAGACCGGCAGGAAGAACACGTTCCAGGTCAATGCAATGCCGCTTCCCAGGATCACCACAACCAGCGGGATCAGGGAGATGGCCAGGTTGACCAACCCGGTTCCAACCGCAGAAATGGAAAAGGAGGTGCGCGGCATGTAAATGCGGTTCATCAGGGCCGCGCCCCACACCATCTGGTGGATGGCTGCGTTGGTGGTCTGGGCAAAGAAGGTCCAGGAAATCAACCCGCTCAACAGGTAGGCGGAATAGCCCTCCACGCGATGAAACAGGTTCGAGAAAACCAGGGTCAGGACGATCATCATGCCCAGCGGCTGGAGCATGGTCCAGGCCACACCCAGGGCCGAGCGTTTGTAACGGGCCACGATGTCGCGGCGCACCAACTGCAGGATCAAATCCCGATATTGATACACGCCGCGCAATTCCTCGAAGATCGCATTGCCACGACGGGAGCTGTCGTAAATATCGGGGGCGGAGATCAGCGAATTCGTCATATACCTGTGAAAAAACTCCTTGTTTGGGTTCGACCCATTATATACCGCGCGCGGGTGAAAATTGCGTTTTTAGAGGGCGGAAAGCGCAATTTTAACCCGTGGGTATTATATCCGCATCGAGTGCGCCTTGCACGAAAACAGCCCCCGCTTCGGCGGAGGCTGTCCTTGTGACCGACCAGGGACTTGAACCCTGAACCCACTGATTAAGAGTCAGTTGCTCTGCCATTGAGCTAGTCGGCCAAAACGTGCGGGCAGTATTATACCGCAAAGGGTTATGCTGTCAACAAATTTGGCTGGGGAATTTTCCGAATGCTCCCGCCAAACAAACAGCCCGCAGGGAGTTGCTCCCTGCGGGCTGTCATTTTTTACCGATCAGTTAGCTGGCCGGGGGCAGGGGTTCGGCAGGGACGGGAACCGCGGCCAGCGCGGATTTGCGCGAGTTGACCAGGGTCAGCGTCACGCCGCCCAGGCCGACCAGGCCCGCCAGGGCGGGGATCATCCAGCCCACGCAGGGGAACAGTCCCAGCAGTCCGGTGCCCAGCATGAGGACGAAGGTCCCCGCGCCGGCCACCAGCGGCGCATTCCAGGTCAGGTGGAAGGCGCGGGTCAGGCGCTCGCCCACTTCCTGGCCGAAGGCGATCATGCCGAACATCCAGGCCAGCGGGAAGACCACGAAGATCATCAACAGCGAAACGGGGATGAGGATGATGGTGACCACCATGATGACCGTGGTGGCAATGGCCAGCAGCCCAAAGCCGCCCGCCATCAAAGGCTCCGAGGCGATTGCGCCGCCCACCCGTTCCATCTGCGGCTGGAGGAAGAGCGAGGCCAGCATGGCAATGCCCGCCATGATGACGGCCACGCCCACGGCCTGGCCCAGGTTGCCGAAGAAGTTCCAGAACGGATCGACGTTGATCCTGACGTTGGGATCGGGGACCTCAGGCGGGGTCGCGGTAAGCGGCAGGGACGGGATGACGACGGTCGGTGATTCGACTTCGTTGGCGATGTCGCCCGTGATCTTGGCGCCCTCGGCGCGCTCCAGTTCGCCGCCCACCATGCTGACGTCGCCGTCGACCAGGGCAGATTCATCCAGCGAGGCGTCGCCGCCCAGCATGGCCAGGTCGCCGTAGAGTTTGCCGTTCATGTGCAGGTTGCCGCCGAACAGGGCCACATCGCCGTTGATTTTGGCGCCCTCCCCCACCGAGGCGTTGCCGCCAAACAGGGCCAGGCTGCCGTTCACGACGGCATTCTCCTCGATGGTGACGTTGCCGCCAAAGACCACCAGGTCGCCGTCCAGGGTTTCGCCCTCGGAGAGCACGTAGTTGTCGCCGAAGACCACGCGGCCTTCGCGCAGCCCGGCCGCGAGTCCCTGCGCCGAGGCGGGGACGGCGGGCGCCAGCAGCAGCGCCAGGAGGAGCAGGATGATTGGGAATTTCAGGTTGATTTTCATGATTGAACTCCTTGCGGGACGCGGGTGATGCGCCAGATCGAAACCGTCCACAATAAACTGGCGCCAGCCAGGGCCGAGGCCAGCACCATCCACACAAAGGGCGGCACAAAGCCAGGCAGGACACGTAAAAAGACCGAGCCGACATCCGCCAAAGCCTGGATGGTGGAAAGAATGAACAAGAGGTAACCGAGCGCGAGGTTGATCCACTCGGCGGGGGCGGCTGTCAGGCCCCTCAGCAGCGGGTAGGCCAGCAGCACCAGGGCGGCCATGCCCGCCACAGAGAAGACGAAGATGCCCCAGAAGCGCCTGCGGCGGTCGACCATGCGCTGGGCGGCCAGCCGCGCCTGAAAGCGCTGGGCAAAGCCGGGGGCGGGCGAAACCATGCGCGGCGCGCGCAGGCTCAGGCCCGTCTCCGCCAGGGAGGCGCAGCGCAAGCAATCCCGCAGGTGCGAATCCAGTTCGCGTTTCTGTTCGGGCGCCAGGGGCAGGTCGTCCAACAGCCAGGATTCAAAAGGCTGGTGATTCATGGGGTCTCCTTTGGGAGCGCGGCTTGGGAGCGTTACCCTGCCACAGGCCGGCCAGTTCGCGGCGGGCGCGGTGCAGGCGGCTCTTGACCGCGCTGACGGTAAGATGGAGCGCTTCGGCGATCTCGGCTTCCGACTGCTCGTGCCAGTAACGCATGACGATGGCGGCGCGGTCGGTGGCGTCGAGGTGGCCCAGCAGGCCCTGCATCTGGTCGCGTTCCTCTTTTCTGATGGAGGCGGATTCGGGCATCACTGCGGCGGGATCGGGCAGTTCGTAGCCCGCCTCGCCCTCGTCGGCTTCGTCGATGGAAAAGATGGATAACCTTCGGCGACGCAGGCGGTCGATGCAGTAGTGTGCAGCGATGGACAGCAGCCAGGTCGCAAACGACCGTTTGCGGTCGTAGCGGTTGATGTGCTGGTAGACGCGCAGGAAAGTTTCCTGCGCGGCGTCTTCCGCGGCCTCAGGTTCGCCCAACATACGGTAACACAGGTTGTAGACGGGCGTCTGGTACGTTTCGACAATATAGGTGAAGGCTTCGTCGCTGCCTTGCTGCGCCTGGAGAACCCAGGTCAAGTCGTCGTTCACGCGCGCTCCTTGTAATCTACCTATCTTACGCAGTGGAACGGAGATGGTTGCAGAATCGCAGGGGGGATTTTCCCCAATTCCAACAACAATCCCAGGGTTACCCTAAAGAACTGGCCCCGGTCTCGCCCCAAGCAGGGCCGTCGGAAGCCCCAGTTGCAGGGCGCCTCCCGTTCAAGAACAGGCGCCTGAGTGATATACTTGCCCCAGGCTTATGAAGAAGACCCTGCACAGCCTCCGCCCCTTTGCCTGGATCGCCCTGGGATTGCTGCTGGCCCTGTCCAGCGCGGCCCTCGGGCAGCCGGCCGCCTTCGGGCAGGCGGGGACGGGGACGCCCACCCCGCAGGCCAGCCCCACCCCGGTGCCCATCGACCCCGCCGAGATCGGCTCGACCAACGGCCTGGTCCTGGTGGGCGTGCTGATCACGATCATCATCCTCACGCCCATCCTGATGCATTGGAAGACCTGGGCGCGGAAGGCTTGACCTGATCGTCTCTCGATCCATCCGAAAATCGGAGTGCAGACTTTAGACGGCCTTGGTATGGCGGACTGAAGTCCGCGCTCCGGGAGTTACGGAATACAATCCCCTTCATGCAACTTCATGAAGGGGATTTTCATTAGAAGACCATTTCTCCTGCCAGCAGGGTGATGACTCCTTCGGCGGTCATCACCTGTCCATAGGATTTGAAGGCGGCCAGAAAGGCGCGGTGGACCTGGTCGGCGGGCACCGTCACCCCGCCGTGAGTCAGGTCGCGGGTGGCGCAGGCGTCCTCGGCCACGATGACCTGGAAGCCCAGGTCGGACGCCGCGCGGACGGTGGCGTCCACGCATAGATGGGTCATCATGCCGCAGATCACCACCCGTTCGGTGCCCCAGCTTTTGAGCAACTCCAGCAGGTTCGTCCCGCGGAACGAGTTGGGATCATGCTTCTGCACGATGGGTTCACCCTCGAAATGTGCCACCGCATCGTGGATGTCGGTGCCGCGCTCGCCTGAGATGAAAAAGGCCGCGTCCGCCTTGCGCGAGACGTGCTGAATATGCACGTGATGCGCGCTCCCCGCGCCATGCTCGCGGAAGCATTGCAGCAACATATAGGCCTTCTTGGCCGCCGCCAACGGCTCGACCAGCGGAAATTTCCCGCCGGGGAAGTAGTCTTTTTGGATGTCGATTACGAGTAAGGCTGTGTTCATGGGAGGGTTCCTTCTACAATAAGTATACTCGGCGCGGTCATAAATTGCGGTTTTGTGTCGTCCGTTTCGCAGGGCTAAAGCCGCTTTCTCAGTTCATGGAAGCCCCTCGGGCTGGCGCAACAAATCGGTTTCAACCGACTTTCATGAACTGAGGCAGGAGCCTGCCCTGCGACCATCGGGAGTGTCGAAGGGTTAGTCCGACGGAACCCAATGAGCAAAAGCGCAATTTGTGCCCGTTTTCAGTATATACAGAACTTTCTTAAAGTCGGGAGGCTCTTTTGTACACGGAAGACACGGATGGTTTTGTGTGAAAACGGAGGCGAGTTTTGCGCTGCCCGCGAATCGTGGAAGTGGAAGCCGTGACTGTAAGAAGACCCTGGATCAGTATACTGCATTACATCCTGTGTGCAGTCCCAAATTTACAGCCGAAAACCGCTACGGTGTTTGATTAACCGCAAAGAAAGGGGCGCAAGTCTTCGATACAATCGGAGCATGAAACTCAACTTTCGTTACCTGCCCCTAATTGTCCTGGCCATACTGGCCCTACTGCTGGCCCTATGGGCGGGCTTGTTGCGCATGGGCTGGAGCCTGCCCACCCTCACCAACCTGGCTCTCCAACACGGCCCACTGATGGTATGCGGTTTTCTGGGCGTGCTCATTCCGCTGGAACGCGCGGCGGCCATCCGTCAAACATGGATGTTCGCGGTTCCCGTAATCGCCGGGGTGGGATGGATAAGTCTGCTGTTCCTGCCCACGCTGGGAGCAGCGCTCCTGACCCTCGGCAGCCTGGGCACCCTGATAATTTTAGCAGTCATGGTGCAGCGCGAACCCCGAATGCATACCTTCAGCATGGCGGCGGGAGCGCTTACCTGGCTGGTTGGGAACATCCTGTGGATGGCGGGCATGCCCATCTTCCAGGTGGTGTTCTGGTGGATGACATTCCTGGTGTTGACCATCGGCGGTGAACGGCTCGAACTCAATCGCGTCCTGCGCCCCTCCACCCGCCAGACCCGCATTTTTGGCGGGCTGGCTGTCCTCCTGCTGGGCGGCACCCTTCTATCCATCGTGGAGCACGCCTGGGGCGCGCGTCTCAGCGGGCTGTCCATGTTGCTGCTGTCTGCCTGGTTCCTGTGGAACGACCTGGCCCGCCGCAACCTGCGCCACCCCAACCCACTCACCCGTTATATTGCGGCCTGCCTGTTCGGCGGCTTCCTATGGATGGGCATCTCGGGCGGCATGTTCCTCTTTTACGGGGCGCTCTACGCAGGCCCGTTGTACGATGCGGCCCTGCACGCCCTGTTCGTGGGCTTTATCATTGGGATGGTCTTTGGGCACGCGCCTATTATCTTTCCCGCCCTCCTGGGCGCCCAGGCCCGCTTTCACCACGCCTTTTATGGGCATTTTCTCCTCCTGCATGCTTCGCTGATTCTGCGCATTGTGGGGAATCTGACGAATCAATTCGAGGCGCGCAAGTGGGGCGGCCTGCTAAACGAAGTTGCGATCCTGCTCTTTTTGGGTCTCACCGTGTATTCCATTGTCATCGAAAGGAAAACGCAGTAATGCCTACCCTGACGCGCTGGTTTGTCAAATCTTCTTTTGTTTACCTGGTCCTGGGGCTGGTCATTGGCGTCTGGCAGCAGGTCCCCGAGGCAGCCCTGCCCGGGCTCTTCCCGATCTATCTGCACCTGCTGACCTTCGGCTGGCTGACGCAGTTGATCTTTGGAATTGCATTCTGGATGTTTCCCAAGCACAGCGCCGAACACCCGCGCGGATACGAATGGCTGGGGTGGACGGCCTTTACCTGTATGAACCTGGGTCTGTTTCTACGGGCAGTCTTCGAGCCGCTCCACAGCGGTTCCCCGTCCACGCTGGGCGGCTGGATGCTCGTCGCCGCAGCGGTGTTGCAATGGGCTGCGGGACTGGCCTTCCTTGCCAATAGCTGGCCGCGCGTCAAGGTGAAATAAGATGCCGCGGCTGGCTGCTTATTTCCTGCGTTCTGCGCTGTTTTGCATGTTGCTCGGCTTCACCTTCGGCGGCCTGTTGCTGGCGAACAAAGGCGTCCCCTTTTCCCCGCTGGCCTGGATGCTGCTGCCGTCGCACATCGAGCTGGTCATCGCCGGCTGGCTGAGCCAACTGGCCCTGGGAACGGCATTTTGGATCCTGCCGCGCATCGCAGGCAGCGCCCCGCGCGGCGACGAAAGGTGGAGTTGGGCGGCCTTCTGGCTGCTGCAAGCCGGGCTGCTGACTGGGCTGCTGGCGCCCTTCCTGCCTGCGATCCCACACGGAATGGCGATCGCCCGCGCGCTGGAAGCCTGCGCCTTTGCCGCGTTTGCCATCGGCAACTGGGCCAGGGTGTATCCATTCCAGGTTCCCAACTGGGCAAAACGCACCTGAAAAACAGGATTGGGGTATATTTGGGGAGATGAATACCTCCCTGCCGGAAGTCGAAGATGCAATCCGCCGCGTAGCCGTGCTGCACGCGGCCACCGAAGATGACGTGCAAGCCATTGCCCGCATGGGCATCCTGCGCGCCGTGGAGGAGGGAGCTTTCTTCTTCCTTCAGGGAGAGCCGGCGCACTATCTATACATCCTCATCTCGGGGCGCGCCAAACTCTGCCAGATCGGCCTGGACGGGCAGCAGGTCAACCTGCGCACCCTTACGCCGCGCCAATTATTCGGGGCCGTTGGGGCGGTCGACCCTGCCGCCCACTATCCCGCCTGCGCCCAGGCGTTGGAAGACAGCGCCGCGTTGAGCATCCCCAGCGACAAGTTCCGCAACCTGCTGGAACAGCGCCCACACCTGTCGTTTGGTTTGATGAAGCTGATGACCGGCTATATCCAGGAAATGCAGGCCCGCTACCGAGAAATGGCAACCGAAAAGGTCGAACAGCGCATCGCCCGCGTCCTCTTGAGGCTGGCCGGGCAAACCGGCAAACGGGTGGAAGAAGGGGTATTAATCGAGCTGCCCTTTTCGCGCCAGGACCTGGCGGAAATGGCCGGGACCACCCTGTACACCGTCAGCCGCACATTAAAGGCCTGGGAAAAACAGGGCATCATCCTCGCTGCGCGTGAACTCGTGATTCTCAAAAAACCGCACGCTGTCATGCAGTTGGCCGAAGGGTTCTAATTCCTGTCTTCCCGTCGTGGGTCTCTTTCCACGCCCTCCCTCTTTGCGCTGGCGCAAAGAGGGAGGGCGTTTTTTTTGCTATAGTGTCCGCATGGAAACGCCACTGGAAGCCAATTGGACAGTCGGCCAGGTCATGCAGGTTCATCCACGGAGCATGGCCGGTTTTCTGGCCCTGAAAACCGCCTGTGTGGGCTGCCACCTGGTGTGGTTCTGCACACTCACTGAGGTTGCAGCCGCCTACCAGATGCCGCTGACCGTGCTGCTCGAAACGCTGAAGGAAGGCATCCAAACTTCAACCGAACAAGAGGAGAAGCCATGAAAGCAAGCATCCTGATCAAGACTGGCCTGCTACTCCTGCTGGCGGCCGCGTTGTTGGCTGCCTGCGGACAGGTCAAGCCGGTGGTCAACACCGAATACATCCTGACCGCCTCCATGCGGGACGGGAACTTCGTCTACCTGGGCGTGGACGGCGAGATCAATGGACTGGTCAACCCGGCCCTGCGTGCCAAGCCAGGCGAACGCATCACCGTCATGCTGGTCAACGGCGGGGAAGGCACACACGACATCGTTTTCGACCTGCCAACCGGGCAGGCCAAATCAGACGCTGTTACCAAACAGGGTGAAACCACCTCCATCACCTTTACCGTGCCAAATGAGAATGTGGCCGTTGAATATTACGATTCCACCCACGAAAAGTTGGGCATGAAGGGCGTCCTGCTGGTGGGCCAGGTGGCAGGAGAGGAGCCGCAAGCAGGCCCTGCCGACCAACCCCCAGCCGAAACCACGGCGGAAAAGCCAGCCGGCCTGTACGACCGGGAACTAGCCGCACAGGCCATTCAAAAGGGCGGATGCGTGGCCTGCCATGTCATCCCGGGCGTCCCGGGCGCAGTGGGCACAATCGGCCCGGACCTGAGTGAGATCGGCGCGGTCATTGCAGGGCGCATGGACAGCGGAGAATACACCGGCATGTCGAAATCGGTCGAGGAGTACCTGGCTGAATCGATCCAGTCGCCAGACGCATTCATTGCGCCCGATTGCCCGACCGGCCCCTGCGCCAAAGGTGTGATGCCCGCCTCGCTGGCGCAGGTTCTGAGCGCAGACGAACTGAAAGCCGTAACGGCCTACCTGGCAGCCCTGCCCGACGGGGCCGCCCCGCCCGCCGAAACGGCCTCCACCGCCCCCGCGGGGGAAGCGCCCGCCCTCACCGACCAGGAATTCGATTGGGCCAAGCAGACCTTCTTCCAGCGCTGCGCAGGCTGTCACGGCACGCTGCGCAAGGGTGCCACTGGGCCGTCATTGACGCCCGACGTAACCCTGCCCAAAGGCACGCTTGGGCTGGCAGCCATCATCTTCAACGGCACCACACGCGGCATGCCCGATTGGGGCAAGCAGGGCATCCTAACCCAGGCCGAAACCGAGATCATGGCCAAATTCCTTCAAAACGAACCGCCCGCCCCACCCGAGCTGTCCCTGCAAGAGATGCAGGCCTCGTGGCAGCTGATTACACCGGTCGAGCAGCGCCCGACCGCGCCGCAAACCACGCGCAATATCGCCAACTATTTCATCGTCACCCTGCGCGATGCCGGCAAGGTAGCCATCATCGACGGCGACACCAAGGAGATCGTCAGCGAAGTGGACAGCGGCTACGCCGTGCATATCACACGCATGTCAGCCAGCGGGCGCTACGCCTACGTCATCGGGCGCGACGGGCGGCTGGCGTTGATCGACCTATGGATGGAGATCCCGGCCGTGGTGGCGCGTGTGCAGACCTGTTACGATGCCCGCTCGGTGGAAGTGAGCAAGTACGAAGGCCCCGAAGGCGATTTCCGCGACAAGTACGCCATTACCGGCTGTTACTGGCCCCCGCACTTCGCCATCCTCGACGGGCAAACCCTCGAACCGATCAAGGTCGTCTCCAGCCGCAGCTACACCGTGGACACAGGCGAATTCCACCCCGAGCCGCGCGTGGCCAGCATCCTGGCCTCTGAATACCACCCCGAGTGGGTCGTAAACGTCAAGGAGACCGGCCTGATCTGGATCGTGAACTACACCGACCTGCAAAACCTGTCCATCAAACAGATCGAAGCCTCGCGCTTCCTGCACGATGGCGGCCTGGATTCTACCCACCGCTACTTCCTGGTGGCGGCCAACCAATCCAACCAGATTGCGGTAGTCGACCTGAAGGAAAACACCCTGACCGCCATCACGGATGTGGGCCAGGTTCCACACCCCGGGCGCGGCGCCAACTGGATAGACCCCGAGTTTGGCCCCGTCTGGTCCACCCCGCACCTGGGCGAAGCCTCGATTGTATCCGTGGCAACCGACCCTGTGGGATTTCCCCAGAACGCATGGAAATCAGTGCGCACCACACCCCTGCCCGGCTCCGGCAGCCTGTTCATCAAGACCCACCCCAACAGTCCCTGGATCTGGGTGGATATGACCCTCAACTCGGATCCGCTGCTGGCACGCACGATTTGTGTCATCGCCAAGTCCGACCCATCCAAGGTGCATAAATGCTGGGAAGTGGGCACGTATGGACGCGCAGTCCACTTCGAATATAACCAGGATGGAACAGAGGTGTGGGTCAGCCTGTGGGGCGATGCAGCTCAACCCGGCCAGACCGGCGAGATCGTCATCTACGATGACGCGACCCTGGAGGAAAAGGCGCGCATCACCGACCTGATTACCCCGACCGGCAAGTTCAACGTGTATAATACAGTCAACGACGTTTACTAAACCGTTGCCCCAATCGACTACGCCCCGCCTGGAAGCGGGGCGTTTCTGTTTACACAGCCTCCCAAGCTTACGGGGCGTTCAGCAGCTCGCGGGCCAGGGCCGAGAATTCGCGGTCGGCGCGCTGGTTGGCGATCTCACGCAGGGCCGAGAGGGCGGCCAGGTCGCGCAGGCGGCCCAGGGCCAGGATGGCCTGTTTCTGCACGCTGCGCTCGGGGTCCTGCAACATGCCGACCAGCAGCGGGGAGACGCGCGCGTCCTGGATCATGCCCAGGCCGAGGATGGCGTGCTCGCGCACGTCGATCTCGGGGTGGTGCAGGGCCTCAGCCAGGAAGTCGACGGCGGGGGCGCCCAGGCTGCCCAGGGCCAGGGCGGCCACGCGTCCGACCTCGTGGTGCAGGTCATAGAGCGCCATGCCGAGTTCCTCGACCGCGCGCAGGTCCCGCAGCTCACCCAGGACCAGGGCCGCAAACTTGCGCACCGTGCCCTCGCGGTCGGCCAGGGCGGCGATCAGCGGCTCGACGGCCTCCGCGCCCATCTTCACGATGGCTTGCAGCAGGTCGCCGGCCGCCTGTTCGCGCTCGTACCACCAGAACGAGTCGCGCAGGGCCTCCATCAGGTAGGGCAATGCGGCGGTGTGCTGGGTCTCGCCCAGCGCGCGCGCCGCGGCCTGGCGGACTTCGATCTTCTGGTCGTCGAGCAGCAGCCCGGCCAGGTCGTCGAAGGTATCGGGGTCGCGGAATTTTCCCACCGCCAACGCGGCCCAGATGCGCACCTCCGGCTCGGGGTCCTTGAGCGCCCGCAGCAGGTGCGGCAGGGTCTGCGGTTCGCGGATCAGCCCCAGGGCGGCGGCGGCGCGGGCGCGCACGGTGAAGAACTCGCCCTGCAGGGCCTCCAGCAGCGGGGGCAGGATGGCGCGGTCACGAATCTGCGCCAGGATGTCCACCGCCTGCGCGCGGACGAGCGGGTGCGCGCTTTGCACCGCCTTGGCCAGCGCGGGCAGGGCCGGCGACCCGATGCGGGCCAGGAGTCGCCCGGCAAGCGGGGGCAGGCCCGGGTCCCGGTCTTGCAGCGCATCCACCAGGGCGGGCGCGGCTTCCGCTCCCAGGCGGATCAATTCCTGGGCGGCCCGCTCCCGTTTGGCGGGGTCGGTCAACTGCCCGATCCACTTCCTTGCATCCGTTTGAGGTCCACCAGTGAGCCAGTTCATGCTTCTATTTTACTCCAGTCGAAGCGGGCTGCCGCGCCGCAGGCTTGGGCCGGGCCGGCAAAACAGGCAATGGGTAGAAAAAAAGCGCTTCTTATGCTATGCTAGTGCTACTTACTGACCATGAAGCATCGCTCTGTGTTCACGCTTGGTATTCTGGCAGGCGGCATCCTTTGGGTCGCGGGGACAGCCATCCTCCTGCTCCCCATCCACGTACAGATTCTCTTCGGAATCCCCGGGGATTGGCACGGCCTGCCCCTGGGGATTCTTTTCATCCTTGCGGCGCTGGGCAACCTCATGGCATTGCTGGTTCCGTCCGGTCTTCGCCAGGGCAATGCCCTGTTCCTGTTCGGCAGCGCCATGCTGGGCCTGTTGGGCTGGCTGCACCTGCGGGCCGGGCTTCACGTGGAAGGCAGCCTGGTGATATCCGTGACGGTGGCCCACCTGGCGGCCCTGCACGGACAGGACGGCGACGGGCGCTTCGACCGGAGGCTGCTGCCCGTTGCGCTGCTGGCTGCCAACGCGCTGGCGGGCCTGACCCTGCTGCTGTTTCCGCCCACAGAAGGGCTGACCCCCATGCGCTGGACGCTGGCCGGCCTCTTCCTCGGCTCGGCGGCGGCGGGCGGGTTGGCCGTCTTTCGTCCCAACCTGCGCGCGGCTCCCATCCTGGAGAAAGCTCTGGGCCTCGCCTGGCTGGCCTGGGTGCTGGCCGGCCTGGGAGCGCCCAGCCTGCCAAACTGGATCGCGCCGGGGCTGCTCCTGGCGATTCTCCTGTTCGAGCCGGCCATACCCTGGGCGGCAATCGTGCTGCCCGAAAACGATATCCTGGGAAAGCGGCTGGTGTTCTACGCAGGCGCGGCCCTGTGCATCTCGGCCGGGTTCCTGGCGGCCCTGCTGAAGTTGATCGACCTGTCGCTGCTGGCCCTGGAATCGCCGCTGGCAGCGCTCAAGGTGCGCGAGGCCAGCTTCATCCTGTTCAACCTGGGCGCCCTGGTCCTATCGCACGGCGTCTTCACCGCGGCCCTGACCATCAACGGGCTGATGCGCGGCGGCAGGGAGGCCATCGACCTGGGCCATTCCTGGAAGCGGCGGGTGGATCGTTTTCTGCACCCCCTGGTGCATACCCAGGAAGGCCTGCGCGCGCGCCTGGAGGCCCAGGAGGACCAGATCAACGCGCTCAGCCGCCAACTGGCCCTGGAAAAACGGCGCAGCGAACAATTGACCCTGCTGGCCGAATTGAGCCAGCAATTGGAGGCCCAACTCGACCAGCCCGTGGCCGCCCAGTTGACCATCAACACGCTCGAACGGGCCATTCCCAGCAGTTTCATCTGCCTGTACCTGCACGAACCCGAGCGGCGTGAATACGTGGCGCTGGCCACGGCCGGGCGGATGCTGCACCGGGTGCCGCCCGGCTACCGCCAGGGCATCACCCAGGGCGCCCTGGGACGGGTCACCCATACCCGCAAGACCCAGTTGATCTACGATACGCGGCTCGACCCGCACTACATCACCTTCAACAAGGACGAACCGCCCGGGTCCTGCATCCTCATTCCCCTCATCTACACGGGACACATCAAGGGCATCATCGAAATCGTCAGCGACCAGATCGACGCCTTTTCGAGCGCAGACGTGGCCCTGGCCGAAACCATGAGCATGGAACTGGTGCGGGCCTGGGAACGGTCGAGCTATCAGTACCGCCTGATGGAATTGATCCAGGCGGGCATCTCGCTTTCGACCATGATCGATCCCGAAGCCACCGTGCAGGAGATCGCCTCCATCGCGCGGCGCACCCTGGAGGCGCGCTTCACCTACGTTTCGCTGCTGTTCGACCGCGAGGGTAACCTGACCCAAAAGGCCTACGCAGGCCAGGCGCCGCGCCTGTTGGAATCGCTGGACAAAGAGACCAACCACCCTGCCCTGCTGCAGGCCAGCATGAACGCGCTGCAGCCCTTCCGCGTGCGCGACATCCGCAAATATTCGCACCGCTCGGGCATCGAGATCGACCACAACGGGCTGCGCAGCCTGCTGGTGGTGCCCATCCGCCTGCACCGCCTGAACATCGGTTCGATCCTGGCCTTCGGCAAGCAGGGCGAGGTGTTCTTCACCGAGAACGACGAGGCGCTGGCCCGCCTGCTGGCCTCCGAGGCGGCGGCGGCCATCGAAAGCGTCTGGCTGCAACAGGAATTGCGCACCACCCTGCGCACCACGCGCCTGCTGTACGAGTTGAGCTACCAGATCATCCAGGCGGAGGAATTGCGCGAGGCCGCGCGGCACATCGCCGAGATGGCGCATCGCCTGGCCCAGGCGGTCGTCACGGGCATCGTGTTGTTCAGCCCCAACTTCGAGATCGAAGCCGAACTCGAAGTCGACTCGACCGGCATCCGCCTGGAGCCGGAGCACCCGATGGACATGATCGACAAGGTGGTGCGCAGCGGGCGGGTCATCTACCAGTCCATCGACCAGCACTACTCGCGGGTCTGCCTTCCGATCCAGACGCCGATGCGAAAATACGGCGCGCTCTGGCTGACGGTCCAGGAGATTCGCGGATACAAATCGGGCAGTCCCGCCGACCTGCAAACCCTGGTCAACCAGGCGGCCCTGGCGCTGGAACGCGCCATCCTGCTGGTCGAATCGCGGCGGCAGGCCCACGAGATCGAAGCGGCCTACCGCGAGTTGGAACGCGCCTACGACAACACCCTGGCGGCGCTCATGTCTGCCCTGGATGCGCGCGACCGGGAAACGGAGGGCCACAGCACGCGCGTCAGCCGGCTGGCGGTCTGCCTGGGCGAGGCCCTCAAACTCCCCGCCGCGCAGCTCAAGGCGCTGGAGCGCGGCTCGCTGCTGCACGACATCGGCAAGATTGGCGTCAGCGATACCATCCTGCACAAGCCCGGCCCGTTGACCGAACAGGAGTGGGCCAGTATGCGCCTGCATCCTGACATCGGCGCGCAGATCGTGGAAGACATCCCCTTCCTGCAGGAGACCCTGCCCGTGATCCGCCATCACCAGGAACGCTGGGACGGAAGCGGGTATCCCAGCGGGTTGAAGGGCAGCGACATTCCCCTGCTGGCGCGCGTCTTCGCCGTGGTGGATGCCTTCGACGCCCTGACCAGCAACCGCCCGTACCGCCAGAAAATTCCCCCCCAGGAAGCCATCGTCTATTTACGCGAGGAGGCAGGCAAGTTGTTCGATCCCGAAATCGTAGGCGCATTCGAAAAAATCGTGCGGGAAGGACATGCGGATTTTCTCCATGCCCAATAGCCCCGCGCCCAGAAACCTGGAACACCTGGGATTCACCCCCCGGGAACAGCAGATTCCCGCCCTGCCATCGGGGATGGCCAGCATCCTGCTGTTGATGGTCATGCTGTACAACGGCCTGACCAGCCTGCCCATGGATGCGTTTTCGCGCACCATCCTCCTGGCCTACTGCATTGGAAACAGCCTGGCCCTGGCCTATTTCCATTTTTTCCTGGTCACCACCCCGCGCATGAAGCCGACCCACGTGTGGGCCTACGCGGTCATCGAGGTGGCCGCCACCATCCTGCTGGCAAACCGCCTGCCCCAGGCCATCGATCCCTATATTGGCGCCTTGATGATCCTGCTGTGCATCACCGCCTCGATCATCGCCGACCGCGCGCCCGCCCATTTCATCCTGGCCGGCATGACGTTTGCCCTGGTCATTTTCAACCTGGAGGAGGTCCGCGACCCGACCAACTGGTCGCGGCTGCTGGGCGCCACGCTGGTGGCCGCCGTGTCCAACGAGGCCATTCACCAGTTCAGGACTCTCACCGCCCGCGACATCAACCGTCTCAAGGTCATCAACGAATTCAGCCGCAAGATCACCTCCTCGCTCGAAATGGAACAGGTGCTGGCCCTGCTGAACGAGACCATTCCCAATGCGCTGCCCGCCGACAGCTACTTCTTCGGCCTGGCAGAGGGGGACAACCTGCGTCTCAGCCTGTTGTACGACGAAGGCGAGCTCTTCAAGGATGTCACGATCAAACTGGAAGGCACCCTCTCGGGCTGGGTGGTTCGCAACCGAAAGGAATTATTCCTGCCCGACCTGCGGCGCGACCCGGCCCTGAGCGGCGTCGACCGGGTGATTGTCGGCCAGGAGAAAACCAGCCTCTCGTGGATGGGCGTCCCGATCAACGGCATCCACGTGCAGGGTGTGATCGCGTTGGCCTCCTACCGCCCCAACGCCTTCAACCGCGGCGACATGGAGTTGATGAACAACATGGCCCAGCACGCCGCGCTGGCGCTGGACAACACATTCCATCACGCCCACGTGGAGAGGCAGTCGCAGTTGGACAGCCTGACGGGCGTCTACAATCATGGTCATTTCCTGAATTTGCTGAAGAGGTACGCCGAGGAGGCCGAAGATCGGCACACCCCCTTGAGCTTGATCATGCTCGACGTGGATTATTTCAAACAATATAACGATACCTACGGACACCTGGCCGGGGACGAAATTCTAACCGCCCTGTGCAACACCATCACCAGCCACATCAAACACGAGGACATCGTGGGACGCTGGGGCGGCGAAGAGTTTGCCGTCGTGCTGCTGAACGCCAACGGCAGGCAGGCAAACCAGGTGGCGCAGCGCATCCACGAAAGCATGGCCGCCGTCTGCATCAAAAGCGTGGGCCGCAGGAGCATTCCCGCGCCCACGCTCAGCCAGGGCATCGCCCAATTCCCCGACGAAGCCGACGAGATCATGAAACTGGTCGACCTGGCCGACCGCCGCCTGTACATTGCCAAGGAGCGCGGCCGCAACCAGATCGAGCCGTCCCCCGAACATTGGGAGAAGATGCGCGTTTAGCTCAACACGTCCGCAAAGGCCTGCACGGTCCGATCCACACCCGCATCGTCGATCCAGCAATGCGTCACCAGGCGGAAGCGGGTGTAGCTCTCGGGACAGACCAGGATGCCGCGCTCCCTGAGCTTGTTCATGATCTGTTCCGCATCCAGTGGGGCATCCTTCGTCAGGTCGAAGTACACCATGTTGGTGTGGGGGGAGCCTTTGTCGATGACAATGCCCTTGACCTTGCCCAAGCCTTCCGCCAGACGCTTGGCGCGCGCGTGATCCTCGTCCAGCCGCTCGATCATCGACTCGAGCGAAATGATTCCAGCCGCCGCGAGGACGCCCACCTGGCGCATCCCGCCGCCGACCATTTTACGCAGGTGACGCGCGCGCTTGATGAACTTCGCCGTGCCCACCAGCATGGAACCGACCGGCGCGGCCAATCCCTTGCTCAGACAAAACATAACCGAGTCGGCGGGCGCGACAAGCTCCTTTGCCGAAACATTTTGCGCCACCGCCGCGTTGAACAACCGCGCCCCGTCGACGTGCAGGGCCAGGCCGTGGGCGTGCGCCAGCTCGCCGACCTGGCGGGTGTAGTCGACCGTCAGCGGGACGCCGCCGCAGATGTTCTGGGTGTTCTCGATGCACACCAGGCGCGTGATGGTGTGATGCACATCCTCCATTTGAATCGAGGCGCGGATGTCGTCCGGGGCCAGTGTGCCATCGGCCTGGTTCCTGACCGGGTGCGGATGAATCCCGCCCAACGCCGACATGCCGCCCGCCTCGTTGAGGTAGATGTGCGACTGGTCGCCGACGATGGCCTCGTCCCCGCGCTGACAGTGGGTCAGCAGCGCCAGCAGGTTGCCCATCGTGCCCGAGGCGACGAAGAGCGCCGCTTCCTTGCCGAGCATGGCCGCCGCCATCTCCTGCAAGCGGTTGACGGTGGGATCGTCTTCGAAGACGTCGTCGCCCACCCGGGCCTTGGCCATGGCCTCACGCATCTCGGGCGTGGGCTGGGTGACGGTATCGGAACGCAGGTCGATGAATTCCATGAAAACATCCTTTTCGGGTTGGACTGGGTTGGACTCAAAAGTCTCCTGGCTTTTGAGTGTATCGAAAGTCAGGAGACTTTCGACTCCAGGATGGCTTGATTTGGATTCAAAAGTCTCCTGACTTTTGAGGTTCTCGAAAGTCGGGAGACTTTCGACTCCAGGATTGCAGGGTTACTTGTTTCTCAATTCATCCAGCACCGCCTGCAATTCCCCAGGCAGCGGCGCCTCGAACAGGCGGGGTTTCTTCTCGCCGGGCAGGGTGATCTTCAGGCGGGCCGCGTGCAGGAAATGGCGCTCCAACTGCACGGACTGGCTTCGGCGGCCATAGATCTTATCGCCCACGATGGGACATTCCAGGAAGGCGCAGTGCAGGCGGATCTGGTGCGTGCGCCCGGTCAGCGGATGAAATTCCAGCAGGGTGTGAGCCTTGAACGCTTCCAGCGTCTTGTACTCGCTGACAGCCTCGCGTCCTTTGCCGGGCGGCTGGATGGCCATTTGCTTGCGGTGACTCGGGTCGCGCCCAATCGACGCTTCCACGCGGCCGGTCGGTGTGGGCGGGGCGCCATCCACCAGGGCCAGGTAGGTCTTCTCCACCTTGCGCAAACGGAACTGGTCTTGCAGCCAGCGATGGGCGGCGTCGTTCTTGGCCATCACGATCAGGCCCGAGGTTTCCTTATCCAGGCGGTGGACGACGCCCGGGCGTTCCTCGCCGCTGATCTCGCCGAACTCGGGATCGTATCCCAGCACGGCGTTAACCAGCGTGCCCGAACTGTGTCCCGCGGCGGGATGCACCACCATGCCCGCAGGCTTGTTCACCACCATCAGGTCATCGTTCTCGAAAATGATGTCGAGCGGAATCTCTTCGGCGGCCAGCCCGGTCGGCAGGGGCGGCGGGATGCGCACCTCGATCTCGGCGCCCGCCTCGATCATCTGCCCCGACTTTTTGGCTGGAACGCCATTCACCAGCACAAAGCCTTCCTGGATCAAGCCCTGCAAACGCGCGCGCGAATAATCAGGCAGGCAGCCGACCAAAAACTTGTCGAGCCGCTCTGCCGTTTCCCTGTCGAACCGATAAATGAAAACCTGGTCACTCACTCGCTTCCCCCGCTGGTTCTTCCACGGGCAGGCTGGCGGCCTGCGCTGCCATCTTCTTATCGTGGCGTTCCTTCCACCACACACCCAGCACCAATGCCACCACCCCCATCGTAATGGAGGCGTCGGCCACGTTGAAGACAGGGAAGGTCCACACCGAAATGAAATCGGTCACTTTGCCTTCCAACGTCAGGCGGTCGATCAGGTTGCCGAGCGCGCCCGCCAGCTGCATGCCCATCGCCAGGCGCAGGGGCCAGTCATCCTCCTCCACACGCGGGAAATAATAAAGGATGGCGACCACCACGATCACGGCCAGCACGGCAAACACGCCCCCGAACTGCTGGAACATGCCAAAGGCTGCGCCGCTGTTGTACCAATGCACGATGCGCGCATACGGGTCGAGCCATTCCCAGCCGGCCGGCAGCCAGGATCCGCCAAACGGGATGTGCGCGCGCACCAGTCCCTTCGTCCACTGGTCGAGAGACACGATCACAGCCACCACCAGCGCCAGGAATAGATAATCTTTCATCAATCGCTTCAACATTCACCTCAATTCATAAATCGCCCGCCTATTGTACTCTACCCGGTCGCATACACACGCGGCACGCGCGCGCTGATGTTGGTCAGCGGCTCGTAATTGTTGGTGCCCGCCCAGGCCGCAAAATCATCGGCGCTGATGCCCTGCCCCAGCAGGATGACTTCATCGCCGACCTGCACCTCGTCCGCGCCCACATCGACCATGAACTGGTCCATGCAGATGCGCCCCACCTGGGGATAGGATTTGCCGCGGATGAAGACCCGCGCCTGGTTCGTCATACGGCGGAAGTAGCCATCCGCATAGCCGCACGGGACGGTGACGATGCGCGTCGGGGCCTCGGCCTGCCACAGCGACCCGTAGCTGACCGGCCGCCCGGGCGGGGTGATCTTGGAATAGACCACCTGCGAGCGCCAGGTCAGCGCGGGCTTGACCTCCACTGTGCGCTGGACATCCTCGCCGGGGTAATAGCCGTAGAGCATGATGCCGGGCCGCACCATGTCGAGGTGTCCCTCGGGCAATTGCAGGATGCCGCCCGAATTGCACAGGTGGCGCAGGGGCGGCGGCGGCGCGCCCAGTTTATCGTACAACGCCAGCACGCCCAGGAAGCGCTCCAGTTGCAGGCGGGCGTGGATCAGGTCGGGCATTTCGGAGTTTGCCAGGTGTGTATAAATCCCCTCGACGCTTAAGTGGCTACACGCAAGAGACTTCTCGATGAACGGCTCCGCTTCCGTGTCGCGCACGCCCACGCGTTCCATGCCCGTGTCGATTTTCAGGTGGGCGCGCAGACGCCTGCCCGTGGATTCGGCCATTTGCTCGGCGGCCAGCAGCAGGTCCAGGGACGAGGCGGTCAGGGTCAGGTCATGCTCGAAGAAGGCGGGCAGCTGGTCGGCCAGAGTCCCGCCCATCACGAGGATCGGTTTGGTAATCCCCAACTCGCGCAGGTAAATGCCCTCCTCCACCAGCGCCACGCCGAGGTAATCGGCAAACGGCGCGAGGAAGGGGGCCACACCATCCACGCCGTGGCCGTAGGCGTTGGCCTTGACAACGGCCAGAACTTTGGCGGGCGCAACATGCGCGCGGATGGCTGTGAGGTTGCGTTGGAGTTGGGTCAGGTTGACTTCGAGATAGGTGGGGCGCATGAGAGGTTTGACCTTTACCAGATTGATGCGCTTCGGCTTCGTTCGGACAAGAGCATGTCCTCACTCCGCTCAGCGCGAAGATCATCAGGACGGATACCAATGATATTCCACGTCGGGTTCGTTTTCGGGCGCGGGACTGAGGCCGAATTTTTCGGCCACGAAGCCGTTCTTTTCGTAGAAGGCGCGCGCCATGGCATTGGCGGCGTGGGTGTACAGCCACAGGTGATCGTGCGACAGGTCGCGGGCGTGTTCGAGCAGCATCTGACCGATGCCCTGGCGGTGGTACGCAGGGTCGACGTAGAGGTGGTCGATGAAGTCCTTCTTGATGCCCATGAAGGCCACGACCATCCCGTCCTTCTCGGCCACCCACAGGTCGCAGGCGGCCACGATGTGCTCGGCAAAAAACTTCTGGTCGGTTTGGAAGCTGTAGCCCATGCGGGCGGTCAGTTCGGGAGTGGCGACCTCGCGGGCGCGCCGCCACAGGCGCGTGACGGATTCGAAATCGTCGGCGCGGTAAAAACGGATGTTCAATGTCATGGCAATATGCCCTTTCCCACCATCCAGGTGTGTAGTTCAAAAACGAGCCGCCCGATCCTGACCATCGGGTCGGTGCTGATCCAGGCCTGCGCCTCGGCCAGGGAGCTGGCCTTGAGCACGCCGATGCCGCGAATCTCGCCGCTCAGTTGGAACGCGTCCAGCAGCGGACCGTTCAGCACCAGTTTGCCTTCCTCGCCCAGGCGGCGCAGGTTGGCCAGGTGTTCGGCCTGCAAGGCTTCGACCTCGGGCGTGGCATCGGGAGTCCAGGCGGGGCCTTTCTTCAACAGGAAAACGTAGTAGATCGTCATGCCGAACTCTTCGGCAGCGCGCCAGGCTTGCGCGTCATCGTAGGTCATCAAAGCTCTCCTCAAATAATAAACGGACGGCTTGCGCCGTCCGCTTATTTTACTTTGCGTTGAAGCTTAACGCCATGCACCCAGGATGGCGCCAAAGAGCACGAAGTTGACCAGGTGATTGCCAACCTCGATGGCCCAGACTTTCAAGCCGTGACCCGCGAACAATTTGTTGACCAGGTTCGTGGGTGCGACGAATCCCAACCAGAGCATGAAGCCAGCCGTCGCGCCCGAGACCAGCGTCGCGCCGCCTGTCATGCTACCCATGGCGTTGACGAAGAGCGCCATGAACACGGCCTGAACCAGGGACGAGAGTAAGGTCAAGCCCCAGGTCATGCCCATGTTTTCCATGCCGGGTTGGGAACCTTCAGGCTTGCCGATGCCCTTCCACCAGATGGGGAAGAACGTTTTGGGGTTGTACCAGAGCGAACCGCTGATCATGCTGACCACGACACAGGCGATGACGGCCAACCAGTTGATACTACTAAAGTCCATTTCAGCCTCCTTGGCAATAAAAGGGATTGGCAAACGCCAATCTCGTTGAATATCATAACCCGAATAAATGTTCTAGGATGCGCTTCTGGAGAGGGGTTTTCGCCGCGAAAAATGGGGGCCTATAATTACCGGGAAAGAGCTCCACCACAAAGGACACGAAGTACACAAAGGAAAAAACGGCTATTGTGAGGCGGAATGGCAAAGTGCCCTGCAAGGGTATTCCGCCCCACGCCATTGGCTTTATTCCGATCCCGCCTTCCGAAACTTTAGACCACACCCAACTCCCATGGTTGTAGCAAAGTCCGTTGACAGACTCCTGATTTTACGGCAGTGCTTAACGCGAAAAGCGCGAAGTGAGCGAATTTTCGGGAAAGCCATTAAAAAATTCGCGTCTTTCGCCTTTTCGCGGCATTCGCGTTAAGATTTTCCTGACTTTGCTACAGCCATGACCCCACTCCAACTGACGGTTTGCAGTCCGGGCGACGGTGCGCTATAATGATGCCAGAAACAAGGAGCAAAATATGGCCGAGAAAACCTCCCGCACCCGCAAGTCGTACGAAGAAAAGATTCCGTCCGAAACGCGCGAACACCTGCGCGCCGCCCGCGAGGAAATGCGCAAGGGCCTGGAAGCGATGCTGCCGCCGGGCGTCCTGGAACACCGCCGCGCCGCCCGCAAGGAGATGCTGCTGGCCTTCCGCAGCATGATCGACGCCGCGCTCGAACGCGTGGAAGAAAAGCAAAAAACCGCATAAATGCCGCCGCCCCGTCTTGGACGGGGCGGTTTGCTTTTAACTTTGCGTTGAGCGGAGCGAGCTGGAAAGCGAGCGCAGTCGAAACGCACCCATCTCAGGTAATTTGCTCTTCGACTGCGCCGTGGGGCCCGACACCCGCACTGCGCGCCAGTGCATGTGCGGGGTCGAAAGAACGCCGACCTACTTGACCGCCAGTTCAAGGCAAAAAATGTATCTTCTCAATAATCATGGGTATTTTGGAGTGTGCAAGTTCTACTTGCGCGTTATCCCGAAGTAGAACTTCGGTACTCCAGAGCACGCCCCAAAATGTTGAGAAGGTACCAAAAAATTACAAAATCCTTCTGCGGCGAATAAAAATGAGAGCATACACCAGCGCCGCGCCCGAAGCGCCCATCAGAAGATAAGCCAGGGTTTCGTTCGATGGATATACAATCGCGCCCGCCAGCAGCAAACCGACGAAGACCAGCACGCCCGTCAGGCGGTTGACGGCCAGCTCCACAAACGCGACCTGACGGTTGACCAGCGGCATCTGCACATTCAACTCGCCGCGCTCGACCAGGGTCAGCACGCGTTCGGTACGGGCGGGCAGGGCCAACAATACCTTGAACAAATTGCCTGCCTCGTCGAGGACGGTGTCGAAGAACGAACCGCCCTCCTTTTCGTCGGAGACCAGTTTGGAGGCGTAAGGCCCGATCTGCTCCCATAGATTGAAGTCGGGATTCAGGCCCGTACACATGCCGCTCAAAATGGCAACCGTTCTTCCAAGCAGCAGCAAATTCTCGGGCAGTTGGAAGGGCATGTCGTACATCAATTCACGAAACTGAATCATAAACTGCATCATCTCGGCATGACTGATCGAGCGCAGCTCACTGATGCTCATGCCCCAGAAGCGGTCGAAGAGTTGGGCCTCGGCGCGTTCGATCAGGCTCAAGTCGGCGCTGGGCAGCAGGACATCCAGCAACTTGTAGGCCCTGACCGTGCGGGCCGCGTCGCGCGTGCCGACGGCAATGAGCAACTCGCGCAGGCCCTCGCGCAGATGCTCGGGCATACGGCCCACCATGCCGAAATCCACGAAGGTCAGTTTCCAGCAGACTTTGCCGTCCGCATCCTTTTCGAGCGGGGTGACGAACAGGTTGCCAGGATGCGGATCGGCGTGGAAGAAACCATCCTCGAAGATCTGCTTGAGGTAGGTGGACAGCAGTTGCTTGGCCACTTCGTTGCGGTCGATGCCCGCGGCGGTGATGGCATCGTAATCCGTAATTTTGATGGCAAAGACATCTTCGAGCGTGAGCACGCGGCCCGTGCAGTGACTCCAGACCACGCGCGGCACGTGAACATTTTCATCGTCCGCGAAGTTGGCGGCAAAGGTTTCGGCATTGCGGCCCTCGGCCTGGTAATCCAATTCCTCGCGGACCGTGGCGGAGAATTCCTCAACCAGGGCGGGCACGTCGGCGCGTTCGCGCAGGGGACGGTATTTGTCGGCCCAGCCGCCCACCCGCCGCAGGGCAGAGAGGTCGACTTCCACCAACTGCTCGATGTGCGGACGCTGGATCTTGACGACCACACTCTCGAAGCCCACCCCTTCGGCGTCCTGAGGGAGCAGGCGCGCGCGATGCACCTGTCCCAGCGAGGCGGCGGCCAGGGGCGTCTCGTCGAAGGCGGCAAACTTCAGGTCCAGGCGGGCGCCCAGGTCGGCCTCAGCTTTGGCGCGGATGGCGGCAAAGTCCTCGGCGGGGACTTCATCCTGCAAACCCGCCAATTCGTCGGTGATCTCGGATGGCAGAACGTCCAGGCGCGAGGAAAGGAATTGTCCCACCTTGATCATCACGCCGCCCATGCGGATGGCCAGCGCGCGGAACCGCACAGCGATGTCGGTCATGCGCCGCGAACGGGTGCGGCGCGTCCAACCGCCCAGGCCGAGGCGCGGCAGGGTCAGTTCCCAGAAAATGATGCCCAGGGTGACGCGGGCAAAAAAAGCAAGGATGCGCCAATAGCGGGCGCGCAGCAGGGATGATTTCATAAGCCTCCGCGTAATCGAGATGGATTGTAATCCCAAAATTCCAGGCGCACGGCGGGCGATTCAAAATGAAAGGCCGCTTAAAAAACGGCCTCGAAAGACTTATTCAGGTTTCAGTGTGGGTTCAGGCTGTGCTCATGTGCCTGGATATAATAACAAGTGCATTCTCCTCTTCAAACCCTGCGCGGATCCGGGCCGATCCAAGCGGGGTTTGGGATTTAATCGGGAGGACATCACGAGAGCGGCCAGGTGGGCTGCACGTCCACGTCCAGGCCCGAGGTGTGGCCGAGGGCGTAACGGAAATAGCCCGCCGCGCCGATCATGGCGGCATTGTCGGTACACAGCGAAAGCGGGGGAATGTGAACCTTGAATTCCTTTTGAGATTGAAAGGCCTGGCGCAAAGCGCGATTGGCCGAGACGCCGCCCGCCACGAGAATTTCCTTCGCGCCGAATTCGCGCGCCGCATCCACCGTCTTCTTGAACAACACTTCCACCACCGCGGCCTGGAAGGAGGCCGCCAGGTCATCGACGGGCAGGGAGCCGCTGCGATTCTTCAAATTGTTGACCTCGTACAACACCGCCGTCTTGACACCGCTGAACGAGAAATTCCAGCTGCCCTCCATCCACGCGCGTGGAAAGTGGAAGCGGCTCGGGTCGCCGCTCTCGGCAGACTTCTGCACCGACGGGCCGCCCGGATACGGAAGTCCCAGCAGGCGCGCGACCTTGTCGAAGGCCTCACCGGCCGCATCGTCCAGCGTGGCGCCGAGACGCTTGTAGGTCAGGTGGTCGGTCATCAGGTTCAGTTCGGTGTGCCCGCCCGAAACCAGCAGGGCCATGAGCGGGAATTGCGGCTCGGGCGGCGTGGTCTCGCCCGCGTTATACACCCACGAGGAATAGATGTGGCCTTCGAGATGGTTGACTCCCACCAGCGGCAGTCCCAGCCCGAGCGCCAGTCCCTTGGCGGCGTTCAAGCCGACCACCAGCGAGCCTGCCAGCCCAGGTCCGCGTGTGACGGCAATGGCATCCACTTCGCTGAGCGAGAGATGCGCCTGCGCCAGGGCCTGCTCCACCACGGGCACCACGGCCAGCACGTGCTGGCGCGAAGCCACTTCGGGGAATACGCCGCCATAGCGGGCGTGAACCTCCATCTGTGAGGCCACCACGGAAGAGAGCAGCGCGCGTCCATTTTCGAGGATGGCGCAGGCGGTCTCGTCGCAGGAGGATTCAAGGGCCAGGATGCGGGCGGGTTTGAGGTCGGTCATTGGTTTCTTTTCAAGATCGAATAATCGAAATGATTTTGTTGACTACTTCATCCATTCTGGATGGATTCAAAGTACCTGCCTTATACAGAATAATTCGTGTATCGGCGGTAAACAGATGATTGGGGCGGATATAGCTTTCCTGCTTCAACGTGCCGGAGATGAAATCAGCGGTTCGCAGGAAAACCGAATAGTCATCGTTTTTATGCTGGCTGGTGATTTGACATAAAATGACATCCTCGCCACTCAGCGATGCCACCACCAGCGCGGGCCGCTTTTTGCTGGTCGTCAGGTCCGAATAAGGGAATGGCACAACAACCACATCCCCTTTTACAAATCTGCCCATGCCGCATCCTCCTCAGGGGTATCCCAGTCCCGAGCGAGTACGTTTTCCGAGGCCAGCATGGTATCAAGAGCATACGACATGCCCGCCTCACGCAGGGTCACATTGGAAGGTTCGCGCGTGGAGAGGAAAACAATGAAATCATACACTTCCACGAGTTTATCAGGGGATAGCTTGCGAAGCGATTCATTGATCCGGGAAATTGTGATGGTTTCCATTTGTGGTCTCCTTTCTCGCAGCGTGCCTGTCGGTCCCGACACCTGCATTCACATGCTGACGCAAATCTCGAGACCGAAGGCGTATCTGTTTCAGTTATACCAGTGAGACAGCCCAGCGTCCACGGTCATTTCTTCCACTTCTTCATCGGCAGCACAAAATCATACGGATAATCGGCCAGCATTTCCATGCGGCCGTCGGGACGCACCCAGAAGGTATCCTCGATGCGGAAGCCCATGCCTTTTTCGGGATAATACAACCCAGGCTCGGAAGTGACCACCACACCAGGCGACAGGCGATGATCGTCGCCCGTCATTAGTCCGCTGAACGGGCGCTCGTGGATGTTGAGTCCCACGCCGTGGCCCAGGCTGTGGACGTAGCCCTCGGTGGGCGCGGGAGTATTCAACTGCGACTTGTGTCCCTTGGACTCGAAATACTCGCAAGTCATGCGCTGGTATTGTTTGAAGGGCACATTCAGGTCGAAGTCCTCCCACAGCTTGTTGAATATCTCCCTGACCTGGTCGTACAGTTCCTGCGCCTCGGGCGTGGCGTAGCCCAGGCTCCACGTGCGGGTGAAGTCATAGAAGTAACCGCCGCCCGCTTCGGCGGGATAGATGTCGTATACAATGGTCTGGCCCAGGCGCATCAGATCCTCGGGGTTGCCGGTCGAGTGCGGCACGCCCGCATCGCGGCCAATCGCGAAGATGAAGCCCTCGGGCAGTTCCGCGCCGCGCTCGGCCACCCACAGGCGAATCTTACTCTTGACCTCGCCCAACTTGAGCGGCTGGCCGTTCTCGTTGAGCAGCACCTCGTCTTCGCGCACCTCACAGGAGGTAAGAAATTCAGCCGTCAGGCGCACCACCTCGGTGGTGATGCGGCCCATGTTGCGGATGCGCTCCACCTCGGCCTCTTCCTTCGTCTCCATCGCGCGGATGAAGACCGAGTCCATGCCATGCTCGCCGACCAGTTCCAGGTCGGGGGCGATGCGCTGGAGTTGGGCCAGGGTGGCGAAGGCGCTGCCCAGTTCGACGTGGCCGTACAGGCCCACTCGCCCCGTGGTCACGCCCAGGTCGGCCAGCATCCTCTGCGTGGCGAGCGCACCCGCCAGGGAAGGATTCCCGCCTGCCTCCTTGATCAATTCCTGGAAGGGATATTGGCTCATCGAACGGATGGGCAGGCCCGTTTTGGCGGCTTCGTCGCGTTCCATGTTGTTGCAGAACAGGACGGGCGTCTCACCGCGTTTCTTGATGAGCACCGCGCCGCTGACATGTCCGCCGCCCGTCAGGTAATACATGGGCGGGTTGTGCTCGGCGCTGCCCAGCACAAGCAGGGCATCCAGGTTGCGGTCTTGCATAAGGGCATCGAGGTCAGATTTCATGGTTTCTCCTGAATTTTTTAACGCGAATGACTCAAATAAGCGAATAAGTTCAAAAGGCTATTTTGGTTGGAGGATGCGAGGCACACGGCTGGACGGTTTCCAAGGGGTATTGACCACACGGCTATACTCAACTCGCGAAGCGCCAAAATTAATAACAATTGCCAATTGAAGGCCCGTCGCTTTCAAATACGATAAAGCCTGTTGCTCGTGGATTGGTGCAATTGCTGCGACGGCTTTATATTCCAAAATCACTTTTCGATTAACAACACCGTCCAGCACATGTTGGCCAATCACCCTGTTCTTGAATTTTACCGGGATTCTTTTTTGTCTTTCAAGCTCCATTCCATCCAGCACAAGCTGGATCGCCATCGCTTCATCGTAAATTGCCTCAAGAAATCCTGGTCCAAGCTGGTTGTGTACCTCGAATACCGATTTCATGATGCGATACGACAACTCTTTTTCGATAATCTCACTTTCCATATCTGACCTCCATTCAAGACAATCGAAAATTCGAGCCATTCGCGTTAGGATCTCAGCGCATTCTTCAACCCGACCAGCAGCGCGCCCTCCTGTTCGGGCAGGACGGTGCGCGGGTCGAACAGCACGCGGTCATCCTCAGTGCGGGCGATGATGGGCGGATGCTGCATTCGCAGGCGCTTCAAAAATTTATCGGGTGATTGGACCTCCAGCGCCAGCGCGCGGGTCGGGAAGGCTTCGCCCGGCAGGCTGCCGCCGCCGACGGTGGATTCCGCTTCGACGACGCTGCCCCGCCCCAGCTCCAGCCGCCAGGCCTCGGCCCGCCCCCCGACCTGTTCCAGCGTGGACGACATCATGCGCCAGATGGGAATCTCGCGTTCCGCCTCATCCTTGAGGTAATGCAGCAGCGTGGCCGTCAGCCCCGCCAGGCAGGTCTTGTCGGCGCGGACGGCGCGCGCCAGCGGATGCTTTTTGATCTTGGCGATCAAATCCGCGCGGCCCAGGATGATGCCCGCCTGGGGTCCGCCCAGCAGTTTGTCGCCCGAGAAGCACAGCAGGTCGACGCCCGCGGCCAGGGACTCCTGCACCGTCGGTTCGTGGACGATGCCGAAGCGGGCCGTGTCGAGCAGGGCGCCCGAACCGAGATCGTCCACCACGGGCACGCCGTGAGCGTGTGCGGCGGCGGCCACCTCGGCCAGGCCAGGCTCATCGGTGAACCCGACCAGTTTGAAATTGGAGCGATGCGCGCGCATGACCAGCGCGGTCGGCTCGGCCAGGGCGGTTTCATAATCGTTCAGGTTGACGCGGTTGGTGGCCCCGATCTCGACCAGTTTCGCGCCCGATTGCTTCATCACGTCGGGCACGCGGAAACCGCCGCCGATCTCGACCAGTTGGGTGCGCGAGATGATGGCGCGTTTGCGGTTGGCCAGCGCAGCCAGCACCAGCATGACTGCCGAGGCGTTGTTGTTGACCACCACCGCAGCTTCGGCGCCCGTCAGCTTTTGCAGGATGGCCTCCGCGTGGATCAGCCGCGAGCCGCGCGCGCCTTTGACCAAATCATATTCGAGGGTGGAATAGCCGCGCGAGACCGCGTCCATGGCGCGGATGGCCGCGTCGCTCAACGGGGCGCGTCCCAGGTTGGTGTGCAGGATCACTCCCGTGGCGTTGATGACGGGCAGCAGGCTGGGCGCCGTCCAGGCGGAGAGGCGGGAAGCGGCCGCAGAAAGGATATCCTCTGTCGAAGGCAGGGCCAGTCCAGGCTCCGCCTTGAAGCGGGCGCGGACCGCATCCAATTCGGCGCGGAAGGCATCCAACGTCAACGGGCGCCCATAGGCGGCAATCCACTGCGCGGCGGCGCGGGTTTGCAGCAGGCTTTCGACCGAGGGCAGGTTACGCAGGCTGGTCATCGTTTGAGGCAGGGGGCTTCCAGCGCGATTTCTCACGCAGGCGGATGAGGTATTCGATGGCGATCAGGCCGGCCGCCAGGCCCATCCACACGTACAGGCTGACCATGCGGCCAAGTTGCAGCCAGGCCAGGGTCGCGCCGTACACGCCCACCCACAGGGCCTGGCGCACACTCACGTTCGGCTCGGCGGGCGGCTGGCTGGGGAAGCGGCGGTTGAACAAATAGGTGAACGGCAGGGCCGTGCCCGTCAGCGCCAGGATCAGCAGCAGGAAGAAGCTCCAGCGCAGCCAGACAAATGGCAGGGTGTAGTTGACCACCAGGTACAGTCCGCCCCATCCGAAAACCGCCATGAAGGCGGCGGGGATGAGAAAAGCGCGCGGGGAAGGTTGTGCGTCCATTGCATGAATTATACCCTCTGCCGCAGGCGGGGTGCGGGTTTGGCTGGTCACCGGGGAGGACGGCTGCACTATAATGGAAAAAAATGGGTCTCCCATACTTAACGGGAAACCTTTTTCAGGTGGTGGTAATTTGATAAGTGACGTGGCGCGGAATACCCTACGGGTACGATGTGGCATTCCGCGTACCCGTGATTTGGCGGGATACCATCCCGCCCCACGGAAATCATCACTTCGTTTTTGCCACTACCAAAAAAATGAAAGGAAAGAGGAAGCATGAACGTATCCGAAGCCATTCGCACCAAACGCGCTGTGCGCAAATTCGACGACCGGCCCCTGCCCGCAGAGGCCGTCCGCGCCATCCTCCATGCGGGGCGCAGGTCGCAATCCTCGAAGAATGGACAGGCCTGGCAGTTCATCGCCATCCAGGACAAGGCCATCCTGGCAGAGTTGTCCCAATGCGGCGAGTGGGCGGGACATTTGGCGGGCGCCGCGCTGGCGGTTGCCATCCTGACCCCCGAGCCAACCGAAAAATTCCAAGTCCTGTTCGACGCGGGACAGGCGGCCGCCTTCATGCAGCTGGCCGCCTGGGAACTGGGCATCGGCTCCTGCCCCGCTTCACTTTACGACTTCGAGCGCTCCCGTCAAATCCTGGGTTTCCCCGCCGAGTGGCACCTGCGCATCGCGCTCTCCTTCGGCTATCCCGCCGACGAAGCAAAACTTTCCGCGCCGCCGCAGAAGGGCGGGCGCAGGGAACTGGAGGAGGTGGTCCATTGGGAGAAGTGGACGCATAAGCAGGACAGGTTTGCAAAATAGCAAATTGTTTTTGGGAACCCCCATTCACGTCAAAAATTTGCGCTATAATGGCGCACAACATGGTCGGATATGTGAATACATTCACGAAAAAAGGGTGTGTGTTTGCAATTGAGCCATATCCTAATTTGTAGCATGCAGGATGGACAAGTCCTACATCTAACCGAGGAGCACGAGTAGAATGCCATCGTTCGATGATGCCAATAGGCGGATATTTATTGTGTTGGGTATGCACAGAAGCGGGACCAGCGCCATCACAAGAAGTTTGCGGGTCCTGGGTGTGGAACTTGGGGATCATCTCATCCCCCCCATGGAAGGCAACAATCCGACCGGCTTTTGGGAGGATGCAGATATCAACCGCCTCAACATCGAAATGCTGGCTTTCCTCCAGAGGGACTGGTATTTCCTGGCCCCCATCCAGGCGCGGGAGTTCGAAGCCTTGCGCGAAAATGGGTTCTTCCTGCGCGCGGCGGAAATACTGCGCAGAAAAACAAATGGCGTTCGTTCCTTTGGCCTCAAAGACCCGCGCATTTCGATATTGCTTCCTTTCTGGAAGGAAGTTTTTGCAGCGTGCGAGTTGCAGGCCAGCTACATCCTGTCGGTTCGGCACCCGCTCAGCGTGTGTGAATCGCTGGCCAAACGCGACGGCTTTGACTTCGAGAGGGGCTATCTGCTGTGGATGAAGTACATGATTGCCAGCCTGGTGCATGTCGTGGGGGAAAACTGCATCGTGGTGGATTACGACAACCTGATGCGTTCCCCGCACATCGAACTGGACAGAATGTCCAGGAGCCTGGCGCTGGAGATCGACCCACAGGAACTCGCCACCTACACAAACGAATTCCTCGACAGGAGCCTGCAGCACACGGTTTATCGACTGAGCGACCTGGAAGTGGACACTCCCCCGCTGGCGCGGGAAATCTACGCGGAAAGTTTCGAGCTGGCCAATGACCGCGCCAGCCTCCGCGATGCCGCCTTGGCAGACAAACTCACCCGCTGGAGCGGCGAATTTGCACGCCTGCAAGCGCTTCTGAAGCTGGCCGACAAACTCGAAATGCAGATTCTGGCCGGCAACCAGGCCATGCTGGAAAAAGACCGGGCCTTGAATTCCCTGTATGCCCAGATGCACGAAAAGGAACAGTATATCCAGGGCCTGCTATCCCAGATCGAAAAATGGGACGCGCAAGCGCAGGTCTTTGTGGGTCAGGTGCAATCGCTGTCTGCGCAACTGCACGAAAAGGAACAGTCCACACGGAACCTGCTTTCCCAGATCGAAAAATGGGACGCACAGTCGCAGGTCTTCGCAGGCCAGGTGCAATCGCTTTCTGCGCAGGTGGATGAGAGGAACGGGCAAATCTCCAACCTGCAGCAGGCCGTGATCGAACGGGATGGGCAGGTTTCCCGCCTTAACCAGGAACTGGCGCAAAGCTCCCAGGCGCTTTCCGCCCGCCTGGCCGACCGGGAACACGCCCTGCAAGACCTTTCAGCCCAATTGACGGACAAAGGACAGAACATTCAATCGCTCTCGACTCAATTGCTGGAAAAAGAACAAACGGTACAGAGTCTGGCGGTGCAGGCGGCAGAACTGGAACAAAAAATCCAGGCCCTCTCAAAGCAACTGGAAAACAAAAAGCAGGCTGCCCAAACGCTCAAGGCGCAATTGACGGCGATCCAAACCAGCCGCACGTGGAGGCTGGCCCTGTTCGTCCGCAAAGTACGGACTTCCGTCGCCCATCCCGGCCAACTCCTTGCCCCGCTGTTAAATTCCATCCGAAAGTCCAGAAGTGCCCAAAAGCAAAGGAATGATGCGCTGCTGGTGAAAAACTCCGGCCTGTTCGACCCAGCCTGGTACCTATCCCAATATCCCGACATCGCGCAGGCCGGGCTGGATCCCCTCATTCATTATCTCGGCGCGGGCGGATTGGAAGGCCGCGACCCCGGCCCCAACTTCAGCAGCGCCCTGTACCTTCAGGCCTACCCCGATATCCAAAAAGCAAAAAAGAACCCGCTGGTTCATTACCTCAACCACGGCAAACGGGAAGGCCGGCTGGCGCACCCGTCCCTGGCGGCCGCAAACCCAACGGCGGCGAACCCGCAACCCCAAAACAATGAACCCAACCCAAGGCCGCTGGACCCACAAACCGATAAGGACCGGTTCGATGCGACGTGGTACCTGGCCTTTTATCCCGATATTGCCGCAGCCGGGGTGGATCCCTACCAGCATTATCTTCAACACGGGAAATCTGAAGGCCGCCTGGGGTATCAGCCGGATCTGGTCCTTCAGCCGGGCCTGGCCGGCTTCGATCCGTCCAAGGAAAACGTACTCGTTGTCAGCCACGACGCTTCCCGCACCGGGGCGCCCATCCTGAGCTTGAACATCGTCCAAAACCTGCAACAACAATACAATGTGGTTTCCCTGCTGCTGGGAGAAGGATCGATTGCTGAAAATTTCCTGGCCGCATCGGCGTTCATGGTGGATGCAGGCCTTGCGAGGGGCAGTTACCTGTTGGCCGAGGTCATGATCGAACAATTAACGAAAACTCACGATCTCAAATTTGCCATCGTCAACAGCATCGAATCCCGCGCCGTGATTCCCGCCCTGGCAAAACGCCATGTTCCAGTGGTGCATTTAATTCACGAATTTGCAGCCTACACCCGGCCGAAAGACGCTTTCCGCGAGGCCTTGTTTTGGTCTCATGCAGCCATTTTTTCAGCCTCCGTCACGCACAAAAATGCCGTTTCCGAATACCCCGAATTGGATAGCCAGCCGGTCCACATCATTCCACAAGGGCTGTGCGTCATTCCAAGCGCCAAAAACGACGCGGCGACCGAAACAGCAGAGGAGGCCAGAATTCTTGGCGTGCTCCGCCCGGATGGGGTGCCCGCCGGCGAGATTGTCGTCCTGGGCGTTGGAACGGTGAGCCTGAGAAAAGGCGTGGATTTGTTCATCGACTGCGCCTCCAGGATCGTCCAGTCTGCGGCAGGCAGGCGGTTTCGCTTCGTCTGGATCGGCAGTGGGTACGACCCAATACAGGATGTCGGCTATTCAGTCTACCTGTACGATCAAATCCAGCGCGCGGGTTTGCAGGAACACCTCTTTTTCATGAAAGAGACCTCGAACATCAAAGCAGCCTACCGCGCGGCCGACATCCTGCTGGTCAGTTCCCGCCTGGACCCGCTGCCCAACGTAGGCATCGACGCCATGATGCACGAGCTGCCGCTGGTCTGCTTCCAGGACACGACGGGCATTGCAGATATCCTGGTTGCCCACGGCCTCGGGGAGGAATGTGTCTCTCCCTATCTGGACACAGCCGACATGGCGGCCAAGGTCATGGCCTTTGCCAATTCCCCCGCCTTGCGAAAGCAGGTCGGTGAACAGCTGCATCAAGCCGCCCTGCAAGAATTCGACATGGAAAATTACATGTCGCAGGTCACTCAAGTCGCCGAAGCGGCCATCGATCAGGCGGCCAGGGAGCAGGCTGATATGACGCAGATCGCAAGCGCCAATGTGGCCCAACTGGAATACTTTTTACCCCAACACCTCTCCATGACAGCGGAAGAGGCGGTCGGATATTACGTCCGCATGTGGGCCTGCGGCATCGATCGGCGGAAGCTGTTCCCGGGCTTCCACCCGGGCATCTATGCAGAACGACACGGGCTGGACGACCCCCAGGCCGATCCCCTGGCCGATTACCTGCGCGCGGGACAGCCGTCCGGTCCCTGGCGCTATGATGTCATCCCCTCGAACGCCGAGGTTCGGGCTTTGCCACCCGAATTCCGCGCGGCGCTTCACCTGCACGTCTTCTATGCGGACCTCCTGCCGGACATTCTGGAGCGGCTGAACGCAAACCAGGTCCGACCCGACCTGTTCGTCAGTGTTCCCACCGAGGCGCTGCGGGCCGAAGTCCAGGCAGAGTTGGCGCAAAAATACCCCGGACGGGTGGTCGACGTCAAAGTGGTTCCCAATCGCGGACGCGACATCGGCCCGTTCCTGACCGCGTTCGGGCAGGAATTCATCGCAAAGTATGACGTGGTCGGCCATATCCACACCAAGAAAACAGCCGATGTCCAGGGTGAAAGGATGGCCCGCGATTGGTATCGTTTCCTGCTGGAAAACCTGCTGGGCGGAACAGTCGCCATGGCCGACATCATTCTTGGACGACTGGCAAGCGACCCCTCCATTGGGATCATCCACCCGGACGATCCCTACGTGGTGGGCTGGGACAAGAACAAACCCTACGCCATAGAACTCGGCAGGCGGCTTGGAATATTGGAGTTGCCGGAACATTTTCTGTTCCCGGTGGGAACCATGTTCTGGGCCAGGACTGAGGCCCTGCTGCCCCTGCTGGAATTGGGCCTGGACTGGCAGGATTATCCCGCAGAGCCTCTCCCCTACGACGGCTCCATGCTGCACGCCATCGAAAGGCTGCTGCCCTTCGTAACGACCAGCCGGGGATACCGTTCGGCGTTGACGCACGTTCAGGGAGTTACCAGATGAATATGAACAGAATGCTCCGCGGCAAGCGCCGCCCCATCCCCTTTTATAAGGACAAGTCACGATGAATTGTGTGGTCATGGGAGGTGGTGGTTTCATTGGATCCCATTTATGCGAAGCGCTGCTGGCAGAAGGACATGGCGTCAGGGCTTTCGACAGGCGGGAGGCTCGTTTTCTCCACGAAGTCGAACGCGCAGGGGCTGAAATCCAGGCCGGTGATTTTTTGAACCAGGCAGACGTAAAAATTGCCCTGGCCGATGCGGACGTTGTTTATCATCTCATATCTGCAACCGTCCCCCAAACATCGAATGAAAGCCCCCTGAATGACGTGGAAACCAATATCATGGGCACTTTGCGGCTGCTGGACGCCGCCAGGGATGCGCGGGTGAAGAAGGTCGTATATGCCTCATCCGGCGGAACGGTGTATGGAATTCCACAGGAAATTCCCATCAAAGAAAGCCATCCCACCGACCCAACGAGTTCATACGGGATCTCAAAGCTCGCAACCGAAAAATACCTGCACCTCTACTCGATCCTGCACGGCCTGGACTACTGCATCCTGCGGGTTTCGAACGCGTATGGGGAAAGGCAGCCTGTCACGGGAACACAGGGAGTCATTGGAACATTTTTGGAGCGTGCCATCCAGGATGACGAAATTCCCGTCCTGGGCGACGGCCATATCATGCGCGATTACATCCATGTCGGTGATATTGCCGCCGCCTTTGCCAAGGCCGGGAAATATACCGGTGAATCCCGCATTTTCAACATCGGCACGGGGCAGGGACATAGCGTCAATGACATCATCGAGCTTATCGAACACATCACCCGACGGCCCCTCAAAGTAAAATACCTGCCCAACCGCGTCTTCGATGTGCCCTTCAACATTTTGGATATATCCCACGCCAAAATGTACCTGGACTGGCAGCCAAAGGTAAGCATCTTCGAGGGAATTTCACGGACTTACGAATGGATGCTGTCTCGCTCATAAGCGCAAGTCGTGCATGAGATCACTTCCACGCCCAAGCGGATGGAAAGGACGATCAGTAAGGAGTTCCAAATGTTGACGTTCCTTCGCAAGAACTGGATTCACCTGGCGGCCTGGACCGGGATGTTGTTCTACCTTGCGTTTGCCAACGACCTGTACGTTCACTTCTTCCTCAAATACGGGAAGCCGGTCCTGGTCAATTCACAATTGCCCGCCGAAAGCGATCAAATCAAGGGGCATGTCGATCTTTTCGAACCTATTGTTTATGAGGGCCAAAAAATGTATTCGCTTGTGGGATGGGCATTTTCAATAGCAGATTCAACAATCCGTCCCGAAGACTATGACCGCCAGCTTGTTTTGATATCTGCCACAAATAATTATCACTTTCCCATGGAGGCCTACTCACGGCCTGATGTCCATGCAGCCTTCCAGTCCCTTGGAATGGAACTGACCATGTCCGGCTACCATGCCAATGTTTCTCAAGAAGCCATAGCCCCTGGCATTTACCAGGTCGGTTTTGTGTTTCATAATATCCAGGATGGATCGATTTATCATTCCCGTATAAATAAATACCTGATCTGCACCCCCAATCGCCTTCAGATCAGTGATACGCCTGCGCTCCCAGCGGGAGAATAAGATAGCCTCCCTCGAATCCGTATAGAGATGAAAATGTCAAAATCAACCAGGCCCCAAGCATTGAATATCCTAAAAGCCGCGATCCTGCCAATTTTAATGGCTGTATTTCCAGCAATCTTTTTATATGGAAACAACGTCACATTACTATTACTGCCCACCTTGGGAAGAACCATCCTTCTGTACACCGTCCTGGCGCTGTTTTTCTTTGGCATAACCCACCTCATTTTTGGAGGTCAAACCGTCAAAGCCGCCAATGCAGCATTTATTTACTTGATCTTCTTTAACACCTATGGAATGGGTTTTGAGTTTTTGGTCGCGAAAGACTGGTTTCGGGTCGATCACTTCACGCTGCTTCCATTTTTCCTGTTTCTTGCCATGTATGGAATTTGGGCCGTTTCCAGGGTCAATGCTGTCGCCTTTTGGAAAGGCGCAGTGATTGTAACGGGATTGCTGGTGGCTTTTAATGTGATGAAGATCATCCCCGCCGAAATCGAAAAACACGCGGTTCAACGCAAGCAGGAAGCCCCGTCCTCTACGAACGCGGAAGTTGGCACGGAATATCCCGACATCTATTACATAATTTTCGATGAGTTTGCGGGCTTCGACGTGATGCGTTCCTATTGGAACTATCAGGGAGTCGATGACTTTGTGGATTTTGCAAAATCAAATGGATTCCTGGTGGCGGAAAACAGCAGAAGCAGTTCGTCCATGACGCTTCACCAGCTCAGCGAGCGGTTGAATTATGAAGAATTTCCAAGCGATGAGAAATATTTCAACATGTACTACGCCGCAATCAGAAACAACAAAGTGATGAGTTATCTGAAATCGAAAGGTTACATGACCCTGGCATTTGAAGAAACCGGTTACTTCGTAGAGGCCCTGCCGCGCATCGAAGCGGATTACGTTTATGAATACAGCGCCAGCAGTTCAATGGATATCGGATTGTTGTTCGATGACTTTGGCTCTCATGTTGCAGACAATACCATGCTAAGAATTTTTTCCAATTCCTATCGAACGATTGACCCCACCATGAACCAGCATCGGGATTGGATTTTGTTTACAACGGCAAAAATGGGGGATTTGGACGATGTTCCATCCCCAAAATTTGTTTACGTCCACCTGTTGCTTCCGCACATGCCCTTCATGTTCGATGAAAACGGCAAGGTCCTGGACCAAAGCCTTTACTATAACTGGCAATATTACCTCGGCAACTATAAATATTCGATCAAAGTGGCGGAAAGGATGATCCAAAATATCCGATCCAATTCAGATCCCCATAACCCGCCCATCATTATCATTCAATCGGATCATGGAGCGCGAAATATCGAGGTTTGGCAGCCGGGCAATCAACTGCTCCGGGATTATCCCGAGGAATACAGTTACCACATTCTTAACATGATGCATGCCCCCGGTCTCGACCCTGCCCAGTTCCCACAGGACATGAATCCAATCAATACCTTTCCGATCGTCTTCAACCACCTATTCGACGATCACATTCCCCTGCACAAATGACCGCCCCTCGCGCATGGAGCTTGTCGGGCGGGGCCGAAGCGCGCATCAGTGATAAAATCAAAGCATCGTAATTGGCCCACATTTTTCACAAAGGAGCAGTCATGAAAATCGAAGACATCGAAGGAATTGGTTCGGCCTACGCCTCGAAATTTCACGGCGCGAACGTGCAGACCACGGACGATTTGTTGAAGCAGGGCGGCACCTCCAAAGGCCGCGCGGACCTGGCCGCCGCCACGGGCCTGAGCGAGAAGCAGATCCTCGAATGGGTCAACCGCGCAGACCTGTACCGCGTCAACGGCATTGGCTCCGAATACGCCGACCTGCTCGAAGCCGCGGGCGTGGATACGGTGCCCGAACTGGCCCAACGCAGCGCGGAAAACCTCGCAGCGAAGCTCAAGGAAGTCAACGACGAGAAGCAAAAGGTGCGCGCCCTGCCCGGCGCCGGCCAGGTGGCCGAGTGGATCGAGCAGGCCAAGTCCCTGCCGAGGGCGGTCGAGTATTAAAGCAAACGCGCTGGTCACCCGGCCGGCGCATCATCGATTGGGTTTTGAAATGCGGCGGCTGCGAGGCTGCCGCATTTTCTAATCCAAATACGCGGGCGTCACCAGGGTGGTCAGCGAGTAGCAAACCAGCAGGAACAAAATAAATTGCAGCGGCCACAACCTGTCGCTGAAAATTTCAGCGTAGGTCTCGCGCCGCGTAGTGGCCAGCAGGAGGTAGAAGCCCACATACAACGGCAGGAAATACCGCCACTCCACGGCCATGGCCACGAAGGGCAGGATGGGCAGGGCCAAAAGCGCATACCAGAAAAGGACTTGCAGGGACATGCCCTGCCTGCGGTGAACGAACCGGGACAGGCCCCGCCAGAAGACGAGGAACACCAGGAACAACACCCCGTAGTTGAAGAAACTGAAAAGCGCCGCGGGCAGCCCCGCATCCCAATGCACGGGGTATGGCTCGAAGGATTGGTTGTTCAATCCCGTGAACAGCTTCAAAAAGGTATCGACCGTGAATTCGAGCGGATAACGGCGCGCCAGGTCGAGATACAGGGGAACGTTCATGCCGCCCTGCTGGTGCAGCATCTCCCCGGCCGCCTGGAAGTCGTGCAGGGCCACGGGGTCCAGTCCGAAATAACGGTACAGGGTGGACATGCCGACGCGGTTGGGAAATGGGTAGGGCCAGATCTGGGTCTTCAAACGCCCAATGGCCAGGCCGTATTCCAGCACGGTGTCGTGCGTTTCCAGGTTCGACTCGAACCAGTTTTTATCCGAGAACGGAAACAGGGAGACCTTGTGATATTTCTGCCAGTTGAGTTGGACCTGCGGCAGGGATACAACCAGGAGCCCGACCGCCGTAAGAACTGTGACCTGGGTAAAGCGGCGCAGCAAAGAGGCCCATCCCAGCCCGGCGCTTTGCCGCTCCCGGTTCAGCAGGTGCAGGGCCAGGAACAACAGGATCGCCAAATCCAGTTCGTAGTTGGCGCGCAGGTTGATGGCAATACCCGTCAAGATTCCACCGACGGGCAGCGCGGCCCAACGCCGCCGCTCGATGCCATCCACCAGCAGCACCAGCCCGCCCAGCAGCGCACCCAGGGACAAGAGGTCGGTCAACAACCAGGTGAACCAGCCCAGCCAGAAGAAACCCGTCAGCGCAAAGACGGCCAGCGTCTCGTACGGACGGGCGGCCCTTCCCGTCAGCCAATGGATGAGTTTGGGAATGACCCAAATGAACAAGGCGGCGTAGACCGCGGCCAGCAGCAGGACATATACCAGCGCCGCCTCCAGCCCGAGCCGCCCTCCCAGCCATTGCGGGAGAAATGCAATCAGCGACATGAGATAACCGCGGAAGCTGTACAACGTGTCGACGTTGCCCAGCGCAAAGACCCCATCCCTGACGAAGGTCGGGGCGCTTTCCCAGTAACTCAGGCTGTCCCCAAAGAAGAACAGGCGCTGCGTCATGAACAGGTTGTTCAGGAGCAGGGTCAGGCCGATGATCGCAAAAGACAGGGGGGCGTGGGACGGATCGGTCCAGACCTGAAGCGCATCCTTCCACTTCCAGCCTTTCAAACCCATCGCCATACCCGTGGACAGGCCAACCAACAGGACCAGCGAGACCAGGAACAAGTCCCAGGCGCGTTTGGTGCCCGAGACCGTGGAGTGGGTCGCGGTGTAGCGCCCGCCCGCCTGCAAATCCAGTTCGGAGGCGCGGCCGGTTTCCAGGTCGGTGATGCGGACCTGGCCCGCCCCGGGGTCGGTGATGAAGACGAACTGTGTGCTGCCCGCGATGGGAATCTGGACCTGAAGCGAATCCCCGGCCCGGGCCGAGGTCAACGCCTGGAGTTCGGAACCAGGCATCGGTCCAAGCGTCCAGCCTTGGGCGGCGAAATCCGCCAGGGGGAGCGTCCGATAATTCTGCCGGATGTATCCCAGGTACACCGTCGAGTTCGCCTGCCCCGAGACATTCTCAATTCGAATCGTCTTGTGCGCATTGGACTCGCGCAGGGCGGCGGGGATGTCGAACCAGGCCGAGAGGGCCAAGGCGCCGACCAACAGCGCCAGCGCATAGAGCAAAACTTGCCAGGAATTCGGGAAGGGCTTCATGGCAGCGGCTTCCCCTCCCAGCCCCTCACGCGGACGATGGGCGCCAGGATGCGCGGCCAGGCCTGCTTCCAGGTGTAACGGGCCAGCACTTTGGCGCGCCCCGCCTGGCGGATGGCCTCAGCCTCGTCGGGGTGGTCGAGGTGGTAGCGAATCTTGGCCAGCATTTCCTCCACACCGTTGAAGGTGATGATTTCCTTCTGCACATCGAAATACTGGCGCAGCTCGGGGAAGTCCTCGGTGGCCAGCAGCGCCCCTGCGGCGAGGAAATCGAAGATGCCCACCTTGATCGTCTGCCGCCCCGAGGGCGTGCGCGAAAAGAGGATGGTGATCCTGGCGCTGTTCAACGCCTTGAGAGTCTCCCCGCCATAGACCAGCCCGCGATTTTGGATGCCATGCTTCTCCCAGTTCTCGCCGTGGATGTGGGTGTCGAAATGCTCCACCAGCGCCCTGACCGGCTGGATGCGGTCCTGGTGCGCCGCGCCCAGGTGCAGCACCTCGCAGGCGTATTCGGGCGCGGGCGGCACGGGATGGAAGAAACCGTCGTTGGTGGCGATGGGCATCTGGTAGGCGGGCACGCCGCCCTGACGGTAGGCCTCGGCGGTCGCCGCATCGTTGGTGTACATCGCATCGAAGTTCTTGAAAATTTTGCGGGTGGTCGGCTGATACACGTCAGGATCGCTCAAGGCAATGCCGAGCAGCTGGATCCCCCAACCGCGCAGCGTGGCCGCATCCTGCGGGCGGAAGCTCAGCCCGCCCGCGTTGCAGATGATGAGGTGCGGGCGAAATTTCAGGATGGGCGGAAAGAGTTTTTCGCGCACCAGCCAGACGGGTCCCGACGTGCCGCGGTCGTATGGGATGCCGTCCGTCTCCAGCGCCTCGGGATGATCGTCGGTGTTGAAGGCCTGGACGGTCACACCCGCGGCTTTAAGTCCGCCCAGCATTTGGGCCACCATGTCATTCGAGCCGCGCCAGTAACCGCCGATGTAAAACACTCGCAGTTCGGCGGGTGAAGGCGGGCGGAGGCGCTGCAGGAGTTTGTTTTGAAGTTGAAGACGGATGGCGGTCATGGTTTTGGGTACAGACCTGTCAGGTCTCTTTGAAAGTATCGCGCAAAAGACGGCGTGCGGGGATCAGGGTCATGACTGGTCATGGATTCGCGGAGACCTGACAGGTCTCTTATCTTCGAATGCTCATCTTCAGCGAGCCATCCTCTTCGCCGTCGACCGAGAAGCCGCAGGCTTGATACAGGCGAATGGCGCGCTGGTTGTGCGCAAAGACGGACAAATAGACTTCATCCAGGCCCAGCGTCTCGAAGGCAAAGCGCAGGATCAGGCGCGTGGCCTCGCGGGCCAGGCCCTTTCCACCGGCGGCAGGCTCGCCGATCATCACGCGGCCATACTCCCCGCGGCGCCGCTCGAAGTCGATGTCGTACAGCGAGATCTGCCCCACAGGCATCCCCAGGGACTTCGACTCGATCACGAAGATGAAGTCGTTATCGCGCGGCATGTAGGAATTCATGACCCAGTTGCGATGCTGCTCGAAGGTCAACACGCTGCTGGTGTAAAACCACCTGCGGATTTCGTCCTGGTTCCGCCACCCGAGCGTCATCTCCAGGTCGGCCTCTTCCAGCAAGCGCAGGCGCACAGCCTCGCTTTCGATGGGCTGGACGGGGCGTTTGGTCATTGGCGCACGTACTCGATCAGGGCGGCGGCCACGCGCTTCACGTCCGCCTCGGTCAGGCGCAGGTGAATGGGCAGCGAGATGATGCGGTCGCTGGCGCGGTGCGAGTTGGGGCAGGTCCCGCCCGCGTAGGCGTACATCTTGTAAACGGTATTGTCGCGGTAATGCACGCCGGGGTAGATGCCATGCTGGTTCAGGTAGGCCATGGCCAGGTCGCGATTTTCGACCAGCACCTGGTACAGGTGGCGCGAGGGGGTGCAATCCGCGGACATGCGCACGGGCCGCACGCGCGGCTCCTCTGCGAAGGCTTCGTCGTACCAGGCCGCGATCTGGCGGCGGTAGGCATTGTCTTCGTCCACGTATTTGATGGCCACCAGTCCGATGGCCGCCATGATGGAGTTGCCGTGATACTTGTAGCCGACCTGCTCGACATCGTAGTACCAGCGGTAGGTGCCCTCTTTTTCGAGCGTGCGGGTATAGGTGTCCTTGTTGATGCCCAGCCAGGTCCACTTGCGCACTTCGCGGTCCAGCTCGGGGTCGCGGAAGCAGATCATGCCCGAGTCGGCGGTCGGCAGGTTCTTGACCGCCTGGAAGCTGAACACGCTCACATCCGACTCGTTCCCGACGTGCCGTCCGTCCTTGTGGAAGCTGCCCGTCATGTGCGCGGCGTCCAGGATCAGCTTGAGGTTCCGCTCGCGGCAAATTTCCACGATGCGCGGAAGCTGGCCGATATTGCCGCCCAGCCCGACGAAAATGACCGCGCGGGTGCGCTCCGTGATGCGGCTGAGGAGCGAGTCGGGGTCGAGGCACAGCATGTCGTCCACGTCGGCGAAGACGGGAGTCAATCCCTCGTGCAGGATGGCGTGATTGGTGGAGACGAAGGTCAGGGGCGTGGTAATGACCTCATCCCCCGCCTGCCAGCCGCCCTGGAGTTTGAGCAGTTTGACCGCCAGGTTCAATCCCGAAGTGGCGGAGTCCAGGAAATGCGCCTGGGGCAGGCCGGTGTACTCACACCAGGCCTTTTCGAATTGCACGGTCTTGAAGCCCAGCCCGGTCCAGCCTTTTTCGAGACATTCGCGGATTTCAGCCAGCGTCTCGTCGACGCGGAAGGTGGGCACGAACAATTGAATGGAATCCAATGGAACCTCGCTGCATGGGGAATGGCGCGGAACGCAAATGCGCCGCCTTGTAATTATACCCAGCGCGGTCACAAATTGCGCTTTTTTAGGGCGGGGAATGCGCGCTGCCCTGGCGCCCTCCGCCACGATAGTCCCCGAAGCAAAGCGGAGCGGGAGGGCGTGTGACCGTGGGTATTATATACGCCATGAACCCGCCGCGCCTGCTTTCAAAAGCTCCCGCCGCCGGGGACGGCAACGGGAGCCATTGTCATGGAAATGAGCTGGCGGGTTTTATGGCAGCAGCGGGATGTCGAAGGTCTTGTCGAGGAAGACCGCCATTTGCGCGCGGGTCACGCCAGACTTTGGACAGTAATTATCGCCTCCGCAGCCGCCCGTAATGCCGTCCGCGGCCAGCCTTTCGATCCAGGGAGCGAAGCCGTTGCCTTCAACGGGCACATCGGCAAAGACGCCGACCGCCGGGTCCGGGACGAAGGTTTGCCCAAACTTGGTGCGCAGCAGGAAGACGGCCATCTGTTCACGCGTCACGGTTTTCTTGGGACAATAATTGGTGCCGCCGCATCCGCCGGTGATGCCCTGGGCGGCCAGTTCCTTGATCCACGGAGCAAAGGGACTGTTGATGGGCACATCCGTAAAGCCGGTACTGCTCCCCACCGGGGGAGGCAGATAGGATGGCCCATTCTTCGCGCGCAGGAGGAAGACCGCCATTTGCTCGCGTGTCACGAAGGTGTCGGGACAATATTTCACCGGGTTTGTGCTGCAACCGCCGGTCACCTGGACATTGTACAGTCCTTCCACGAAGCGCCAGGCCCAATAATTCCCCTTGACGTCCGAGAAGGTGGTGGCATTGAATACCAGGTCACCGCCGGTGGGCGCAACATCATTGGACTGGCCGGTCTCGATGTAATACGTGACGCCTGACTCGGCGGCAAAGGACAGGGCGGATTGTTTGTTGGTGTCGCTCGAATCGTCGTTGCACACCACGGGCGTGAAATCGCCGGGCGAACCGGTCCACACCGCCAGGAAGGTATCGTAATTCGACCCCAGGGTATCGAGGTAGACGAAACGATTGTCCGTCGGGTTGTATTCGAACCACAGCGTGGCGCTGCCCTGGCCCAGCCCGCAATTGGTGACCTCCGGGTCATCCTCCGACACGGAGGCAATGGTGGTATCGGCCGTGTGCTGGTAAGGAATGGTGAGCATTTCCAGGGAGCCGTCGAAATTGTCCTCGGAAAGGGTCAGGTAAAAGTCCACAGAGGTGGCGGGCGGGGTGGCGGTCGTCGTGGCGGGATTATGTTCGGTCGCGGTGGCCGTCAGGGACATCTGCACGGAAGGCATGTATTTGAGGGTGTAGATGCCATCCGCGCCGGTAACGGCGGCAAAGCCGGTATCGGTGGTCACCAACGCGCCTACAATCGGCTGATTGGTCAACGCATCGTACACGGTGCCGCCGATGGTGCTGGTCGCCGGGGTGGTGCAGGTCCCCGTCCCAAAATTGAATTTGGCGATGCTGGTTTTCCAGTCTGTCGCTCCGCCGCCGTTGTCGTAATACTCGTTTGTGTACCAGAACGTGCATTGATCGAGCGGGTCGACCACCAGGGAACTGTAATTGCCCCAACGGCTGTTTTCATCCGTCTGGATGCCCGTGCCAGCCCAAATCGTGGCTTCGCCCTGCGCGAGTTGGCCGGGCGTGTCCGCAGCCAGGCGGCCGGCATAGCGGATGGAGGGTTTGTTGAGGCTGCCGGAGGCTGAATAACCAACGGCGATATTGCCGCTCGCATCCATGGCGGCGCTGCCCATCCAGCGATGCACCGTGTCAGCGTAGGTATGCGTGCCCTGGTCGGCCACGCTCCACTCATCCAGGTCGTTGGTTTGCAGGTGATACCAGCGCACGCCGGCGCGGTCTGCTCCCGTATCCACCGTGTGATTGAGGATCAGGTGTCCGTCGCCATCCAGGTAGCGGTATTGCGCGCGATACATCAGGCGGTCCGAGAGCACGTCCAGGTATTGGCTGGTGGTCGCGCCCTGTTGGGGAATGCAGTCGTAGGTATAGGTGGTGGTGTTGCAGGCGAATTTGGAATCGAAACTGCTGACGGCCAGGTTCTTGGCCTCGCCCCAGGCGGCGAATTCGTTATTCCAGTTGACGTCCATCTGCCAGATGCGAACCTGGTCGGCCGGCGCGCCGCGCCCGTCATCGTCGATCTGCAGGAAAAATCCCGGTGTATCGGCCGGCGGCGGGAATCCATCCAGGTCGGCTGGAATCATCCTGGACAGTTCCGGGTTGGAAAGGAACAAGTCGAAATAGATCATGCGGGCGTTCTGGCCCACCAGCATCCTGGGGCGTTCGAACACTGCCGCTCCCTGCCCGGCGGCGGACCAGGTGCCCAGCGAGGAGTTGTACTTCCATTGGTCGACCGTCAGGTAATAACCGTTCGCCCAGACGGCCATTTTCGGCGAGGTGTACAGGTCGGCGTTGTTGGTGACAATCTGGTAATCGTACAAATACCACAAATCGGAGACCGGGTCCGGCGTGACCGAGACCGCAATGCACTGGTGGTACTCGAAACTCGGGGCGGTGATGTCGCGCGCCATCTGGCTGATGATCCACCGGTCGGCCAGGTGGTCGTACAACACGATGGGCGAGCCTTCATCGTTGGTTTCGCACAGGCCGCCAAAACCCGCAAACAGGCTGCTGATGCGCCGATAGAGTTCCAACACACTGCCAGACGGGTTGATGACCTTGAAGAGGTTATTCACCACCTGGACGTAGTGCCCCGGCCCAATGTCGCCATTGGTGTCGGGCGGGTTGACCAGCAGGCCGGTTCCAACCGGCGAGAGGTTATCCTGATTGGACAGTCCGGGATAAACAATCGGAGCGGGCATGGCCCCAACCTGATTCCCGGTCGGGAGGCTGACCTGCGGCGCCATCTCTGCGAGTGCAAGGGCAGACGATTTGTAAGGCTGGCTGATCCCAACCTTGACCGGTTGAATGGTGATTGGCTGCGGCCCGTCGAGGGCGGGGGCCGGCTCCTGCGCGCGCGCGACGGCAGACAGCGGGGGCGGTACCATCGTCAAGGTCATGACAACCAGGACCAGGAACGAAAAGAGGCGCATCCGGGGGGGTGTTTTCTTCATGCGAATTTCCTTTCGAGAGGTAACAATAATGAAACTGGAATAATTATACAGTTTCGAGCGCAGGCAGGGGTTTTCAATTCCATATCAAATGCCCGCGGGATTCTCATCTGGCAGGCTGCGCATTTTGATGGCCGTTCCCGTCGACAAAAAACTCCCGCCTCGAAAAGAAACTTCGAGGCGGGAGGCTGGTTCCGTGATCGATGGCGTTCGAGCGCCGCCAGGGCGGGGGGACAGTTACGGCAGGGGCGCGATACCGAAGGTGACACTCAGGAACACGGCCATTTGCTCGCGGGTCACGTATTCATCCGGGCAGTAGTTGCTGGCATCGCAGCCGCCGGTAATGCCTTGAGCGTGCAATTCCTCGATCCACTTGGCGGCCCAATGAGCCAGGGGCACATCATCGAACACCGCGCCGCTAGCCAGGCCGGGCACAACGCCATTCGCCGTGAGCAGGAAGACCGCCATCTCGGCGCGGGTGACGAAGGCATCCGGGCAGTAATTGCCGCCGCCGCAGCCAGCGGTGATCCCATCGGCCACCAACTGCTCGATGTAATCAGCCGCCCAATGAGAGGCAGGCACGTCATCGAACAGGCCCGTGGCATCGGGTGGGGTATAAGCTGTGCCATGCTTGGCCTTGACCAAAAAGACCGCCATCTGGGCGCGGCTCACATTTTGGGTCGGGCAGAACAGCAGGTCCGGGCTGGTGGAACAGCCGCCCGTGATGCCCTCCGCATAGATGCCTTCGATGTAGGGCCAGAAGGCGGAGTTGCCCTTCACATCCGCAAAGTTCTTGACCTGGAATTTGAGCGTCCCGCCGGGCGCCGCCAGGGGCGTGGTGTTGGGGTTGCGCTGCGCCACCTGGATGTAATAGGTCATGGTATTGGTCACGCTCAGCGACACCGCCGACTGGTAGCTGCCGGGCGCGTTGTCGTTGCAGGTCAGCAGGGTCAACGAATCGTCCACGTTCTTCTTCCACACCGCAATGAAGGTGTCGTAGTTGCTGCCGTAGGTATCCAGGTAGATCTTGCGGTTGTCGGTAGCCACGTACTTGTACCAGACAGAGGCAAAGCCCAGCCCGTTGGAACAGGAGTTGCCCGTACCGGTATCGACCGTGGCCGCGGCCGTATTCAGGGGGATGATCTGGTAGGGCGGCGCAACGGGGATGTCGGTCGCGTTATTGATGGTGTCGTTGGGCGGGCCGTCGCTTGTGGTGAATTCCCACCACACGTTCGTGCCATTGCCTTCCACAGTGCCCTGGGGATTGGTGGCTCGCACCTGCCAGTAATACGTGTAATTGGGAGTCAAACCGCCCACCAGGGTGATGAAGGTGGATGAACCGTTGCTCACCCAGTTGGTATCGCAGAGATTGTTATCAACGGTGTCGATACAATAGGAATAGCTGGTGGCGTAGGTGCTCGAACCCCAGGCCAGGACGGGCGTCGTCGACTGCCCGACAGCGTTGTCGGCCGGCAGGGTCTTGACGAAGGCAATCGGCGGCGAAGGCGGCTCGGTCGGGGTGGCGGTCTTGGTCGGGGTGGAGGTCTTGGTGGGCGTAGCGGTGATCGTACCCGTGGGGGTGGCGGTGCCGCTGCCGGTGCTGAAAGCCCACCAGGTGCCGCTGTCGGCCCCAACCTTGCTGTTGTCGGTAAGCACCGCTTCGACCTGCCAGTAGTACACATTGTTGACGGCCAGGGTCACGGTCACGCTGGTGCCGCTCCAAACGGAGGTCCAGCCGCCCGTGGCGTCGCAGTTGGAATTGGCGACCTGGTCGATACAGTAGCGGTAATGGCCGAATTTCGTTCCCGTATAGGCCGCCCAGGTCAGGGTGGGCTTGGAGGCAATGCCGGTCGCATTGTTCGCGGGGTAGGTCTTGACGAAGGTCACCGCCTGCGGCTCGGGGTCGGGCGCGCCAAACTGCGGCGCAAGTTCGGTCGTTTCGCTGGCCCACACCGTCAGGCAGGCCAGCGCGGGGGCGTCCTCGCAGCCGGCAAATTCCACCAGGGCGTAGATGCCGCTCTCATGATAGTAGATGGAAAGAACGCCGTTCTTCTGGGGCTGGGAATCGACCAGCTTCCATCCCTTTTCCTCCATGCCCGGAGTGGCGTAATATTCGGCAACATCCTCGCGCGCCTCGTAATTGAATTCTTCCACGGCGCCATAGGCATTGCCCGCCAGGGTCACCTCGCTGCCGTTCACCTCGAAGGTCCGCTCCGCCTGGCCGAGATCGTTCCACGAGAGCTGCGGAGACAGGGGCGCCAGGATGCCGTCGATCTGAATGGGGGGTTTCTGGGCCAGGGCCGAAAGGCTCGGGGCAAAGATGGATGCAATCACCCCCAATACCAGCAGGAGTTTGGGCCACTCTTGAAAAAGTTTCTTTTTATTGGTATCGATTTTCATATTTTTCCTTTCGATAGAAGCCAGGGCCGTTGCCGTAAACCGGGACGTTCCACGCAAGCGAAAAGTTCCCGCTTCAGGCAGCTTCGGCCTGGCTATTGGTTGCGCCTCCAGGTGAATGGAACCTGTCCTGGGTGTCGCTTCTCCGAAACACGCGTACACAAGGTTTTATATCGCACCCGGGTATTGTATTATAACGCGGAAAGGCCGTTCCACCCCGCCGGGGCAGAACGCACGATCAATCGGGACGAAGTTTGGCTCGATACGCCTCCTTACATTGAAGGGTGGGAGTGAAGCGGGCATGTTGGGGGAATATTTTACTATAAAGAGGGAGGACAATTTATACTTACCAAGTCCGAATTGTGCCAGCCGCCCCTTGCGTAATCCAGCTTTGCGAAGGCTGGCTGGACAGGCTCGGACGACATGAGAAAGCGCGCTCGTTTTTGCGTCCGTCGCGCAGCATGTGATACCCAGTGATAATTGCGCATTCCACTCCCCCAAAAAGCGCAATTTTCACCCGAGTGCGGTATTAGACTGGCAAGGCATGCCCCTGTCCCTTGCCAGTCTTTTTCAGCATCCCGCCCGGACAGGTCGATTGCGGCAGGCGGAGAATGGTCAAAGCTGCGCCCAGCCCTGACCAAAAAACGGCTCCTCCGCGCGAGGCTGCTTTTCTGAATCAGGAAAACGGGATCAGCCGCATCAGGAATCTGCCGTGATGAAACTCCACCAGGCGTTCCGGTCGGCCTCCACGACACCCGCCGTGTTGGCGGCCCGCACCTGCCAGTAATACTGCGTTCCCGGCAGCAGGCCGGATACGACGGTATAGGTGCTGACACTGCTGGTGCGCACCCATAGCGTGTCGCATCGATCGTTGTCGGTGGTATCGATGCAGTAGAAATACTCGACGCCATAGCTGCTGGGAGTCCAGGACAGCGTCAGCGTGGTCGGCTGGCTGGCGGCCCCATCTGCAGGCTGGAGTTTGCCGAATGCGGCCGGCGGAACAACTTTCCTGGTCGGTACGGCCGTCTTGCTCGGCGTGGCGGTCTTGGTCTTGGTGACGACCTTGCTTGGCGTGACCGTCCTGGTCTTCGTGAGGGTCTTCACTCTGGAGGTCGGTGTCGCGGTTTTGATGGCCCTCGCGGAGTCAGACTCCACGCTCGGCAGGGCGGCATATCCCGTGATCGGAATCGCCGCGGCAAGCACCAGACAGGCCAGGACCGCCGCAAAACGGTGGAACAGGGGTTTGTATGGCATGGTTTCTCCTTTTGATGAGAGGATGGGACGGATTCGGGCGCATACCCGCCCCAACATGGACGGACTTTGAGTCCAGGTTCAATATAGGATGAAGACCCCGCTTCTTCCACCCACCCGGGCGGGGGATGCCTCCCCCTATTTCGCGGGCCTAGTGATGACAGACATCCCAATCCAGCGGAAGCCTGTCACTTCACGCCTGGAACGATTCCGGGAATAATGGGTTTCATCTTTAAACTCTCTGATAAGGATCCCTTAACATGACCACCCTTGCCCCCACCCTCTACACCCGCAGCTTTCCGCGGACCTCAAGCTGGCTCCGCGACTTGAGCCTGATCGCCCTGGGAGC
>JBMOMS010000174.1:0-8838 GCA_049324895.1 Chloroflexota bacterium
TCCCAGTAGCGCGGGTTGTACATCGGGCTGCCCTCGGGCGAGTGGGTCAGGTTGCGGGCGTAGTAGAGCGGCGCGTGACTGCCCTTGCGCGGAAAGCCCACCGGCAGTTTGCCGCCCGGGTTGGCGTCCCCAAACAGGATGTCGGCCACGGCGTTGCCGCCCTCGGTGCCGGGCTCCCAGGCTTCGAGGATGGCGGGGATGTGCTCGGCGGCCCAAGTGACGCTCAGCGGGCGGCCGTTCAACAGCACCAGCACGACCGGCTTGCCCAACGCCGCGACGGCCTGGAGCAGTTCCTCCTGGCGGCCGGGCAGGTCGAGCGAAGCGCGCGAAGCGGCTTCACCGGACATCAAGTCGGTCTCGCCCAACACCATGATGACCTGGTCGGCGGCGCGGGCGGTCTCGACGGCAGCCTGGAGGGCGGCATCTGATTCCGCAGGTGTCTGGGCTGGCTTGCTGGATTGACCTGCCATCATGCTTTCGAACCACGACGGGATGTCGCGGCGGATCTCGGGGCCGGAGGCATAGGTCACTTCGGCCTCGGGCAGTTTGGCGCGGATGCCCGCCAGCACGGTCACGGCGGCGGGTTGGTGGCCGAAGACCATCCAAGAGCCTTCGGTGGCCTGCATCGAGTCAGCCAGCGGGCCGATGACGGCCACCTTTTCGACGTCCTTCTGGAGCGGCAGCAATCCGCCCTCGTTCTTGAGCAGCACCATCGAGCGCTGCGCCGCCCAGCGTGAAACTTCGCGGTGATCGGGGCGGGCGAGTACCTGTTCCAGCAGGCCTTCATCCACGTAGGGACGCTCGAACAGGCCCATCCTGACCTTGAGCGCCAGGATCGGGCGCACCAGTTCTTCGATCTCCGCCACCGTAAGGTCACCCTTGGCGACCAGGTCGGCGGCGTTCTCGGTATAGGTGTAGCTGGACATGTCCATGTTGAGGCCGGCCTTGAGGCCGCGCAGGGCGGCGTCGCGGCGGTCTTTGGCATGGCCCTGGATGACCATGTTGCCGACCGCGAAGGCATCCGAGACCACGAAGCCCTCGAAGCCCCATTCCTCGCGCAAGACCTGGCGCATCAACCAGCGGTTGCCGCTGGCGGGGACGTCGTTCAGGTCCATGTAGGCGCTCATGAAGCTGGCCACGCCCGCATCCACGGCGGCCTTGAAGGGCGGCAGGACGGTATTGCGCAACTGGGTTTCGGACAGGAAGACGGGGTCGTAGTCGCGGCCAGCGTCCGAGTAGCCGTAGCCGGCGAAGTGCTTGGCGCAGGCCAATACGCGCTCGGGGTCGGCCAGGTCATTGCCCTGGAATCCGCGCACCTGGGCGGCGGCCATCGCCGCGCCGAGATACGGATCCTCGCCCGCGCCTTCCACGATGCGGCCCCAGCGGGCGTCACGGCAGATGTCGATCATCGGGCCGAAGGTCCAGTGCAGGCCGGCGGCGCGGGCCTCCCTGGCGGCCACGGTCTGGGATTTCTCGGGCACGGACGGGTCCCACGAGGCGGCCATCGCCAGCGGCACGGGAAAAATGGTGCGGTAGCCGTGGATCACATCCAGGGCGAAGAGCAGCGGGATGCCCGAGGGGCTTTCCTCGACGGCGATCTTTTGCAGCTCGTTGAATTTTTTCGTGTCGTTGAGCCACAGCACCGACCCCGCCTCACCCGCGCGGATCTGGTCCTCGGCCCGGGGGCCTGGGGCAAACTCGGCCCCGCCGACCTGGTTAAGTTGCCCGACCTTTTCAGCCAGGCTCATACGCGCCAGCAGCGCATCCACGCGTTGGGTGACTTCCGCCTCTGAAAGAGCGGACATGATCATTCCAGATTTCTTCCTGTTCATCAGAAACTCCTTGTTGAGGTTTTGTTTTCCGTGAGCCTATCCAACACACCGGAGCGCAGGCTTGGGTCGGTTTCCACAGGGTACAATTTCCCCAATAATACCTTAAACCAGGTAGGTAAGTTAGTAATTTAATGTCTCAAAAAAACTGACAGATGGCAGGCTTTGGTTGTGATGGTTTCCATTCCTCACGAAAAAGCGGCGGAGGCCGCCGCTGCGCACAGAGCGGGCCTTGCAGCGACTATCGCGCCTCGCCCACCACTTCGCCCTCGACTTTATCGGACCAGGGGTAGATTTCCGTGCCCCGGGCGGCGGCGCGGATTTCGGGATCGTCGGAATAATGTCCGCGCTTTTCCGGCGGGATCAACTCGGCGATGTGGCGCATGATCTCGTGGCCGATCTCGTCCAGTTGCTGGCGTCTCTCGCGCCCGCGCCCGCCGGTCTGGAAGGGGCCAAAGGGCCTGCCGATGTTGATCTGGATGTTGGCGCGGCGGCCCTTGAACAACGCTGGAAATACATCGTTCATCCCCACCAGCCCGATCGGCAAAATCGGCGCTCCGCTCTGGGCGGCGATGAAAGCCGTCCCCGGGCGGGCGGGACGCAGAACGGTCGCCCAGTTGCCGGCTTCGGGGAAGACGCCCAGAACACCGCCGCGCTCCAAAATTCCCAGCGCAGCCTTGAGCGAATCGGTCGCGCCCGTGCCGCGGTAGAGCGGATGGTAGCCCCACAAAAAGGGGATAAGTTTCGACCAGAAGGGCGCGTGCGGCATGTGCGCACCGCCGACGAACTCCAATTGCCACGGAGCCAGGCGCACGAAACAAACCGGGTCGATGAAGCTGAAGTGGTTGCCCACCACGATCAGCGGGCCGGAGGCGGGCAGGTTTTCCCACCCGTTGATTTCCAGGCGGGTCAAGGCGGCAAAGGCGGGAACCGACAGGGCCTGGAGGAAGGTTCGCAGCAGCCTGCGCCCAGCGCTGGAGTATTCGTTGGCCGTGGTCATCTAGTCCGCGCTGACGTATTCAACCGCAGACTGGCGGGCGCGGGCCTCGTTCAGGGTCAATAAAATCAACAGGCCCACCACCAGAAACAAGGCCATCGACACGATGCTGGCGCGCAGCCCAAACTGCTCGGCTGTGGCAGCCTCGAAGCCCTGAGACTGAAACCAGTTCGACATCCGAAACGCCATGGCCCCGAAAAAGGTCGGGCCGATGAAGGAAGTGGATTTGCCCGCGACGGCGAAGAAGGAGAAAAACTCCGCGCTCTTGCTGGGCGGGGCAAACAACCCGGTCATGGTGCGGCTGATGGATTGGACACCCGTCAGCGCGAACCCGGCCAGCGCCCCGATGAAGAAATAGCCGGTCAGGGTTTGGTTGAAGATCATCCACAGCACAGCCGCCAACATCAACAGGATCGCCGCAATCAGGGTTTGCTTGAAACCGTACTTTTCACCCCAGATCCCGAAGGTGTACGCCCCGAGCGCGCTGGTTGCCTGCACAATGATCATGAAAATGATGAGCTGGGTCTGCGTCATCCCAAACAACACCGCGCCGATGATGGCGGCGAAGTTCAACGCCATGAGGATGCCGTCGTTGTAAATCAGGAATGCGATGATGAATCGAATGAAACCACGGAACTGGCGGACGGCCTGGAAAGTGGCATGGATGCGGCGGAACGCCAGCGACAGGTAGTTGTACCCGGCCGGCAGCGGCCTGCCGCGGTTGTTTTCCCGCACCCACAGAAACAATGGGATGGTGGACAGCGCAAAGAACAACGCCGTGAAAATAAAGGAACCCCGCACCACCAGCGGGTCGCTCCCGCTCAACACGATGGGGGGCAGGATCAACAGCAGGCAGGCAATCCCGCCAATGGAACCGAAGGCCCAGCCGTTGCCGGAGACGCGCCCCATTTCGTTGGCGCGGGCGACATCGGTCAGCAGGGCGTTGTAGAAGACCTGCCCGCCGCGATAACCAATCTCGGCCAGGATGAAGAACAACATCCCCGTGAAGACATCCCCTGCCTGGACGAAGAACAGCAGCCCGGTGAAGACCCAGGCCAGGGTGGAAAAGAAGAAAAGGAATTTTTTCTTGGAGGCGGAATGATCGGCGATGGTGCCCAGGATGGGGGTCAGGGCCGCCACACTCAACATGGCAATTCCCAGTGAAAGCCCCCACAGGCGCGAGCCTTCGGCCCCGCCGGCCACCTTCCCTTGAAAATAGGCCGAATAAACGGCCAGCAAGACCACGGCCGCGTAGGCGGAGTTGCCAAAGTCGAACCAGTACCAACCCCACTGTGCGCGGTTACGGGCTTGTGCGGATGTTTCCATATACCTCTTCCTCTTCTGTCCAAAGAATATTTAATCCTACCAACAAGTCTTTATCGAAGTGTAAATATACTGTTAACAATTAAGCAGGCCTTTTGGTGGGCAGGCGCCGTGACATGAAAGCGCTCTGATGAATTAACCAATCACGGGAAAAAAAGTTGTGATGGCTCTACCGTTTTTAACGGGAAAGAGCCTCACCACAAAGGGCACAACACCTGCCCTGTCCCGCCAGTCAAATGATGAGTCCTTTGTAAAAAACGTGCGCGGGAGCATGATCCCCACTGCCGCGGCTTTTGGCATTCACCTGTGGGGTACGACGCAATGCCTCGCCATGCAGCCTCTCAATCAGATGTGCGAACGCGCCGATCGTGAGGCGCAGCTTGGCAGCGAGCCTGTGTTTGGCAAAGCCATAGCGGATTTGATCGGCGATCACACATGGCACGGCATCATGCCCTTCCGCATCGGCTACCCGACCGTGGAAGCATGGCCCAGCCCGCGCCGCGGGTTGGAGAATGTCCTCGGGTAGCGGCGGCAGATTCCGCGCTGGAATTCGAGCGCGCCAACCTCACGGCGGGGTGCGGTCGAAGGCGGATTCCCAGGCTCCCAGGTCGGGCGCATCGCCCCGAAAGTCATCGTTGATGCCGGGCAGGAAGAGGCCGCGGTCCACGTTGGGGCTGGCCGCCAGCAGGCTGAAATCTCCGCCCGCAGGGTTGACGAAGCCGGGCGCCGCCTCGTGTCCGTGACATTCCAGGGCGGCGGCGAAGCACAATTCCGCGAGGGTGTTGTAGGAAACATTTTCCCATTTGAAGTGCGCCCCACTGGCGCGGGTGGTATGCCAGTTGTCGTAATCCCACGAGTGACCAACCGCGCCCGTGAAAGGCGCCTCGAAGGCCAGGCCATTGCCCTGGAAGATATTGTTGCGCATGGTCGCATTGTATACGGGGCGAATCATGCTCATGCCGTTCAGGTTGGGCGCATTCGTCCAACTGGTGTTGTGATAGATGAACACGACCCCATCGGAGGACAGGTCCCATTTGAAACTGGTGCCCGTGAAGTTGATGACCTGGGAGCGCAGCACCCACACTGGCCCATGCGTAATGGGCGCAAACGACACCCCCACCAGGGTCGAGTCGATCAGGTTGTCGCGGAAGCGGTGATTGACGCAGGCGCCCTCGGGTTCGAGCGCGTCGTCGCCGATGTTGTGGATGAAGTTATCGTAGACGTCCACATCCAGCGCGACGGCGTAATTTTCGATGGCCGAAGACGCAGAGGAGCCTGTGTAGATGCCGTTGAAATAATCGTGCAGGTCGTTGCCGCGCACGATGGCCCCGATGTGGCCGCGCAGCACGAGGGCTGTGCCTTCCATCGTCGTACCCTTGACCGCATTCCAGGGCCAGGCGGCAGTGGTCGGGTCGAAGATTTGGTTGTTCTCGATGCGCGTGTCGTTGCCCTGTTGTTCCGTGCCGTTCCAACTGGTGTACACGCCCAACTGCATATTGTGAATCTTGTTGCGGCGCACCACCAAATGCGAGGCGTTCCTGGCGCACACACCGCAGCCGTCCCGCGCGCCGTAATAGCGCATCTCGAAGCCCTCGATCCAGATCCAGTCGCGGGCGTTCACGTCGAAGGCGTGGTCGAGGATCGGAACCTGCCAGGTGTGTTTGGAGGGATCATCCTGACTGCGCACGTACAGTCGGCTGCTGTTGGGCTTCATATACCAGCCCGCGCTCATGCGCACCTTGTTATGCCCGATCCCGTCCGTAAGGCCCTTCATGTTATCGTACTGGTAATAGCGCAAACCGTCGCGCGCCAGGTACTGGACGTTCGGCGCGCCCGTGTACCAAACCTTGTTTTTCCTGTAGACCTTCCACACGTCCCCGCGGATGGTCAGCGAGCCGTCGAGGATCGCCCCGCCGCCCGCGGCCTTGACCTGGATCCACCTGCCCTGCGCGCCCGAGGCTGGGAACGTGATTGCCTCGCGATACACGCCGTCGGCGACCAGCACCTGCGTCCCGGGCGCGGCGCGATTCACGCCTGCCTGGATGGTCTTGAAGGGCTTCTCCCGCGTGCCGTCGCCGCCGGCTGCGGCGTCATCGTCCACGTATAAAACAACGCTGGGCGTGAATTGCAGTTCTTCGGGCTGGGTGGTGGCCGTCCCGCTGATCTCGGTCGCCCCATCCAGAACCTTGATGTTGTACGTCGTGGCAGGCGCCAGCCCGAACAAACTGCCGGCCAGGCGCGTGTTATTGCTCAACGCAAGCGGGTGGCCCGTGTGCCAGTCGGTCTCGCCGCTTTTTTGGTACATCAGCGCGGCGCTTCTCGGCAGGCCGCTTCCGCTCACGATCACCCCGATGGTCTCGATGTTGGCGACCAGGTCGATTTTGGAGAAGACGGCGGCGGGCTGCTTTCCCGCCGCCAGGGCAGGAGAGACGAGGCCCGACAACAAGGCGGTCAAACCCAGAAGGGCGAAAAAAAAGGGGACGGGGCGAACGGAAGTGTGCATGAATGGGGCTTCCTTTATCCTGCCGCGCGGCAGGTTGCTGCCTGGATTATATAATACCCGCAAACCACCGTACCCGCCTGGCAAGTAAACGACTTCGACGAACAGCCGTCACAAACCGCCCCTGTTCATTCTCCTTCAACTCTGGTTAAATAACTCCATGACCATCCACCTGATGAACTGCTTCACCGACAATGCCCGCTGGCCGAGCAAACTCAAGACCGGCATGGTTTGCCTGCTGATCGAATCGGACCAGGGCCTGCTCCTGCTCGACACGGGACTGGGCCTCGATGAATACGTCAGTCCCACCTGGATGACCCGCCTGTTCCGCATCATCACCGTCATGCCTTTCGACCCGCGCGAGGCCGCCATCCACCGCATACGGGACCTGGGCTTCGATCCCGCCGAGGTGCGCCACATCCTGCTGACGCACATGCACTTCGACCACGTCAGCGGACTGCCCGATTTTCCGCGCGCCAAAGTCCACGTGCATCGACGCGAATACGAAGCCTTCACCGACGGGCGCATCGGGCTATGGACCGAATACGCCTACATGCCGCGCCACATTGCCCATCGGCCCGAGTTCGCGCTGTATGACCAGGTCGATTCCAAGTGGCATGACTTCGACGCCATCCGCCTGCCCTTCGCGCCTGAAATGTACCTCATCCCGCTCTTCGGCCACTCGCAGGGGCATTGCGGGGTCGCCATCCGCACATCCGACGGCTGGTTCTTCCATGCGGGCGATTCCAGCGCGGTCTATAATGACAGCACGCCCAAATGGCTGATCCGCCTGGTGCTTGGTCCGCACGATGCGCGCCTGCGGGCCTTCAAGCGGGAGCACCCCGAAGTCTTGATGTGCAACAGTCACATGTTCCCCGAATTCTTCAACCAGCATCCCAGCGTTTCCTGACCCCAACCAGCCTTTGACCTACATCTACCTTCTTATCGAATTCATCGACGAATTCGTCTTCGGCGTGGGCGAGACCGCCTGGCCGCTCATCCGCAGCGACCTGGGATTGAACTACACCCAGATCGGACTGCTGATCAGCCTGCCGGGCATCCTGGCCGCCTTCATCGAACCCTTCCTCGGCATCCTCGGCGATGTATGGAAGCGGCGACTGCTCATCCTGGGCGGCGGGATTCTGTTTACGGTTTCGCTGATCCTCACGGCCGTCAGCCACAGTTTCCTGCCTCTTCTGATTTCCTTTATCCTCTTCAATCCCTCCTCGGGCGCCTTCGTCAACCTGGCGCAGGCCAACCTGATGGACTCGGCCCCCGACCGCCACGAACAAAACATGGCGCGCTGGACTTCGGCGGGCTCCCTGGGCAACGTGCTGGGACCGCTGGCGCTGGGCGCCTTCGTCTTCTTCGGCCTCGGCTGGCGCGGGACCTACGCCCTGCTGGCGGCGGTTTCCACGTTCTGTGTCATGGCCGCTTTCCGCTGGGTCCCGCGCGACCCCGCCTCCGCGGCGCATTTCCCCTCCTTTCAAATCATCTTCGACGGCTTCCGCGCGGCCTTTGCGGCCCTCAAGCGCGGCGATGTCTGGCGCTGGCTGCTCCTGCTCGAATTCTCGGACTTGATGCTGGATGTCTTCCTCGGTTTCCTGGCGCTCTACTTCGTGGATGTGGTGCAGGTCGGCGAAACCCAGGCGGGCCTGGCCGTCACCCTCTGGCTGGCGCTGGGCATGGTCACCGACTTCCTGTTCATCCCCTTCATCGACCGCCAGCCCGACAGCATGAAGTTCATGCGCGTCACCGCCTTCCTTGAAATCCTCGCCCTGGCGCTCTTTTTCCTACTGCCCGGCTTCCTGCCCAAACTGGCCGCCATCGTGCTGGTCAACATCTTCAACACGGGCTGGTATCCCATTCTACAAGGCCGCCTGTACTCGGCCCTGCCCGGCCAGAGCGCCAGCATCATGGCCCTCAAGGCCGTCACCACCCCGCTGGGCAAACTGTTTCCCTTCCTCATTGGCCTGCTGGCCGACCAGTTCGGCCTGGGGACGGCCATCTGGCTCTTGCTGCTGGGACCCATTGCGCTTATCATCGGACTCCCCCGCCGTCCTGAGCGAAGCCGCGAAGCGGCGTAGTCGAATGACCTGTTTCATGACCCCTTATAGTTTGTATCTCCACATCCCCTTTTGCAAACACCGCTGCGCCTACTGCGACTTCAATACCTACGCCGGCCAGGA
>JBMOMS010000175.1:0-8684 GCA_049324895.1 Chloroflexota bacterium
CGAAGTAGGCGATGGATAGTTTTTGCAAATGCTCGAAGAGATCGCGGCGCAGGCGGCGCAGGGCATCCTGCGAGACGCGCGCCATCGTCCAACTGGAGGCGGCCTGGAAGCCGTTGTCGAGCAGGTAAGCCGTCAGGAGCAGCAGCGCCAGTTGCGGCAGGCCGTCGGTCTGGCGGGTGGAAATATACTGGTCGATGGCGCGCCCGATGAGATAGGGTTCGAGCAATCCAAGCGAGATGTAAGCCAGCACAAAGAACAGCACTAGGATCAAGGTCGCTTTGTAGGGACTGAGATACATGGTCAGGCGCGTCAGGGCGCGGCGCGGGTCGCCCGCTTTCTCGATCTTGCCAGGCTGCATCGGCCCGCGTCCCATCGCGGCGCGGATGGTGGACGTGTTGCGTTGGTTGGAAGGGGACAGGTTGCTCATTCCGCCTCCAGCTTCACGCCGTCGCCCAATTGCGAAGCATAGATTTCCTGATACACGGGGCTGGACTGCATCAACTCGCCGTGCGTGCCCTGCGCCACGATCTGGCCTTCATCGATCACCACGATCTTGTCCGCGTGCAGCACGGTGCTGATGCGCTGCGCCACCACGAAACTCGTGCTGTCCTTCAGCCAGGATTTCATTGCGTCTTGAATTTTCGTTTCCGTTTCCACATCCACCGAACTGGTACTGTCGTCCAGGATCAAAACTGCGGGCCGCAGCAGCAAAGCCCGTGCAATGGCAATGCGCTGCTTCTGTCCGCCTGAAAGATTCACGCCGCGCTCTTCGATGCGCGTGTTGTATCCATTCGGAAGGCTGGCGATAAAGTCGTGCGCCTGCGCCGCCCTGGCCGCCGCCACAACTTCCTCTTCGCTGGCTTCTGGCCGCCCATAACGGATATTGTCCCGCACCGTGCCTGAAAACAAAATTGTCTCCTGCGGCACCACGCCCACCTGCGCCAACAGGTCGCGCTGCCTTACGTTTCGAATATCTATGCCGTTCCAGGTCACTCTTCCCGCGGTCACATCGTAGAAGCGCGGCACGAGATTGACGATGGACGATTTGCCTGCTCCCGTCGCACCCAGGATGGCGACGGTCTGGCCTGGTTCCGCGACCAGATCCACGCCGCTCAGGACAAGCCCGTCGTTGGTTCCGTTAAAGTGGAAGTCCACGCCCTCGAAGGCGATCCGCTGCCCCCGTCCCTCGGGCAGGCTTAACGGATTGGGCACATCCTGCACTTCGGGGACAGTGTCCAGCACTTCGTTGACGCGTTCCGCCGAAGCGGTCGCCGCCGCGACGACATTCGCCAGCATGACCATGATACCCAGCGGCCCCATGGTGGTGTGCAGATAGTTGATGAAGGCCACGATCTCTCCGACCGAGACGCCGCCCGCCGCGGACTGAATCCCGCCGACCCAGATGACGATCACGATGCCGATGTTGACGAAGGTGCTCATGGCGGGCGAAAGCGCGGCCATGAAGCGCATCACGTGTGTGTTGCGCTCCGCATAGCCTTCGTTGGCTTTTGCAAATCGTTCCGCTTCATGATCGGCGCGCACAAAGGCCTTGACCAGCCGCACGCCTGCGATGTTCTCCTGCAAGACCGTGTTGAGCTGATCCAGTTTCTTTTGGACGGTCATGAAAAGCGGCCCCATGCGCGAGACGAAAAAGACGATGATGACCGATGTCACCAGCAGAACGGGCAGGATCATCAGCGCCAGGCGGCTGTCCGTGACGAACATCAGGATCAGGCTGCCCAGCATCAGCAAGGGCGCGCGCGTGCCGATGCGCAGCGAGACCTGCACCATGCGCTGGAAGGCGGTCGTGTCGCTCGACAGGCGCACCATCAACTGGCCTGTGTTGAGATGGTCGAGATTGCCGAACGTGAACGATTGGATCTTGAGGAAGAGCGCCTCACGCAAATCGCGCGCCACGCTCTCGCCGACCTGGATGGAGTACAGGTTGTTGGCCAGCGCGAACAGGGTTTGCAGCACCGAGATGACCAGCATGATGATGGTCGTGCTGATGACCACCCGCATATCCCCGCCGTTGATGCCCTGGTCGATGATGCGTTGGATCAGGCGCGGGATGGTCAGGTCTATGACAATCACCAGCAGCAGAAACACCAGCGAGACCAGGCTTCGCCGCCAATAGGGTTTGATAAAGTGCAGGAGTTTTTTGATATGGGTCATGGGTATTTTTTTCGTTACGGTAGGGGCGGGTCTTCAGGATGATAAAAATTCCGACTCATCCAGGAAGACCCGCCCCTACGGATCATTCCAACATTTTCCTCAAGGCTTCCATCGCCTTCGAGATGGTTTCCAATTCATCCACCGTCAGAGCGCTCATGCGTTCCTTCATCCAGCCGCGCGTCTCCTTGAAGACCGTGTCCAGCAGCTCATTGCCTGCTTCGGTCAGGGCCAGTTCCACCACGCGGCGATCCTGCCTGCTCTGGACGCGCGTCAAAAATCCCTTGTTCACCAGGATGTCCACGGCCTGGCTGATGGCGGGACGGCTGATGTTCTTGGCGGTTGCCAGCTCGCTCATGGAAGCTGTCCCGCGCCGCACATAGCGCAGCACGTGGAATTGCTCCACGGTGATGTCGAATTTCGCGGTCGCTGTCGCGCGGATGTGCGAGCGGACGGTGTTCCACAACGGCGGCACCGTTTCCCAGAAGCGGTCGATGGCCTGGTCACGCAAGCGTTCGGTCGATGTCATGATTTGCCCTTTGGTAGGTGATTAATGACATTAATAGTTAAGTATTGAAACTATTTTATTCCCCAATCTGGATATCGTCAAGCCACCTGGGCAGGGAAACGCGTGAAAAACCTTTTGAACCACGGAGGCGCGGAAACACGGAGAGAACCAATTAAAAAACTCCGTGTCTCTGTGTCTCAGTGGTTAGCGCTCTGAGATTTTTGCAAGAGGTTTAGGTGGTGGTAATTTGATAAGTGAGGTGGTGCGGAATACCCTGCGGGTACGATGTGGCATTCCGCGTTCCCGCGATTTGGCGGGATGCCATCCCGCCCCACGGAAAACTTCCTTCGCGGGCCTGGCGGTTGATGTTTGCCCCCGGCCTGGACGGACGAATCCAGGTTAGATCGAAAAGTCGCCCCAGTGCCAGACGCCGCTTTTATCGGGCGTGTGCAGGGCGGGGCCGTAGCTCCCGCCGTTGACGCGCTTCTCCAGCGACTCGACGTGGGCGATCAGGGCCGAGAGCGTCTCGCCGATGGTGTCGGGCAGCTTGCCGTGTTCCAGGTCGGCTTTTTCGTTGGGCAGGTGCGCGGGGCCGTCGCGCATGACGATCTGGCCTGGCACGCCAACCACCACCGAGTCGGGCGGCGTGGATTTGACCACCACCGCGTTCGCGCCGATGCGGCTGTTCGCGCCGATGGTGATGGCGCCCAGCACCTTGGCGCCCGCGCCGATCACCACGTTGTCCTCGATGGTGGGATGGCGCTTGACCTTGTTCAGGCTGGTTCCGCCCAGCGTCACACCGTGATAGAGCGTCACGTTGTCACCGACTTCGGCCGTCTCGCCGATGACCACGCCCATGCCGTGGTCGATGAAAAAATTGTGCCCCACGGTCGCGCCGGGGTGAATCTCGATGCCCGTGACGCCGCGCATGGCTTGTGAGATCCAGCGCGCCAGCAATTTAAATCCATTCTTCCACAGGCGGTGGGAGAGGCGGTGCGCCCAAATGGCGTGCAAACCCGGGTAGCATAGCATTACTTCCATCACGTTGCGGGCGGCGGGATCGCGGTCCAAAACGGACTGAATGTCATCGTGAATGGTTTTGAACATGGTGTCCTCGAACTTCCACCCGTGGGCGCCTCACAAAATCAGAGGCGCCCACGAGAGCAATCATATATCAAAGGGTCGGCTGCGCCTCGGCCAGGTCGGCGAAGAGCGGCGTGGAGAGGTAGCGCTCGCCGAAGGAGGGGATGATCACCACGATCAGCCTGCCCGCGTTCTCGGGTCGATTCGCCACCTGCAAGGCCGCCCAGGTGGCCGCGCCCGACGAGATGCCCACCAGCAGGCCTTCCTCGCGCGCCATGCGGCGGGCGGTTTGGAACGCGTCCTCGTTCTTGACGCGGATGACCTCATCGTAGATTTTGGTGTTGAGCACATCGGGCACGAAGCCCGCGCCGATGCCCTGGATGGGATGCGGACCCTTCGTCCCGCCCGAGAGCACGGGAGAGGCGTCGGGTTCCACGGCGATGGCCTGGAAGGACGGCTTGCGCGACTTGAGGATCTCGCCCACGCCCGTGATCGTTCCGCCCGTGCCGATGCCCGACACGAGGAAGTCGACCTGGCCGTCCGTGTCGCGCCAGATTTCCTCCGCGGTGGTCTTGCGGTGGATTTCGGGGTTGGCGGGGTTCTTGAACTGTTGGGGCAGGAAGTATTTCTGCGGATCCGAGGCCACGATCTCTTCGGCCTTGCGGATCGCGCCGCCCATGCCGTCGGGGCCGGGAGTCAGCACCAGTTCTGCCCCATAGGCGCGCAGCAACATGCGGCGCTCCTTGCTCATGGTCTCGGGCATGGTCAGGATGATCCTGTATCCGCGCGCGGCGGCCACCATCGCCAGGGCGATGCCCGTGTTGCCGCTGGTCGGTTCGACCAGCACGGTATCCTTGGTGATGAGGCCCGCCTTCTCGGCGGTGTCGATCATGGAAAAGCCGATGCGGTCCTTGACCGAGTGGGCGGGATTGAAAAACTCCAGTTTGGCGACGACCTCTGCCTGGGCGCCCTGGGTGACGCGGTTGAGACGCACCAGCGGTGTGTTGCCGATCAAATCCGTGACATTGCTTGCGATCTTCATGTTAAGTTCTCCTTGTGGCGTTGGGTTAAAAATAAATAACGGCGGATTGCCAGCCGGGAGGAACTCCCAGCCAGGGCAAACGATGGGTAAAAAACGAAAAAGCCGTCAGCGACGACTTTCGAGGGTGCGGAGCGCCCAGCCCACCGTTTGCGGCAATCAGCCGTTAATCTCTTGGATAAGAGGCGGTGGTTTAGGGACCCCGCCGTGTACAGATGCAATTCAATAGGGTTCTCATGTGTGTATGGATAACCTGGTGTCTGATTTTCTTACTCGCTTTGGTATCCTAATTTTGCCACAAAGTATCCGATTTTGCCAGCCCCTTTTGGTCCCATACCGCACTCGGTTGAGAATTGCGTTTTTTAAGGCGGAAAGCGCAGTTCTCAATCGTCGGCATGATATTGCCTGGTTTTGAAATTGGCGTATGATTGAGGTATTCCAACCTGTTTGCAAAGGAATCCTATTGAAATCCATTCGCGAGTATTGGAACTTATTGTCCGCCTATCTCAGACCCCAAATGGGACAGGTGGTTGGATTGGCGCTGATCCTGGTCACGGGTATCGGTTTGCAGCTCTACACTCCCAGCGTGCTGCGCGACTTCATCGACATGGCGCTGGCGGGCGGAAGCTACGATGCGCTCATCCAAAAAGCTGTCCTGTTCTTTGCGCTGGTGCTGGTCACGCAGTTGGTCACGACTGCCGCCACCTACGTCAGCGAGCGCGTGGCGTGGACGGCGACCAACCTGCTGCGCGTCGACCTGGCCGACCACTGCCTGCGCCTGGACATGACCTTCCACCAGAAGTACCCGCCTGGGACTCTGATCGAGCGCGTGGACGGGGACGTGGATGCGCTCTCGAATTTCTTCTCGCAATTTGTCGTGCGCATCCTGGCCAACGTCATCTTGATCGTTGGCGTGCTGGTCATGCTCTACCGTGAGGATTGGCGCGCGGGCCTGGGATTGACCGTCTTCGCTGCGCTGGCCATCATCATCATGCTGCGCGTGCGCACCATCGGCGTGCCGCGCTGGATCGCCTCGCGCCAGAAGTCCGCCGAGGCCTTTGGCTTCCTCGGTGAGGTGCTGCATGGCACGGAGGACATCCGCGCCAGTGGGGCAGCGGATTACATCAAACGCCGATTCGACAAAATTTTGCGCGAGTGGTTTCCCATCCGCCGCGGAGCCTCGCTGGCATTTAGCTTGATTTGGACGACGACGCTGCTGCTCTTCACTCTCGGCACGGGCTTCTCTTTTGCGCTCGGCTACATGCTCTGGTCGGCGGGCGCCATCTCGGCAGGGACGGTCTACCTGATCTTCAACTACACCGAACTGATGCGCAGGCCCATCGAGCAGATCCGCGCGCAGATCGAGGATTTGCAGCGCGCCAGCGCCAGCATCACCCGCGTGCGCGAACTGTTCGCCTTGAAGTCGAACATCCAGGAAGGTGACCTGTCCCTGCCTGCCCAGGGCGCGCTCGACGTTGAATTCCGCGAGGTGGTCTTCAGCTACGGCGACGACGTGACCGCGCTCCACAATATCAACTACTGTTTGGAGGCGGGACAGGTACTCGGTCTGTTGGGACGCACGGGCAGCGGCAAGAGCACCATCGCGCGGCTGCTGCTGAGGTTGTATGATCCCACCTCGGGGCAGATTCTGCTGGGCGGCGTGCCGACGGGCGGCACCACACTATCCGACTTGACTCGCCGCGTCGGGCTGGTTCCGCAGGAAGTCCAGGTGTTCGGCGCGACCGTCCGCGAGAACTTCACGCTGTTCGACCCATCCATCCGCGATGTGGACATTCTCTCCGTCATCGAGGAATTCGAGCTTTCGAGCTGGTTCCAATCCCTGCCGCGCGGACTGGACACCGAACTTGGCCCAGGCGGCGGACTCTCGGCGGGGCAGGCGCAGTTGCTCAACTTCGCGCGCGTCGCCCTGCGTGACCCTGGCCTGGTCATCCTCGACGAGGCCACCTCGCGCCTCGACCTGGCGACCGAGGCCCTGATCGACCGCGCCACCCTGCGCCTGTTGCAGGGACGCACGGCCATCATCATCGCGCACCGCCTGCACACGGTGCAAAAGGCCGACAAGATTCTGATCCTCGAAGACGGCGCGATCCAGGAGTTTGGCCTGCGTCAGGACTTGCTGTCCGACCCCGCTTCGCGTTTTTCCGCGTTGCTCCGCACGGGGCTGGAGGAGGTGCTGGCATGAAGACTCACCGCTTCCTGTGGGAGATGATCCGCTATCGCCCGTGGCTGTACACGGTCAACGCCATCCTGTGGACGTCGATCCATCTTGCGCCGCTGCTGCCTGGCTTGATCATCCAGCGCTTCTTCAACATCTTCGGCTCGGAGACGGGTTCGGCCTCCGCGGTCTGGACGCTGATCGCGCTGCTGGTGGCCGTGGCGGTCGGGCGCGGCGTGCTCTTCATGAGCGGCGTGGCCGTCGATCAACTGCACCGCTTCACGATGAGCGCCATGCTGCGCCGCAATATCCTGGGGGCGATCCTCGAACAGCCAGGCGCGGCGGCCCTCAAGCACTCGCCAGGCGACGCGCTCAGCCGCCTGCGCGAGGACGCCAACTACGCCGAAGACTCGATCAGTTGGACTCTGGACACGATCGGCATGGGTTCCTTTGCGGTTGTTTCCATCGGCATCCTGCTGGGCATCAGCCCGCGCATTACGTTGTTTGTGTTCCTGCCTCTGGTGGGCGTGATCGCCGCTTCACAGTTTGCTTCCACACGCATTTACCGCCTGCGCAAGGCCAGCCGCGAAGCCACGGGCAAGGTGACCAGCGCCATCAGCGAGATGTTCGACGCGGTGCAATCCATCAAGGTGGCGGGCGTGGAGAGTCACGTCATCGCACATTATCGCTCGCTCGGCGACCTGCGCCGCTCGGCCATGCTCAAGGATCGCTTGATGACCCAACTGCTCGACTCGGTCAGCGCCAGCACCGTCAACCTGGGTACAGGCGCCATCCTGCTGCTTTCGGCTGCGCCAGCCCAGGGCGCGCGCCTCGACCTCGGCGACTTCGCGCTCTTTGTCTATTACCTCGGCTTCGTCACCGAATTCACCCAATTTTTCGGGCACTTCCTCGCGCAGTATCGCCAGACGAGCGTCTCCTTCGAGCGCATGACGGAATTGATTCAGGGCCTGCAACCCGCGCGGATCGTGGCCCACACGCCGCTGGATTTGAAATCCGCGCCGCCGCTCCCCGACCTTGAGCCTGCCTCCGCGCCGTTGAGTCGACTCTCCGCTGTGGGGTTGTCCTACCGCCACCCTGGCTCGGGGCGTGGACTCGACGATGCGAGTCTCTCGCTGGAACGCGGATCATTCACCGTGGTCACGGGGCGCGTGGCCTCGGGCAAGACGACCCTGCTGCGGGTGCTGCTCGGCCTGCTGCCGCGGGATGCAGGTCAGATTCAATGGAACGGCGAGCCAGTCGCGGATCCAGGCTGCTTTTTTGTCCCGCCGCGCAGCGCCTACATTTCCCAGGTGCCGTGGCTGTTCAGTGGATCACTGCGCGAAAACATCCTGCTTGGCCTGCGGGGTAGCGAAGAGTCCTTGCTGGAAGCCATCCGCCTGGCCGTCTTCGAGCAGGATCTGGCGCAGATGCCCGACGGGTTGGAGACGGTCATCGGGCCGAAGGGCGTGCGCCTCTCGGGCGGACAGATGCAGCGCGCCGCCGCCGCGCGCATGTTCGTGCGCCGTCCCGACCTGCTGGTGATGGACGACCTCTCCAGCGCGCTGGACGTGGAGACCGAGGAGCGGTTGTGGAAGCGCCTGTCTGAGATGCGCAACACCACCTGCCTGGTGGTCTCACATCGCCGCGCTGCCTATCGCCAGGCCGACAAGATCATCGTGCTCAAAGACGGCCGCGTCGAAGTCACA
>JBMOMS010000176.1:0-35978 GCA_049324895.1 Chloroflexota bacterium
CACTTGAATCGCGTCGGGTGTCAGGATAGGGACGGGCGGCTGTGTCGGAGGCGGCGTAGACAAAAATACAACAGCAGTGGCTGTTGGGGTAACAGTTGGCGGCGGGGGCGTGGCGGTTGGCAGGGCGGTCTCAGTCAGGAAATGATCGGTCAGGACGACGGCAATGGCGGTTCCCTGTTGATTCATCGGTTGAGTGGCTGGGGCGCAGGCCGCCAGCGTGACGGCTAGAAACGCAATGAACATTGCCTTTTTCATTTTTTGCTCCTTGGCTTTGATGTTGTCATATCGCCTCATTTCCCTCACTCACCGAGATTGTGGCAGTTTGGGTATCCGGGTCAATGACACCCTACACATCGTGAGGCGAATTGCCGATAACCAAAAGTACTACTTGCTTTTTGCCCACGGAAACCGTATAATGTGGGAAGAAGTGGTAGAAAGTGGTAGGGCGCCGGTCATCCCGGCGTTCGCCTGTTAAAAAAAGGAAGTAGCACAAATGTTCTTAGGTCAGTACCAGCACACTCTCGATGACAAGGGCCGCCTGATGATCCCGGCGCGCTTTCGTGAGTTGCTGGTTGGCGGCGCCTTCATCACGCAAGGCTTCGACCGCTGTCTCATGGTGATGACGACGAGTTACTTCGAGGAAGTCTACCGCCGCATCAATGCCATGAACCTGGCCGACCCCACCGCGCGTCTGCTGCGCCGCCTGATCCTGGCGAACGCCTACCCGGTGGAAGTGGACAAGGTCGGGCGCGTGCTCGTGCCCACCAACCTGCGCCAGGTGATCAGCCTGGAGGGTGAGGCCATCGTGGCAGGTCAAGGCGATTACTTTGAAGTGTGGACTCCTGCGCTTTGGCAGGAACAACAGGCGCAGCTGCTGGATGTGGAAACCAACAACCAGCGTTTTGCTGCCCTCGACCTTTCATCGAAGCCGTAGCGCAAACAGCGTTTTGCGCATTCATTATGCAGCCGCATCTGTCCGTACTTTATCAAGAGATTATACACGCATTGCAGCCTCGTCCTGCGGGACGCTATGTGGATGGAACACTGGGCGCGGGCGGTCATGCCCGCGGTATTCTGGAGGCCTGCGCACCAGACGGGCGCTTGCTGGGATTGGATGTTGACCCGCAGGCGTTGGCGCTTGCCCGTGAGACCTTGGCTCCTTACGGGGAGCGCGCGCAACTGGTCCAGGCCTCCTATGAAACTTTCGCCGTCCAACTCTCGGCCCTCGGCTGGGATGCGGTGGACGGCGTGATCCTCGACCTGGGCGCGTCGTCCATGCAGTTCGACCGCCCCGAGCGCGGCTTCTCCTTTTTGCAGGACGGCCCGCTGGACATGCGCTTCGGACCTTCCGCCCCCCACAACGCGGCGGACCTGGTCAACGAATTGGATGAGCGGGAACTGGCGGATTTGATCTTCCGCTACGGCGAGGAACGGGACTCGCGCCGAATTGCCCGCGCCATCGTCAAAGCCAGGCCGCTGCACACGACCCGTGAACTGGCCGCCGTTATCGAAGCCGCCGCCCCCCGACGGGGCGCGCACATCCACCCCGCCACGCGCACCTTCCAGGCCCTGCGCATCGCTGTCAACGAGGAGTTGGCCGCAGTGGCGAACACGCTTCCGCAGGTGGTGGCCGCCCTCAGGCCCGGCGGAAGGCTGGCGGTGATCTCCTTCCACTCGCTCGAGGACCGCATCGTCAAGGACTTCTTCCGCGAGCAGGCCAGGGCGCTGGTCAACCCGCCCTACGAACAACTTTACGCCGTCGAGCGCCCGGCGATTCTTAAAGAAATCACGCGCAAACCCGTCGTCTCCTCGCAAGAGGAAATCAAAGGGAACCCGCGCGCGCGCAGCGCCAAACTTAGAGTAGCAGAGAAATTATGAACCTGGATTCCGTCCACCATTTCGTTCACGCCTATCGCATGACCCCCTGGCGCGTCCAGCGCCAGGGGCTTGTGACCTTTTTGCTGGCCGTGATCGCGCTGGCCATGGTGGCCGCCCTGTACCTGGATGTGACCGCCCAGGCTGCCATCACCGGCCGCCGCATCCAGGATATGACCTACCAGATGAGCATCATCCAGCAGTCCAATGGCGACCTGGAAACCCGCCTGGCGGATTTGACCTCGGCCAGTGTGATGGAACAGCGCGCCTTCGACCTCGGCTACCGCCCGGTGACCGTGGATGGAATTGAATACCTGGCGGTGCCCGGCTACGTCCCGTCGCAGCCCGAGATCCTGACAGCGGCGCCCAAGCCCGAGATCAGCCAGCCGCTCACCCCGCCCGAGTACACACAGTCGCTGCTGGACTGGTTCGACCAGGCGCTTCAGCGGTTGGGAGATGGACAATGAGACAGCAATACGCCTGGCGTTCGAATCTCCTGATCGGCGTGCTGGCCGCGGCGGCATTCCTGATCCTTGCGCAGATTGTACGCATTCAGAACAGTGAAGAGGCGGTCATCTTCCATTTGCAGAGCGCCAAGTATGCCAGCGAGCTGCGCACCTTCTACCCTGACCGCGGCGAGATCTATGACCGCAACGGACACCTGCTGGCGGGCAACCGCACCGTGTACGAAGTGGGCGTGAACCTGAACGCCATGCGCGATCCCAGCGCCCTGGCCCTGGCCCTCAGCATGAACCTGGGCCTGGACTATAACGAGGTGTTGGGGCAGTTGACCCTGCCGCCGGAAGGCTTGAGCTACCTGGTGCTGGCCAACTACGTGGAAAGCGAGAAAGCCCTGGCCCTGCAGAACTTGCAGAAGGAGGCCCAAAAGCAGGCTCCCGAAGGAACCTCTGGCGCCTTGACCGGGCTGGAGTTCAGCACACACCCGCAGCGCAGCTATCCCGAGGAGGCGCTGGCCTCCAACGTGCTGGGCTTCGTCAACCGCGAAGGCCGCGGTTATTTTGGCGTGGAGGAGAAATATAACGACCTGCTGGCCGGCAATCCCCTGCAGGTGCTGGTGCCCACCGACCCGAATCGCGCGGTCGAGATTCCTCACGTGCCAAACGGCACCACCCTGGTATTGACCCTGCACCGCGACTTGCAGGACGCCGCCGAGGAAATCCTCGACAACGCCCTGCTCACCTATGGCGCGGAGGGCGGCACGATCATCGTGATGGACCCGCAGACCGGCGAACTGCTGGCGATGGCCGTCACGCCGCGCATGAACTTGAACCAGTTTTGGAATTACGGCGTCATCTACGACCGCGCCTCCGATTTCAATCAGGCCATCAGCGCCTCCTACGAGCCAGGTTCGGTGCTGAAGATCCTGACCATGGCCGCCGCGTTGGACAGCGGCATCGCCGCCCCGTCCACCTCCTTTTTGGATACGGGCGCGATCATGGTGGGCGGCGTCACCATCCAAAATTGGGACCGCCAGGCCTGGGGGCCGCAGGACATGGTGGGCTGCCTGCAACATTCGCTGAATGTGTGCATGGCCTGGTTGTCCACCTCGATGGGGCCGGACACCTTCTATGGTTACATGGATCGCTTCGGCCTGGGCCGCCCCACCGGCGTGGACCTGTCTGGTGAAGCGGCCGGCCGCCTCAAGGTTCCCGGGGACGAGGATTGGTACATGGTCGACCTGGGCACCAACGCCTTCGGCCAGGGCGTGGCCGTCACCCCCATCCAGATGTTGATGGCCGCCTCGGCCATCGCCAACGATGGGCACATGGTAACGCCGCACGTGTTGTACGCCATGATGCGTGAGGGCCGCCAGTACAGCGTCGCGCCGCAGTACGCCGGCGCGCCCATCTCGCAGGTTACAGCCGATACGCTCAATGAAATGCTGGCGCTGTCCCTCGAACAGGAATCCTCGGAAGCGCTGGTGCCTGGCTACCGCGTGGCTGGCAAGACCGGCACTGCGCAGATCCCCACCGACAGCGGCTTCTACGATGCCACCAAGACGAACGCCTCCTTCATCGGCTGGGGACCGGTGGACGATCCGCGCTTTATGATCTATGTCTGGCTCGAAAAACCCTCTACCTCCATCTGGGGCTCCGAAACGGCTGCGCCGATCTTTTCGGAAATGGCCCGCAAGACTGTCATTCTATTGGACATACCGCCCGACATCATCCGCTTTCAGATCGCCGCACAATAAACCATGCTGATCCTTGCCGACGCACTCGAAGCCCTGACTGGTCTCCGCCCGGAGCAGGCTGCCGCGGTTATTACCGAGGCAGCCATTGACTCGCGCCAGGCCATTCCCGGCTGCCTGTTCGTCGCCATTCCCGGGGAGCGCGTGGACGGCCACGACTTCATCGACGAGGCTTTTCGGCGGGGCGCCTCTTTTGCTTTAATCCAGCGGGAGGGGAGCGCCGATCAGCGTGTCCTCGACCTGCGCAGTGGCCAGGCGATTGCCGCGGACTTCGATTTCAACCCGCCCCTCTGCCTGCGCGTGGACAACACGGTCTCGGCCCTGCAAAAGATCGCCCGCTTCTGGCGGCGCAAACTGGACCTGCGCGTGATCGGCATCACCGGCAGTGTGGGCAAATCGACCACCAAGGAAGTGGCGGCCCAGGTGCTCAGCCAGCGCTATCGCACGCTCAAGAACCCGGGCAACCTCAACAACGAAATCGGCCTGCCGTTGACCGTGCTGCGCCTGGGCAGCGGCTATGAGCACGCCGTCTTCGAGATGGGCTTCTACGTGCCGGGCGAAATCGCCTTTCTGTGCGACATCGCCCAGCCGCAGGTGGGTGTGGTCAGCAATATCGGCACCGTCCACGCCGAGCGGGCCGGCTCGCAGGAGAACATCTTCCTGGGCAAGTCCGAGCTGGTCCAGTCCCTGCCCGCCGATGGCGTGGCCATCCTGAACTTCGACGACCCGTGGGTGCGCAAGATGGAAGAGAAGACCCGCGCGCGCGTGTTCTTCTACGGCCTGCTGCCCGACGCCGAACTGTGGGCCGACCACGTGGAAGGCCTGGGCCTGGAGGGCATTCGCTTCCGCCTGCACTATCACCGCGAGACCCTGCACGTGCGCATCCCAATGATCGGGCGGCACTCGGTGCATACCGCCCTGCGCGCCGCGGCCATCGGCCTGGTGGAGGGCCTGACCTGGCAGGAGATCTTCGACGGTCTGCGTCAGGGTCACACCCAGCTGCGCCTGGTGGCGGTGCGCAGCGAAGCCGGCGCGCTGATCCTCGACGATACCTATAACGCCTCGCCCGAATCGGTGCTGGCGGCGCTCAACCTGCTCAGTGAATTGGATGGACGCAAGATCGCCGTGCTGGGCGATATGCTCGAACTGGGTCCCTACGAAAGACAGGGACATGACATGGTCGGGGTGCGCGCCGCGCAGGTGGCGCATACCCTGCTGACCCTCGGCCAGCGCGGGTGCATGATTGCCGAGGCCGCCCGCAAGGCGGGGATGAAGCCCGCCCGCGTGTTGGAGTTCCAGTCTCACGAACAGGTCGTGGAATGGCTCCAGCGGAATCTCTCCAAGACCGACACCGTGCTCATCAAAGGCTCGCACGGCCTGCGCATGGATCGCATCACTTCCGCCCTGGAGATCCGCTCATGAATCCATCCGTCAATCAGGCCTCCCTGGCGCTCAGTTTGGCCGGTCTCTCGTTCCTGATGGCCGCCATTTGGGGCGGACCGTTCCTGCGCGTGCTGCGTCATTTCAAGATCGGCAAGTTGATTCGCGTGGAGGAGCCGGGCGCGCACGCCGTCAAGATGGGCACGCCCACCATGGGCGGCCTGCTGTTCATCCTGCCCACCCTGCTGTTGACCGGCCTGCTCAACGCCGTTTCCCTGATCGGCTTGCAGCAAAGCGCCGTCGGTCGTTCGGTGGCCGTTCCGCTGGTCTCGTTGATCGGGTTCGGCATCCTGGGCGCGGTCGACGATTGGCAGGGCATTCGCGGCAAGCGCCGCGGCGAGGGCATGAGCGCGCGTGTCAAGTTCGCCGCCCAGGTGGGGCTGGCGCTCGTCATCGCCCTGGTGTTGAAATATGTCCTGCGCGCTCCGTCCTTCTACGTGCCCGGCCTGAATTTCGACCTGGAGTTGGGCCTGTGGTACATCCCGATTGCGGCCTTCATCATCGTGGCCGAGTCGAACGCGGTCAACTTCACGGATGGGCTGGACGGGCTGGCAGGCCTGATTGCCGCCACCGCCTTTGCGGCCTATGGAGGCATTGCCCTCATGCAGGGACAGGTGTACGTGGCGCGTTTCTGCTTTACCCTGGTGGGAGCCGTCTTTGGCTTCCTGTGGTTCAATGTCCACCCCGCCGAGTTGTTCATGGGCGACGCCGGGTCGCTGGCCCTGGGCGGCACCCTGGCCGTGGTGGCCCTGATGACCGGCCAATGGCCGCTGCTGCTGTTGATCGGCGTCATCCCGCTCAGTGAGGCCGTCAGCGTCACCCTGCAGATCGGCTACTTCAAATGGACCAAGGGCAAGCGCCTGTTCAAGATGGCGCCCCTGCATTTGCACTTCGAACTGCTCGGCTGGAGCGAGACCCAGATCGTGCAGCGCTTCTGGCTGATCGGCCTGCTGGCAGGCATGATCGGCGTGGGATTGGCGACGGTATAAGATGCAGGCTTGGAACGGAAGGCGTGTGCTCATCCTCGGTGCGGCCCGACAGGGGCTGGCCCTGGCGCGCTGGCTGGCCCGGCAGGGCGCGCGCGTGACCCTCTCGGATGCGCAGCCCGAGGCGCCCGCCGCCCGCGAGGCGCTGGCCGGCCTGCCCATCACCTGGGCGCTGGGCGGGCATCCGCTCGAACTGTTGAACGATTGCGACCTGTTGTGCCTCTCGGGCGGCGTCCCGTTGACCCTGCCCATCGTGGCGGAAGCGCTCAAGCGCGGCATCCCGCTCTCGAACGACACGCAGGTCTTCATGGAAGTCGTGCCCTGCCGCACCATCGGCATCACCGGCTCGGCGGGCAAGACCACCACCACGACATTGGTCGGCAGGATGGCGAAGGAAGCCTTCGGCCAGGCCGAACCGTCCACGGGCCGCCGCTCACCGTCGGCTTTCATTGGCGGCAATATCGGCGACCCGCTGATCAACTACGTGGACGAGATGCAGCCGACCGATCTGGCGATCCTGGAATTGTCCTCCTTCCAACTGGAGCAGATGACCCTCTCGCCGAACGTGGCGGCCATTCTCAACGTCACGCCCAACCACCTCGACCGTCACGGCACGATGGAAGCCTATACTGCCGCCAAGGCGCGCCTGCTGGATTTTCAGACCGCAAAGGATGTGTCCATCCTGGGACGCGACGACCCGGGCGCCTGGAACCTGCGCGGACGCGTCAAAGGCAGGCTGCTGACCTTCAGCCTGCGCGACCTCGAAGAAGGCCAAAACGGCGCATATTATCATGACGGCCTGCTGGCCCTGCGCAACGGGAACGCCTACCTGCCCTTGATCCCGCGCGAAAAAATCCTGCTGCGCGGCGACCATAACGTCAGCAATGCCCTGGCGGCCTTTGCCATCGGCCACGCGGCGGGCTTCCCGTTGGACGCCATGCTGGCTGCCGTGGAGGATTTCCACGGGGTGCCGCATCGCCTGGAACTGGTGCGTGAATTGCGCGGCGTGCGTTGGTACAACGACTCGATTGCCACCGCGCCCGAGCGCAGCATGGCCGCCATCCGCGCCTTCGAGGAACCCATCGTGCTGCTGCTTGGGGGGCGCGACAAGGACCTGCCCTGGGAGGATCTGGCCGCCCTGATCCACCGGCGCGTGGAGCACGTGGTGCTCTTCGGCGAGGCGGCGGAAAAGATCGAAAAAGCGGTAGCCGGCCCCGGGTCCAGGCTGAAAACCCTGGAGCGTTGCGAAACCCTGGAGCAGGCCATCCTCCAGGCCGCCGAAGTGGCCGAAGCCGGCGACGTCGTCCTGCTTTCGCCGGGCGGCACCAGTTACGATGCCTTCAAGGATTTTGCCGAACGCGGAGAAAGGTTTAAAGCATGGGTGCAGAAACTTACGTAAATAATTCCTACGGCCCGTCCCAGGCGCAGCGCCGTCCCTCTGCAGGCGGCTTCGATCTGTCCCTGCTGGCGACGGTCTTTGCGCTGGTGGTGTTCGGCCTGGTGATGCTGTTTTCTGCCTCCTGGGATTTTTCACTCACCATGTACGATGAGCCGATGTACATGTTCAACCGCCAGGTGCTCTGGCTTGGGCTGGGCCTGGTTGCGGCGGCTGCCCTGGCTTTCTTCGATTATCACTACTGGCGCAGGTTGATCGTGCCTGCCATGCTGGTCACCGTCATCCTGCTGGTCGGCGTGCTGTTGATGGATATCCGCCTGGGCGCGAAGCGCTCCTACTTTCAGGGATCGGCGCAGCCCTCCGAACTGGCCAAGCTAATCCTGATCCTGTACCTGGCGGTCTGGTTGTACGCCAAACGCGAGTTCCTGCATGATGTGCAGTTGGGCCTGATCCCGCTGGGCATGATCCTGGGAACGGTGGGCGGTTTGATCTACCAGCAGCCGGACCTGAGCGCCGCGGTCACGGTGTTCATCCTGGGCGGGTTGTTGTTCTTCCTGGCGGGCGGCGATTTGAAACAGATCGGCGTGCTGTTGTTGGTGGCGCTGGTGGCAGCCGCCATTGTGGTGCAGGTCAGTCCCACGGGCCGCGAACGCGTGGACGCCTTCCTGGCGGGCATCAAGGATCCGACCCAGGCCTCGTATCACGTGCGGCGCTCCTTCGAGGCCATCGTCAACGGCGGTTTCTTCGGCATGGGCATTGGGCAGTCGCAGTCCAAGCTGACCGGCCTGCCCGTCCCGCCCACAGACAGCATCTTTGCGGTCATCGCCGAGGAATTGGGACTGTTTGGCGCCCTGGCCCTGATTGGCCTGTACGCCGCCCTGGTCTGGCGCGGACTGGTGGTGGCTCGCCGCGCGCCCGACATGCTCGGCACCCTGCTGGCCTCGGGCCTGGTGATCTGGATCGGAATGGAAGCGCTCATCAACATGGCCGTGATGGTCGGCCTGCTGCCCTTTGCCGGTAATGCCCTGCCTTTCATCAGCGCGGGCGGCTCGAATCTGGTCACCTCCCTGGCGGCCATCGGAATTTTGTTGAACATCTCCCGCCAGCGCGGCGAGGGAACCATGACGGATGACGAATGGAGGAAGTCCTACAATGCGGTTGTTGATTTGCGCGGGTGGGACCGGCGGCGGCGTGTATCCCGCTCTCGCCGTGCACAACGCGCTCACGAACCAACGAGCGGGCATTGAGACGCTTTGGGTTGGCGGTGAAGGCGGCATGGAGGCGGACCTGGTGAAACGCGCCGGTATCCCCTTCCAGGCCATTCCCGCCGCCGGCATCCACGGTGTGGGCCTGCGCGCCCTGCCCGGCAACCTCGCGAAACTCTCGCGGGGTCTCGTTGCTTCCCGCCGCATCCTCAGGGACTTTCGTCCCGATGCGCTCTTCTTCACCGGCGGCTACGTGGCCTTCCCGATGGCCCTCGCGGGACGCTCCACTCCCACCCTGTTGTATGTGCCCGATATCGAACCCGGGCTGGCGCTCAAGGCCGTGGCCCGTTTTGCGGACCGGCTGGCCGTGACCGATGCGGACTCGAAACAGTTTTTCCCCGCCCGCCAGCGCATCGTGGTCACGGGCTACCCGCTGCGCGCGGACCTGGGGGGCTGGTCCCGTCAAACTGCGCGCCAGCACTTGGGACTCTCGGGCGACCTGCCCGTCCTGCTGGTCACCGGTGGGAGCAAGGGCGCGCGCACCATCAACAACGCGGTGCTTGCCAGCCTGCCCGCCCTGCTGGAACGGGCGCAAGTCATCCACCTGAGCGGCCCGCTCGACTGGCCCGCCGTGGAAGCCGCCGCCCAGGCATTGCCACAGTCCCTGGCGGAGCACTATCACGCCCTGCCCTACCTGCACGAGATGGGCGCCGCCCTGGCCGCCGCCGACCTGGTGGTTTCGCGCGCGGGCGCCTCGGCGCTGGGAGAGTATCCCTTCTTTGGGCTGCCCGCCATCCTCGTCCCGTACCCGTATGCCTGGCGCTACCAGAAGGTCAACGCCGAGGCGCTTTCCCGCCGCGGGGCGGCCGTTTTATTGGAAGACCACCTGATGAAGGATCGACTTTACCCCTTGATCGCAGACCTGCTTGGCGACCCTGCCAGGCGCGAGGCCATGCGCGCTGCCATGCGCTCCCTGGCCCGTCCCGGGGCTGCGGATGCCATTGCCGGCCAGTTGCTCGAACTGGCAGGAGGGACGCCGTTATGATGAATATTGTATACGTCCTGTGGATGTACATCATCCTGTTTGCCGTCATTGGCTGGATGCGCGGTTGGGCCAAGGAATTGATGGTCTCCTTCAGCGTCGTGACCGCGCTGGCTGTCAACTTCCTGCTGGAACGCTACGTCCCCGTCATGAAGAACATTGCCGAACAAAATGGCGCGCTCTTCTGGGTCCGCTCCCTGATCCTGCTGGCGCTGGTGTATTTCGGTTATCAGACCGTGATCTCGGTGCAGCGGCTGGCGGCCAAGGCCAACCGTGAGCGCCTGGCAGACGGGTTGTTTGGCGTGGTGATGGGCGGCTTCAACGGCTACCTCATTGCGGGCACGCTGCTCTTCTACATTCATACCGCGAACTATCCCTTCCCGGATGTCATCTCGGCCCCGGTGCCCGGCACCCCCCTGGCCGACTCGGTGGCGTTGATGATGAATTCCATGCCCCCGCGCTGGCTGGGTGAGCCGACCGTCTACTTTGCGGTCATCCTCATCCTGATCTTCATCATCGTGGTGTACATCTAGGAGCAGGTGCAGCCATGACTCGCGTACACTTCATCGGCATCGGCGGCAGCGGACTTTCGGCCATTGCGCGCCTGCTCAAGGAAAGCGGGTACGAAGTGAGCGGCTCGGACCGGGCGATGTCGCCCTTTGCCGCCGACCTGCAAGCCGCGGGCCTGCCCGTCCACATCGGGCACGATGCGCGCCTGGTGGCGGGCGTCGATTGGGTGGTGCGCTCCTCTGCGGTCACAGACGACAACCCCGAGGTCCAGGCGGCCTTGCAAGCCGGCATCCCGGTCTACAAGCGCGCGGATTTCCTGGGCAAGTTGATGGCCGATAAAACGGGCATTGCCGTGGCCGGCACGCACGGCAAGACCACCACCACCGCCATGATCGCCTGGATGCTGTCTGCGCTGGGGCGCGACCCCTCCTTCATCGTCGGCGGCGTGATGAACAATTTCGGCGTGAACGCCCGCGCGGGCAAAGGTTCCGCCTTCGTGATCGAGGCCGACGAGTATGACCGCATGTTCCTGGGCTTGCAGCCGCGCATCGAGGTGATTACCAACCTCGAACACGACCACCCTGATTGTTACCCGACCATCGGCGAAATGTTCGAGGCCTTCGAGCGTTTCGTCGGCCTGCTGCCGCCGGATGGCACGCTGGTCGCCTGTTCGGAGGATGAAGGGGCGGCCTCCCTGTTGTCGCGTGCCCGCCAGAGCGGCCGGCAAGTAATGGCCTACAGCGTGAAAAGCGAGTTGACCATCAACAGCCCGCAATGGATGCAGGCCCGCAACGTCAGGCCCAACCAGCGCGGCGGCTTCGACTTTGCCTTCAGCACCAACGGTGCGGGGCTGGGCCTGATGTCGGCCAGCGTGTCGCTGCAGGTGCCGGGCGAGCACAACGTGCGCAATGCCCTGGCGGCGCTCTCCGTGGCGGCGGTGATGGGACTGCCGCTCAAGGACGCTGCCGTTGCGCTGGGCGGGTTTACGGGCACGGGACGGCGCTTCCAGGTGCTGGGCGAAGCGCGCGGCGTGACGGTCATCGACGACTATGCCCACCATCCCACCGAGATTCGCGCCACGCTTTCCGCGGCGCGCGCGCGCTACCCCGGACGCAGGCTGTGGGCCGTGTGGCAGCCGCACACCTATTCGCGCACGCAAACCCTGTTCCTCGAATTTTCGCGCGCCTTTGGCGACGCCGACCAGGTACTGGTGACCGAAGTCTATGCGGCGCGTGAACCCAAACAAACCTTCTCCTCTGCCGAGGTGGTCAGCGCCATGCCGCACGTGGCGGCGCGCTTCACCAACTCGCTGGAAGAGACGACCGAATATCTGCTCAAGAATCTTCGCGGCGGCGACGTGCTGCTGGTGCTTTCCGCCGGGGATGCCGACCAGGTCAGTTCGAACGTGCTGGCCCGGCTTTAAATTGGAGGTTGCCATGACGGAAGAGAAGAAACGCAAATATCAATCCGAGACCCTGGGCGTGCCCCCGCTCCAGATGGTGCTTGTTCACGTGGAGAACGACCGCGCGAACCGCACCCGCAGGCCCCTGCCGCGCAAGAAACCCCGCAGCCAGGACGACCGCGAACGTCAGGAACTCATCATCCGCCTGATCGAAAATTTGGAGAAGGAGTAGCCCCGGCTTGCGCCCGGCTGCTGCGATGTTGACCATGTCCGCCCCGACCCTTTCCGCTTCCCTGCGCGCCGAGTTTGGCGATGCGCTGCAAGAGAACGCGACGCTTGCGCCGTACACCTCCGCGCGCATTGGCGGACCTGCCGACCTGCTCATCACAGCCGGCTCGGCGACGGAGCTGGTGCGGGCCATCACCCACCTGCGCGGGCAGGGCATCGACTTTCTGCTGTTGGGCGGCGGCTCGAACGTGCTGGTCGGCGATCGCGGTGTGCGCGGGGTGGTGCTGCTCAACCGCGCCAAAGCCGTCCGCTTCGAGGGCGGCGACCGGCCCACCGTCTGGGCCGAGTCGGGCGCGACCTTCAGCCAGTTGGCGCATCGCGCCGCAGCCAGGGGCCTGGGCGGGCTGGAATGGGCCGCGACGGTCCCGGGCACGGTTGGGGGGGCGGTCTATGGCAATGCGGGCGCCTTCGGCGGCGACGTGGCGCATGACCTCATTCACGCCGAGGTATGGACCGAAAACGGCCTCGAAACCTGGCCGGTCGAAAAATTTGGGTACGGCTACCGCACCAGCCTGCTCAAGCGCGGCGACGCGCGCGGCATTGTGATTACGGCGCAATTCAGTTTAACAAACGCAGTCAAAGAGGAAGTGTCTGCTACAATCGAACAATTCAGTGCACGCCGCAAGGCCACGCAGCCGCCCGGCGCCAGCATGGGTTCCATGTTCAAGAACCCTGCGGGCGATCATGCGGGCCGTTTGATCGAAGCCGCGGGCTTGAAGGGCGCCCGCATCGGCAACGCTGAAATCAGCCCGATTCACGCAAACTTCTTCATCAATCACGGCCAAACCTGCGCCGCAGACATGCGCGCGCTGATCGAGTTGGCGCAAAAGACAGTGCATGAAAAGTTCGGCATCGAATTGGAATTGGAAGTCGAGTTGATTGGCGAATGGTAAACAACGCAGCCCGTAAACTGAAAGTGGCCGTCCTCTTCGGGGGACGCTCCGGCGAACATGACGTATCGCTCATGTCCGCGCGTTCGGTGTTGTCGGTGCTCGACCCGCAGCGCTACGAAGTGACCCAGGTGGGCATCACCCGCGAGGGCAAATGGCTCACGGGCGAGGCGGTGCATGACAGCTTCATGCGCGAAAATTATACCGGGCTGGAACCCGCGTTTGTTTTGCCTGATCCCTCCGAGGCGGGGATGTTCGTCCTGCGCGCAGGGAAACTCGAAAAACTGACCGATGTGGATGTGTATTTCCCCGTCCTGCACGGCACCTTTGGCGAGGACGGCACCTTGCAGGGCCTGTTCGAACTGGCCGACGCGGCCTACGTGGGCGCGGGCGTGGTCGGTTCTGCCGTGGGCATGGACAAGGGCATCTTCAAGGACGTGATGGTCGCCCACGGCATTCCCGTGGTGGATACGCTGGTCGTGACGCGCGCCGAGATCGAGCAGGACATGGAAGCTGTCCTCCGACGGGCCGAGGAACTCAGCGGCTACCCGCTCTTCACCAAGCCTGCCAACCTCGGTTCTTCGGTGGGTGTGACCAAGTGCAACAACCGCTCCGATTTGCAGGAAGGCTTGATCGAAGCCGCCCTGTACGACCGCCGCGTGCTCATCCAGCACGGCGTGAAGAATGCGCGCGAGATCGAGGTCAGTGTGCTGGGCAACAACGAACCGCGCGCCTCCGCGCCCGGCGAGATCCTGCCGAGCCGCGAGTTTTACTCGTACGAGTCGAAATATCTCGACGGCACCTCCGGCCTGCTGATCCCCGCGCCGCTGCCGGCCGAGGTCAGCGAACAGATTTGCAGCCTGGCGGTGCGCGCCTACCGCGCCATCGACTGTGCGGGCCTGGCGCGCGTGGACTTCTTCGTCGAACGGGATACCCACCGCATTCACCTGAACGAGTTGAACACCCTGCCCGGTTTTACCCAGATTAGCATGTATCCCAAACTGTGGGAAGCCAGCGGCCTGCCCTATCCGCAATTGGTCGACCGCCTGATCGAGCTGGCCTTGAAACGCAAAGCCGAACGAGACCGCACCTCCCACACCTTCAGGAGTCACGGATGAGCACGAGACGTTCCACCGCCTCCCGCTCGGAAGAAGTGCGTCAACGCCGCTCGCAGGAGCAGGTCAAGCGCCAGAAAAAGGCCGTTGAGCGCGCCTATCGCCCGCTGCCGCCGGTCACTTCGCGCAGCCGCAGCCCGCGCCTGACCCCCCGCTCAGCGCAGGCGGAGCGCCGCTTTGGGATCGCCATCAGCCTGCCGCGGGACCAGGTGCAGGGACTGTCCCTGCCGCGCATCCGCCCGGGCTGGCGGCTGGCCTCCTTCCTGTTGGGACTGGTCCTGGCCGCCGTGCTCTACCTGTTGTGGACCCTGCCCTATTTCCGCGTGACCGAGGCGCAGGTGACGGGCGCCGCCCGCCTCAGCCCGGCTGAGATCAACGCCGTCTTGGGCGTGAGCGGACAACCCATCTTTACAGTGCGCCCCGACGAGTTGGCGGCGCGCCTGCGCATGGCCTTCACCGAGCTTTCCGCGGCGGCGGTCACGGTCCGTTGGCCGAACCAGGTCATGGTCGAGGTAACCGAACGCCAGCCCGTGCTGCTCTGGCAGTTGGCGGAGGGGTATACCTGGATCGACGCGACCGGCGTGTCCTTCCGCCCGCGCGGCGAGGTGGGCGGCCTGATCCCGATCTTCGCCCGGGCCACCCCGCCCTACGGCGCCTCCGTGACCGATGACCCGTTCAGCCCGCTGCCGTACCTGGCCCCCGACCTGGTGAAATCGGTCCATATCCTGGCGGCAAGCCTGCCGGCCGGGGCGAGCCTGGTCTACGATGCCAACAACGGCTTCGGCTGGGTCGACCCGCAGGGCTGGCAGGTCTTCTTTGGCGAGGCCTCGAAGGACATGGCGCTCAAACTGCGCGTGTACCAGTCCCTTTCGGCTTCGCTCACGGCGCGCGGAATTTATCCCGCCTTCATCAGCGTCGTCCACGTGGACGCGCCGTATTATCGGATGGAACCGTAATGGAAGAAATCTTCGTAGGTATCGACGTAGGCACGACCAAGGTCTGCACGCTGGTGGGGCGCGTGGAGGCCGCAAACCAGATCCGCATCCTGGGTGTGGGCCTCGAACCGTCTGAGGGCATCCGCAAGGGCGTGATCGTCGACCTGGGCGCGGCCTCCAAGGCCATTGCGCGCTCGGTCGAAAAGGCCGAACAAACCTCGGGCATGGAGATCACGACCGCGCTGGTCAGCCTGGCGGGCGCGCACGTCTCCTCGGTCAACAGCCGCGGGTCGATCGCCGTCCCGCACGGCCTGATCGACGCGGTGGATGTGGCGCGCGTGCTCGAACAGGCCCGCACGGTGGCCATCCCGCACGACCGCGAGATCGTTCACGTTGTCCAGCGCGGCTTCACCGTGGACGGGCAGCAAGGCATCCACATGCCGGCCGGGATGCACGGCTACAAGCTGGAAGTGGAGACGCACATCATCACCGCCGCAACCGCCACGGTCGACAACCTGCGCCAGTGTGTGGGCGCGGCCGGCGTCGAGGTCGACCAGTTTGTGCTGAACCCGCTGGCCTCGGCGGAGGTGGTCCTGACCGAGCAGGAACGCCAGATGGGCGTGGCCGTCTGCGACATCGGCGGCGGCACCACCGACCTGGCCATCTACGTGGACGGCGATGTGTGGCACACCATGGTGCTGGCCGTGGGCGGCAACCACGTGACGCAGGACATCGCGCACGGGCTGCGCCTGCCCTTCCCGCAGGCCGAAGAGGTCAAGAAGCAGCAGGGCCATGCCGTCCGCGCCGAGGTGGGGTCGGAGGAATATTTCAGCATCCGTCCCTTCGGCGAGGATCATCCCGCCCAGATCAATCGCCAGGACCTGGCCCACATCATCGAAGCGCGCACCGAAGAAATCTTCAACCTGATCCAGCAGGAGATCAAACGCTCGGGCTATGACGGCCTGCTGCCGGCCGGCATCGTTTTGACCGGCGGCACCTCGGCCCTGCCGGGCATCAAGCGCGTGGCGGGTGAAGTGCTGCGCATGCCCGTGCGCACGGCCCAGCCCGAGAACCTGGTCGGGTTGGTGGAAAAGTTAAGTTCCCCGTCGTTTTCGACCAGCGTGGGATTGCTGCGCTGGGCTTTGACCATGCACGATCATGACCTTGCCCTGGGAAATGACCGCCGCAAGCGTCGCCGCATGAAAGGAGACAGCTTTATGAATTTTGACGGCCTCAAGAACTGGCTCAAACGGCTGCTCCCATAGTCAGTACGGAAGTTTGGAGAGCCATTCGTCCCAAATTTCCGCTTACACCTTAAAAACTCTTTTAATTTTTCACATTCTCGTTTAAGATTGGCTCATTCCTGGCCAGGAGGAACCCATGGATCAACTTCGCAAGAACAACCCGCAGTCCGAAACCTTCGCCCGCATCAAGGTCGTGGGTGTGGGAGGCGGCGGACAGAACGCCATCAACCGCATGATCGAGGAAGGCATCGAGGGCGTTGAATTTATCGCAGCCAACACCGACGCGCAGGCCCTCAACCTTTCCAAGGCGCCCATTCGCGTGCGGCTGGGCGACAAACTGACCCGCGGCCTCGGCGCGGGCGGCGACCCCGAGATCGGACGCAAAGCCGCCGAAGAATCCGCCGACGAACTCTACAACGTGCTCAAGGGCGCGGACATGGTCTTCGTCACCGCGGGCATGGGCGGCGGCACCGGCACGGGCGCAGCGCCTGTCGTGGCGCAGGTGGCCAAGGAATCGGGCGCGCTGACCATCGGCGTGGTTACCCGTCCCTTCACCTTCGAAGGCGGACGCCGCATGACCTCCGCCGAGAACGGCATCGGCAAGATGAAGGAGCACGCCCACACCCTCATCTCGATCCCCAACGACCGCCTGCTGCAACTGGCCGACAAGAAATCCAGCCTGCAGGACGCCTTCCGCATGGCCGACGAGGTGCTGCACCAGGGCATCCAGGGCATCTCGGAACTCATCACCATCCCCGGCCTGATCAACCTCGACTTCGCCGATGTGAAGGCGATCATGTCCGAGGGCGGCGCGGCCCTCATGGCGGTGGGACGCGGCAAGGGCGATGACCGCGCCAAACTGGCCGCCGAGCAGGCCATCTCCAGCCAGCTGCTCGACATCACCATCGACGGCGCGCGCGGCGTGCTCTTCAACGTGACCGGCGGCCCGAACCTGACCCTCTTCGAGGTCAACCAGGCGGCGGCCATCATCCGCGAGACCGCGCATCCCGACGTCAACATGATCTTCGGCGCCGTGATCGACCCGAACCTGGGCGACGAGATTCGCGTGACCGTCATCGCGACCGGTTTCGAGCGCTCCGGCGTGCCGCGCCGCGCCCTCGAACGGGTGGCCGTCCGCAGCGAGCGCCCCGCTTCCGCGCCGCTGGGCTATCTCCGCCCGACCGAATCCGTCAGCGTGGATGCCGAGGTGCGTCACGGCGGCGAGTCCAGGCCGTCCACGCCTCCGCCTCCGCCCTCCTACGGCAGCGACGATCTCGACATCCCGGCCTTCATGCGTAAGCGCCGCTAGGCAGGCGGATTGCAAATTCGCCTGGAGCCTCAATTCCGCGGGGATTTGTAATCCCTGCGCCCAAACATGACAGGACGACTGGTATAACCAGGGCGGGTCAGATATAATCTGACCCGCCCTTCGATTTGAGGGTAAATTTGCGAAAGCCTGCCGCCTGATGACCCACCACCTGCAATCCATTGTTCAAACCCTGTCCCTGCCCCTTCATGGCGAACATGAAAGATTTGGGGCGGTCTTTTCGCACTGGTTCCTGCCGCGTTACTTCCGGGCCTGGCGCGCCCTGACCGGCCGCGACCCGCAGCCGCGCCGCGCTGAGGGCATCACCCGCGACCCGATCATGATCTATCAGATGGCCAAGGTGGGTTCGCGCTCGGTGCTGTTCTCGCTGGAACTGGCTTATCGGCGCCACGGCCTCCCCAACGTTCCCATCCATCACGTGCATAACCTGGCCGACCTGGACGGGCACGAACGCCGCGCCCGTCGCCGCGGCAACCCCGAAGAGATCCAGGTCGTCCAGGAATACCGCCGCCTGCGCGAGGAATTCGAGCGCGACCCGTCCCGCCATTGGAACGTGGTCAGCCTGGTGCGCGATCCTGTGGCGCGCAACGTGGGGGCCTTCTTCCACAAGCTCGACCGCTACGTGCCCAATTGGAAACAGCGCTGGAGCGACGGCGCCCTGCCCATGCAGGAGGTGGTCGATTTGTTCATCGGCGCGAGTGAGCTGCACCAGACCGCCAACCATTGGTTCGACGTGGAGTTCAAATCGGTGCTGGGCATCGACGTGTATGCCGCGCCCTTCCAAACCGAGGCGGGTTGCCAGTTGTACGCCAACCCGCCGCGGGTCGACCTGCTGCTCATCCGCCTGGAGGACCTGAACCGTGTGGCCGCGCCCGCCATCCAGGGCTTCCTCGGGTTCCGCGATTTCAAACTGTACAATACCAACGTCGGGGACGAAAAAGATTACGCCGAGGTATACCGCGCCTTCAAGTCCACGCCGCTACCGCCCTCCTACGTCGAGTCGATTTATGAGACGCGTTTCGCCCGGCATTTCTATTCGGACGCCGAACGCCAGGCCTTTGCCCGCAAGTGGACGGGGGCGAAGGCGCGCCCGTAGCGATTCACCGTCCCGCCATTTCATGCTACAATAAACGCAATGGACAACACCTCGAAAGCCGCCCTGCCGCTGCCGGAACACGAATCCTACCAAAAGCATCGCCGCCAGGTGACGCAGCAGATCATCCTGCCGCTGGTTCTGACCTCGCTCCTGATGCTGGCGCTGTGCGTCTGGATCGGCTTCGCCACCTTTCGCGACAACGGCGACGTGGGGCGCTGGGCCGCCATTTCCACGGTTTGGATTCTCATCCCGATCCTGGCCGCGGGAGTGCTGACCTTCGCCGTCCTGGGCGGGCTGATTTATTTGATGGCGCGCCTGCTTGGCATCCTTCCCGCCTACACCGGCCTCGCGCAGGATTACGTTCAGTTGGGGGCGCTGTACGTGCAGCGCTTCACCGAGGCGGCCGTCAAACCCGTCTTTGCCGCGGGCGGGCTGGCCGCATATTTCAAGGCTATTTTTGGGAGAAAATAGGATATGCAGAACAAGAGTAAAGTGATCCTGGCTGGCGCTGTTCTCGGCGCTGCAACGGGCCTGATCGCCGCCCTGCTGCTCACCCGCCGCGCGGAAAAGGAAGAGAAGTCGACCGCCATCACCGCCGGCGAGGGCCTCAAATTGGGCGTGCTGGTCTTTGGCCTGCTGCGCGCCATCGCCTCGCTGGGCGACGATTAGCAATCGAAGCCTGACCGAACAGACCGAGGCCTCCTCGGTCTTTTTTTATCCGCACGGATCATGACACTGCCCGAGCATCCCCTTTTGCCCAATTCGCCCCTTGCCCGCGGGCGCACCGCCGACGTCCATGCCTGGGGGGAGGGACGTGTGCTCAAATTGTTCCATCCCTGGTTCGACCTTGAAAACATCCAATACGAACAGCGCATCGCCCGCGCCGTCTGCGCCAGCGGAGTGGCGGCGCCCCAGGTCGGGGAACTGGTTCAGGTGGGGGAGCGGTATGGCCTGACCTATCAGCGCGTGGATGGACCCTCCATGCTGGACCTGCTTCAGCGCAAGCCGTGGACGGTGTTCGCCTGCGCCCGCGCCCTGGCGGAACTACAGGCGCAGATGCACGCCAGCATCTTCACGGCTGACATCCCCTCCCAGTGTGACAGGCTGGCCCATAAACTCGAACATGCCGCTGCCTTGTCCGCTGCCGTGCGAACGTCCCTGTTGAATCGGCTCATGTCCATGCCGACGGGGGCGCAGGTTTGCCACGGCGATTTCCATCCGGGCAACGTCATCATGACCGCGCAAGGCGTCGTGGTCATCGACTGGATCGATGCCAGCCGCGGCAATCCGCTGGCAGACGTGGCGCGCACCAGCATCATTTTGCAGGGGCTGGCGGCGGGGCAAATTTCCAACCCCATCCTGAAACAGTTCGCGCGCGTCTTCCATGCCGCGTACCTGCGCCAATCCTTCCGCCTGCGCCCGCAGGGACGGGAGGAGTTCCGTCGCTGGCTGCCCATTGTGGCGGGCGCGCGCTTGAGCGAGAACATCCAGGAGTTGGAGCCGTGGCTGGTGGAGCAGGCGGGAAAATCCCAGGCCTGAAAGGATAAAATGCGCGCCAATCCATCTCCGGTCACCCGCGTCGACCGATCTAGGCAATCTGCCAAAACGGCTTATGACCGATTGAGCCGATGGTATGACTTGATCGCGGGCAGCAGCGAGAAAAAATTCGCAGATGCAGGTCTGCGAAAGCTCGACATCCAGACGGGTGAAAGGGTGTTGGAGATCGGATACGGCACGGGCAATAGTCTCGTCGCGTTGGCGGTGGGCGCGGGGACAACGGGCAGGGTCTGCGGGATCGACCTGTCGAATGGAATGGCGCAAGTGGCGCAAGGAAAATTGGCAAAGAGCGGATTGTCCGCCAGGGTGGGGCTTCAATGCGGGGACGCCGTCCACCTGCCTTATCCCGACGATTTCTTCGATGCCGTTTTCATGAGCTTTGTCCTGGAATTATTCGACACGCCCGAACTGCCGCTGGTGCTGCGCGAGTGTCAGCGGATTTTGCGCAGCGGCGGGCGGATCGGCGTGGTGTCCCTCTCCAAAAAAGAGACCCTTCCTGTAAAGCTGTATGAATGGTTCCACCTGCGCTTTCCCGCCTACGTGGATTGCCGTCCCATTTTTGTCCGAGAAACGATCGCGGAGGCTGGCTTTCAGATCGCGGATGTGGAGGAGCGAAGCATGTGGGGCCTGCCCGTGGAGATCATCCTCGCGCGGAAGGGTGGGAGCGCCGCTTCCATTGCCGTTTCTTGACCAACACCTTCGCCAATTTCTAAAAATCACAAATTGTGGTGCGGGATGGCATCCCGCAACGCTAGATATAGTCAATAACTTCTTGCAATCTCCAGATATGGCGGGCGGATTACCAATCCGCCCCACGAAATTAAGTTCGTTGAATTTTGGCGAAGATATTGTTGACGCAATCTTTTTTGGATTTTCTTTGTGCGTGTACGCCTTTTTTTGGTAAAGGTAGTACATATCGTAACTTGACTTACATTATAAGTTGATGTAATATACGCGTAGAGAAAGGAAATTGCCGAAATGGATACCTACGCCACTGTAAAAGGCCAAATCGTCATTCCCGCGGCGTTACGGAGGAAATACGGGATCAAGAATGGCACGAAGATTATCGTTACGGATATTGGTGACGCGATTGTTTTGAAGCCTGTGACCGAGCAATATCTCAGGAACCTGCAAGGCTCCCTCAAAGGCAAAGGCGGGTTGAAAACACTGGTGGACGAACGCAACAAGGACAGGGAAAGGGAAGAGTAAACATGGCAACCAGGGTTCTTGACTCGTATGCATTGATGGCCTTTTTCGAAGATGAGCCAGGCGCTGATTTCGTGCGGGGGTTGATTCACAAAGCCGTGGAAAGCGGCGCAAACCTTTTGATGAGCGTCGTCAATTTGGGGGAGGTCTGGTATTCGATTGCGCGGAACACTTCCCCTGAGCTTGCCGACCAATACATCAATGAAATTAAGGGAATGGGAATTGAAATTGTGGAAACGGATTGGACGCTTACCCGCCAGGCCGCCATATTCAAGGTGGGGGGCAACATCTCCTATGCCGATTGTTTTGCGGCGGCCCTGGCGAAGTTGAAGAAGGCCGAGTTGGTCACCGGCGACAAGGAATTCAAGTCGCTGGAAGGTGAAATTAAGATTTTGTGGTTGTAGTAGGGGAAAACATGAAGTGGCTACTGTGGAATATGCTCAAGCCGTTCGGTTTGAAAGATTTAATCAAGGAGAGCAAATTGACGCGGCAGAGGCTTTATTTGCAGTTGGAGATGCAGTAGATCGGGTTGCAAGAAGATTTTCTGAGATATTACAAACTTAGGGTAGTTTTCAGATCGCGGATGTGGAGGAGCGAAGCAGTGGGGCCTGCCCGTGGAGATCATCATCGCGGGGAAGGGGTGAATGTTATAATCCAGGTACAGCTTCTTTCTTGACAAGGATGGGTACCGGTATGAAATCCACTTTGAAACAAACTCAACTCTCCCTGCTCATTTTGATTCTCCTGCTTGTAGGCTCGACCAGTTGCGCCCCTGAAAAAACTGCGCCGCCCAAGGAAAGTGCATACCATCTCGTCTTCGTCTCAGAGCGGGATGGCAACTCCGAAATCTACATCATGAACCTGGACGGCACAGAACAAAAGAATCTAACCAACAGCCCTGCCAACGAATATTTCCCAAAAAGTTACCCAGGCGGCGGGCAGATCGCTTTTGTAAGCGAGAGCGGTGCAGAACGAGCCATCTATATCATGGACATCGACGGTTCGGCCTGGACCCAGGTTACTGAAATGGGAGGCAACTACCCAGCCTGGTCGCCAGACGGGACAAAGATCGCTTATACCTGCAACTTGTACCCATCTGCTTCTCTGAAAGTGCGGGATATATGTGTCATCCATGTGGATGGGACGGGGAAAGTCATGCTCACGCACGACCGAACGTACAACGGATATCCGGCCTGGTCGCCAGATGGGACCCGAATCGCATACGGATGTTACCTCAAAGAAAATGATGACGTATGCCTGATGAATGCGGATGGTTCGGGACAGGTCCAGTTGATCGACGACCCTGCCAAGGATGGCTGCCCTGACTGGTCGCCAGATGGCGCGGGCATTCTCTTCTCCTCTGACCGCAGCGGATTTGCCCAGATCTATCTGATGAACCCAGACGGTTCGAATATCCAGCAGCTCACGAACGGTGGGTACAACAACATGTGCGGCACCTGGTCGCCAGACGGGAAATACATCGCCTTTACCTCTGACCGCGACGGCCACGATGAGATCTACCTCATGGACGCGGATGGCTTGAATCAAGTCCGCGTGACCAATGGAACAGCCGATAATTTCTGGGCGATCTGGATTCAGTGACTCTGCAAAGTGATTTTCGATCTATGCCAGGTTGCGTTAGCTGATTGGGTATTGCAGTTCATTCCTTCCCATTAAACTGAGAAAGCCAGGGTCCTGTCCTGGCTTTCCCTTTCGAAGGAGGAGAAGAGAAATCACCTTGCGAGGTCAACTTTATCACGGGGCGGGAAAGACTGCTGGACGCCTGCCCTACGCCGTCCAGACGATTGCAATACGGGTAGGATGAGGATTTTTTAATGGGAATTGCACGACCTGACAGGTTTCATCCGCGTCCCGGTCGACCGTGACCCCTGCGTGGAGGTGGGTCTTAATGGATCGACCCGTCTTGGAAACCTGTCAGGTCTTTACATGCGTTCCCCGCGGAACTGCGTCTCATACAACTGACTGTATAACCCGCCCAGCGCCAGCAATTGCTCGTGCGTGCCCTGCTCGACGATCTGACCACGGTCCATCACCAAAATTAAATCGGCTGCAAGAATCGTGCTCAGGCGATGCGCGATGACGATGCTGGTGCGACCGTTCATCACGCGCTTCAAGGCGTCCTGGATCAATGCCTCGGATTCGCTGTCGAGTGAGCTGGTGGCCTCGTCCAGCACCAGGATGCGCGGGTCCTTGAGGATGACGCGCGCCAGGGCGATGCGCTGTTTCTCGCCGCCGCTCAGGCGGTATCCGCGCTCGCCGACGATGGTGTCGTAGCCGTCGGGCAGATCCATGATGAAGTTGTGGATGTTGGCCGCGCGCGCCGCCGACGCGATCTCCGCCTGGGTCGCGTCGGTTTTGGCGTAGGTCAGGTTGGTGCGGATGGTGTCGTGGAACAGGTAGGTCTCCTGCGTCACCATGCCGATGGCGGACGAAAGCGAGTCGAGCGCCACCTCGCGCAGGTCCTGCCCGTCGATGCGGATCACGCCGCCCGTCGGGTCGTACAGGCGCGGGATCAGGTACGTGACCGTGGTCTTGCCTGCGCCCGAGGGACCGACCAGCGCGACCAGGCTCCCCGCGCGGGCCCGGAAGGAGACGCCCTCCAAAGCGGTGGCCCGCGCCTGCGAGGCGGGACCCGCCTCCCCGTCGGCTGATTCCGCTTCCCCCTCCTTTTTCTTCCCGTTGCCTTTATCCGCCAAAGACATCACCGCCTTGACGTTGTCCATGCTCCCGTAGCGTTTGACCTCACTGAGCAGTTTGGCATCGTCCACGTCGTATTTGAAGGTGACGTTCTCGAATTCGAGATCGCCCCTGACCTCGGCCAGGGCCGGCGCGTTTTCCTGCTCAGCAATGTCCTGCGGCAGGTCGATGACTTCGAAGACACGCTCGAACGAAACCATGCTGGTGCTGAACTCGACCGGCGCGCCCGCCAGTCCCTGCAATGCGCCGTAGAGTTGACCGAGATACGACCCGAAGGCCACGATGGTGCCGACCGTGAAGGTGCCCTGGATGACGTACCAGCCGCCCAGGCCGTAGACCAGCGCCGTGCCCACCGCGCTGACCAGCCCGAGGATGACGAAGAACGACGAGCCGATGACGGCGCGCTTGATGCCCACGTCGCGCACGCCCGCCGCTCGCTGGCGGAAGCGGGCCTCCTCCTCTTTGGAGCGGCCGAACAGCTTGACCAGCAGCGCGCCGCCGATGTTGAGGGTCTCGTTCATGTGGGCGTTCATCTGCGCGTTGAGGTCCATGGCCTCGCGGGCAATGTCGCGCAGGACGGCGCCCAGCTTTTGCGCCACGTAGATGAAGACCGGCAGGATGATTACGCTCAGCAGGGTCAGCTTCCACTCCAGCGTGAGCATGACCGCCAGGATGGCGACCGCCTCGACCAGGTTGGTGACGATGTTGACGATGGTGTTGCTGATGGCGTTCTGCGCGCCGACCACGTCGTTGTTGAGGCGCGACATCAACTCGCCGACCTTGGTATTGGTGAAGAAGCGCAGCGACATGCGCTGCAGCCGCGCGAACAGCGATGAGCGCAGGTCATAGATCACGCCCTCGCCGACGGTCGAGTTCAGGCGGCGCTGGACGACCGAGATCCCGCCGTTGAGGATTGGGACGAGCAGCAGCGCCACAGCCAGGACGATCAACTGGTCGAGATTTTTCGACGGCAGCACCCTGTCGATCATCTGTCTGAAGATCAACGGCGTGACCAGCGAGAGGCCCGCGCTGATCAGGATGGTCATGAGCATGCCGCCGATCTGGCCCCAGTAGGGCCTGGCATAATTCAGGACGCGCAATAAAAGTTCCTTGGTGACTTTGGGCTTTTGGTCGCCCGAACGCATATATTGAAACCAGGCTCCGTGCATAAAGCTGTCTCCTTAATCGTTGAACAGGTGGTAGGACTATACGACCATCCGCCCGATTCCGCAACTGGAAGAAGGGGGAGGGGTGGTAAATTTTGGGGGGAAGGGAACTTCCGCACCTCTTGGGAAATTGCGAATGTTTCCCGCAACGAATGAAATCCTCCCGGGTTACTCTCTATTGTATATTCAAAACAACCAAAGGAGATAGGAATAGTGAAAATTAACAAAATCGTATACGTTTTGATTTTTGTCCTCCTGGTAGGAGCCTGTGCTCCTGCCCCGACCACCGAACAGGCCTCCCACGATGGCGCCCCGCCGCACTGGACCTATGAAGGTGAGGAAGGTCCCGAGCATTGGGGCGATCTCGACGCAACCTACGCCGTATGCGGCGCAGGAACGAGCCAGTCGCCCATTGACGTCTCCAACCCTACGGAGCAGGACCTGGCCAATATTGTTTTCCATTATCAGCCCAGCGCGGTCAATATCCTGAACAATGGCCACACGGTCCAGGTCAATTACGACTCGGGCAGTTACATTGAACTGGACGGCGTCCGCTATGATGTGGTTCAATTCCACTATCATGCCCCCAGTGAACATGCTGTGGATGGAAAATTGTTTGCCGCCGAGCTGCACATCGTTCACAAGAATGCAGCCGGTGCGCTGGCAGTGGTTGGCATCCTCCTGGATGAAGGCGCGCAAAATGACGCCTACCAGCCCTTCATCGCCAACCTGCCCGCAGAGAAAAGCGATGCACACGACGCGGGTGTCAAGATCGACGCGGCGAGCCTGCTGCCCGGCGTGCAGACCACCTTCCGCTACAGCGGTTCCCTGACCACCCCGCCTTGCACCGAGGGCGTGAGCTGGCTGGTGATGACCACCCCGGTGGAATTGTCTGCGGAGCAATTGCATGCGCTCGAAGCCCTCTTCGAGGAAGGCAATAACCGCCCGATCCAGCCGCTGAACGACCGCCTGCTGACCGAAGACAATACCCAGTAATCTGTTCCGAGATCCGAGACAGCCACCGCAAGGTGGCTGTCTTGCTTTTAATTAAACCGATGAAAGTCAGCAGCGCAGGGACAAGCCAATCCAGTGGTCGGGGGAAAAGTTGTTGGGGATTCTGGAGCGGGAAAGTTGAACCAGGAAACTGCTCTTGCCAAATATTCAAGCCTTATGTATCATCATTGTGTATACAGGAGATTTTGCCATGAAAACAACCGTCCAAAAATGGGGGAACAGTTATGCCGTGCGAATTCCCAAATCCTTTATCAAGGAAGTTGGTCTCGAATACCGCACAGATGTAATCCTTTCCCTGGAGGAAGGCCGCCTCGTGATCACACCCGTCAAAGAGGAGACCGTCACGCTCGATGAACTGCTGGAGGGTGTGACCCGCAAAAACCTGCATAATGCCGTGGATACAGGCGACCCCGTCGGGAATGAGGCCTGGTGAGCATGTACACCCCGGAGCGCGGCGATGTGGTCTGGATTATGTTCAATCCCCAGGCGGGACATCGTCCCGCAGTGGTACTCTCTCCCAAAGCCTATAACGGCAAGGTGGGCCTGGCATTGTTATGTCCCATCACCAGCCAGGTCAAGGGGTATCCATTCGAGGTGCTCCTGCCGGAAGGTTTACCCGTCAGCGGGGCGATTCTTTCAGACCAGGTGAAAAACCTGGATTGGAAGGCTTGCGAGGCGAAGAAGATCTGCCATCTGCCTGACGATGTGATAAGAAAGGTTCTACAGAGAGTCAAGGCATTGCTCGAACCGTAAGGTACTTTCCGCATAACGTCGAACCAGAAAACCGGCTTGAGCGCGGATGTGGTCGAGCGGTTGAAACAAAAATTGAAAGCATCGACACAGTAAAATAATAAGCCCGCCTCGTTGAAGGCGGGCTTATTATTATTTCTTTTTATTCGCTTTCTTTTTGTCTTCCGCTTTTGTTTTATATGTCCCGCGTTTCTCACGGACGGCAGCAGCGTTGAGCGGGTAGGCAGCCTTCTCTTCCACGACGGGGAAGAATGCATTCACTCTCTTCTGCATTCTCTTCGCGCGTTCCCGATAAAAGGCGATGCGCTGTGCATGGGAGGCGCCTGCCAGTCGCCTGGCATGCTCGTCTCGAATTTTGCGCGTCAATTCAATGGCATTAATCGTTTTCTCTTCCATGGGTGGTTACCTCACGGGGACTATAAATCTGTAAAGGCTTGTATCCATATTCGATGTTGACTGCATTGAACAAGCGGATTTTCCCGAAGTGGGCAATGTGTTTGAAGTTCCAACTCACCAACACGTCTGCCTGCGCGACCGTTGCAAGGGAAATGTGCAAACCATCGTCATAAAAATTGGGGGAAAGGAAGCCGCGTACCTGATATTCATCAGCCAGTTCCAAAGCATCCTCATCGACAGACAGGATTTCCGCATGTAGCGAGACCAGTTCAGCATAAATCCTCTGCACGCTCTCAGGCGCCTCTGCGATTTCGGCGGCGATGACATCTGACAGCAAGGGTTGAAAAATTCCATTTCGAAAGTCAGAGATCAGACCATTTGACCAATCGGCGAATTCCGGGTCGAAACAACCGCCGATGACAGAGGTATCGATATAGATGCGTTGAACTTTCCTACCTCAATTATACAGCTTGTCCTTGGCCATGCGCATTTTTCCTTGCCAGCTTTTCTCCACTTCCATCACTACCAGCCCAGCACTCCCGCCGTGATCGCAATCGACAGGTCACACAAACTGAGCGGCGCCACGCCGAAGAAGTTTCAGGGCCACTACCAGCGCCGATGTGCCCGCCAGCAGCGGACTGCTCATCAGTCACTGCTCCAGGCCGCGGAAGTAGTACCAGCCGTCGAGTCCCAGCGCCAGCGCGCAACCTCGATTACCTGCATCCCATTAAACGGAGAAAGCCAGGGTCCTGGCCTGGCTTTCCCTTTGGAAGGAGGAGAAGAGAAATCACCTTGCGAGGTCAACTTTATCATGCGCCCGGGAAACCTGCTGGACGCCCGCCCTACGCCGCCCGGACGATTGCAATACGGCCTGGATGAGGCTTTTCTAATTTTGGCCCTGCCGCGCCTGTATTTTCCTGTACAATACCCCCAACCAAACCCGAGGAGAGACTGTCTATGGGCGTCATGCTGCAAACCTTTTATTGGGACTGCCCCCGCGAGGAAGGCAGGGAATACCAGTGGTGGAACCATATTCGCAGCCAGGTCCCCGCGCTAGCCGCGGCGGGATTTACCTCCCTGTGGCTGCCGCCCGCCCACAAGGCGGGTAATATCGGCGGTCCGTCGATGGGCTACGATCCCTACGATTTCTACGACTTGGGCGAGTTCGACCAGAAGGGTGGCATCCCCACCTGGTTCGGCACCCGCCGTGAATTGGAGGCCCTCATCCGTGAGGCGCACGCGCACAAACTGGGCGTGATCGCCGACATCGTCGTCAACCACAACAACGGCGCCGACGCTCAGGAGGTCAATCCCATCACCGGCCAGGCGCGCTGGACGCTCTTCCAACCCAAAAGCGGAAAATTCCCGCGCAACTGGGAATCCTTTCACCCCAATATGTACGAGTCCTGGGACGAGATGACCTTCGGCGACATGCCCGACCTCTCGCACCGCAATCCCTATGTGTATGGAGAACTGCTCCAACTGGCGCGCTGGCTGGTCGAAGAAATCGGCTTCGACGGCTTTCGCTACGACTTCGTCAAAGGCTATGGCGCCCAAACCATCCAGGCCTTCCAGGAATACCGTTACGCGCGGAACGGCCAGCCCGTCCGACCCTACGGCGTGGCCGAGTTCTGGGACAGCGCCCATGCCATCGAGGCCTGGGTCGGCCTGGCCAACTTCTCCAACGCCAACCCGGTCGACGCCTTCGACTTCCCCCTGCGCGAATTGCTCAAGGCCGTGTGCGACCAGTACGGCTTCAGCCTGCGCAACCTTGCCACCTGGGACACCGTGCTCAAACACCAGCCCCAGGCCACCGTCACCTTTGTGGAGAACCACGACCTGCGCGACGAGGGCCGCCCCATCGTCAACGACAAATTGCTGGCCTACAGCTACATCCTGACCCATGAGGGCTACCCCTGCGTCTTCTGGAAGGATTACTTCAACCACGGCCTGGCCCTGGAAGGCAGCCCCCACGGGATCGCCGCCCTGGTCGGCCTCCACGAAGCATACGCCGCGGGCCACACCTCGACCCTGTACCTCGACGACGACCTGTACATCATGCAGCGCGGCGGATACGGTTCCACGCCCGGGCTGGTCTATGTCCTCAACAATCGCGGCGACTCCTGGAACGGGGCCTGGGTCGGCACCCAATGGCGGGACGCAACCCTCCAGCCCGTGGCCTGGTGGAGCAAAACCGACCTGAGCCGTCCCATGGATCAATCCACGGCCCCCGATGGCCGCGGCCGATTCTTCGCCCCGCCGCGCGGATACGCCGTCTACGCCCCGCGATAAAACCACCGCCCCGTCCAAAGCTGGACGGGGCGGTTTGTCAGTTCATTTCCTGCCGGCCCGAGAGCGCGCGCAGCAGGGTGTTTTGGTCGGCGTATTCCAGGTCGCCGCCCACGGGCAGGCCGCGCGCCAGGCGCGTGACCCTGGCCCCCAGCGACTCCAATTGCGGGCGCAGGTACAGGGCCGTCGCGTCGCCTTCCATGCTGGGATTGGTGGCCAGGATGATCTCGCTGACGCCGCCCCGCGCCACCCGTTCGAGCAGCGGCTTGATCTTGAGGTCCTCCGGGCCGATGCCTTCGATGGGTGAGAGCACGCCCTGCAGAACGTGATATTTGCCCTGGTAGCCGCCCGTGCGTTCCAGCGCCAGCACGTCCAGCGCCTCCTCGACCACGCAAATCAGGCTGCCATCGCGGGCCTGGGATTCGCATATCTCGCAGCGCTCGCGGCCGGCCTGCATGATGTTGAAACATTCCTGGCACAGGGCGGTATTGGCCTTGAGGTTGGCCAGCGCCGACGAAAGCTCCAGGGCCACTTCCTCGGGCGCGCGCAGCAGGAAGAAGGCCAGCCGCGACGCGGACTTTGGCCCGATGCCCGGCAGGCGCTCCAGGGCGGTGATCAGGGATTGGATGGATTCGGGGAGGAGCATTGGAAAGTTGGAGGCGCAAGGTCAAAGGTCATCGATGCAAAACCTTCGACTTTTGACCTTGACTTGAAATTAGAACGGCATCCCGCCCGCCAGCGGCCCCAGGCGCTGGGAGGCCAGTTCGCGCGACTGGTCGAGGGCCATGTTGACCGCCGAGAGCACCAGGTCCTGCAGCATTTCCGCGTCGGCGTCCTTGAGCAGTTCGGGGTCGATGACCACTTCGCGGCATTTCTGGTCGCCGGTCATGGTGACTTTGATCGCGCCGCCGCCCGCCGTGGCGGTGACGGTTTCTTCGGCCAGTTTGGCCTGGGCCTCTTCCATTTGCTTTTGCAGGCGCTGCAATTGCTGCATCATGCCTGCCTGCCCGCCGCCGATCATGGGGCCTCGATTGTATCCTTTAGCCATCATTATTCTCCTGATGAATTTTTGAAGTTGGGACGCTTAATCCCGCTACACGGATAATATCACGCTGGACTTTTGCGCCTTGCTGATTTTCCTGGAAATCTTTCGCGAAACGGGCCTGACCGCCTGCGGCAGTGTCTTTCCACTTTCTTCTTTCCTGGCGGAAGGTGTTTTTCTCACACTCATGCTTCTTCACTCGTCCATATCCACCACCTCGCCGCCGTGTTGGATGGCGGTGGCGACCATGCCATCCTGTGGGACGTGCGGGGGGATCTTGCCCTTGGCGGTGGATACGGTGCATTGAACGGTCAGGGGTACGCCCAGGACATCGGCGACCGCTTTTTGGGCGGCTTCGAGTTGGTCGGGTTTGTTCATCTTTTCAATCAGCACGTCGCTGGCAAAACCCAGGATCAGGCTGCTGCCCTGCACGTCGATCAGCTTGACCGAGTTCAGCAGCGCGCCCAGGTTGGCCTGGGATTTGGGCAGGGAGGCGATGATCTGCTTCCAGGCCTTGACCACCTCGCCCGCGCCGATGACGGGCTGCCCGGCTTTGGGCGCTTCGGCCTCCGCCCTGGGCGGGGGAACCGTTTGTGAAACGGGAGCAGGCTGGGGCTTTGGCTGGCGCGTCGCAGGCGCGGCCTGGGCGGCGGGGGCCGCAGCCGCGGGTTCCATCAATTCGGCCAGGGCCAGTTCCAGGCTCAGGGAGGGCTGCCAGCTGCCGCGCAAATCGGCGGCGGCGGTGTTGAAGGTCTTCATCATGCGCAGGACTTCGGCGGTGGTGAAGGCGCGCGCGTGAGCCTCCATTTGCCGTCGCACTTCGGCGGTGGCTTCGACCTGGTCGCCGTTGCCCATCTGGATGAGCATCAGCCCGCGCAGGTATTCGACCAATTGGCGCGCCAGCGAGCGCGGGTCGGCGCCCGAGTCGAGCGCCTTGTGAACGGCATCGAGGCCGCGGGCGGGGTCGGCGTTTTGCACGGATTCAGTCACGTCCAGCACGGTCTGGCTGGTGGCGGTGCCCAGCACGGTTTGCGCCAGGGCCAGGGTGATCTGGTCGCCGGTGGAGGAAAGCTGGTCGAGCAGGGATTGCGCGTCGCGCATTCCGCCCGCCGATTGGCGCGCAATGAGCGTGAGGGCTTCGTCGTCGGCGGAGAGATGTTCGGCGGCGACGATATATTTGAGGTTGGAGACGATCTCGTCCACAGGCACGCGGCGGAATTCGTGCCGCTGGCAGCGCGAGAGCACCGTGGCGGGGATCTTGTGAATCTCGGTGGTGGCCAGCACGAAGATGGCGTGCGGCGGCGGTTCTTCGAGGGTCTTGAGCAGGGCGTTGAAGGCCGCCGTGGAGAGCATGTGGACTTCGTCGATGATGTAGATTTTGTATTTGCCCTGACTGGGCGCAAAGTTGATCTTGTCGCGCAGGTCGCGCACATCGTCCACCGAGGTGTTGGAGGCGGCGTCGATCTCGATCAGGTCGAGGAAGCGGTTCTCGTTGACGGCGGTGCAGAAGGCGCACTCGTTGCAGGGGCGTTTGGCAGGGTCTTCGTTCAGGCAGTTGACCGCCTTGGCCAGCAGGCGCGCCACCGTGGTCTTGCCCGTCCCGCGCGGCCCGGCGAACAGGTAGGCGTGCCCGACCCGATTCGCCTTGATGGCGTTCGTGATGGTCTGGACGACGTGGTCCTGGCCGATGACGGTGTCCCATCCTTTGGGACGGTATTTGCGGTAGAGAGCTTGGGTCATGTTAGTCGGGTAGTCTGATAGTCGGTGGTCGGATGGTCCAATTAGAGGAGTTTGATAAATTCATCCACGCTCAAACCTGTCTGGCGAATGATGGCTCGGAGCGTGCCACGATCCAATTCCTTGTGGTCGGGAATAACCACCTGCGCAAAGGGATCATCACGACGAAGCACCATGTGGCTGCCTTCCTGCGTTTCAGATGAAAACCAGCTTGAGCAAGGGCCTTCACGCACTCCCGCCCCGAGATGCGCGGCAGGCTGCTCATACGGCAACGACCATCGCATCAAAGTTTTCAGCGGGGATGGGGAGTTTGTCTTCCTGGAGCGCTGCACTGTAGGCGGTAATGGCTTCCTTGATGTTTAGCACTGCCTCTTCGCGCGTCTTACCCTGGCTGATGCACCCGGGCAGGCTGGGACATTCCGCCACAAAATAGTTATCTTCACCGGGATAAATGATTACTTGTCGCATGTTTCCTCTTACGGAATTCGATACACGGCGCGCAGGTTGCCCTGGGCGTCGTATAGGTTGGCGGTCTCGCCCGATTCCCAGATGGAGTTGGGCAGGCCCCAGTACAGGTCGACCACGGTGCTGGTGCCGTTGGCGGTATGCACCTGCACCGCGCCGTTGGGATAGAGGGTCAACTGTGGGAAGGTGAAGGTGTTGCCGTCCTCGTCCTTGAGCTGCCAGCTGGCCAGGTTCAACTCGCCTTCGCCGCCGTATTGGATGACGACCGCCTCGACGCCCTGCGTCCCCGCTCCCACCACGCTGACGATTTCCACGGGGATGTCGCTCTGCGGGGTGGCGGTCACGGCAGGGGCGGGGGCCGCCGCGTTGCTGTTGTTTGCGGCGGGCAGCGGCGCAGCCACCGGCGAAAGCGAGGCGCGGTAGTTGCGGTCGTACCAAAACAGAATCGCGCCGGTCACACAGGCCGAAACGAAGGCGTTCAGGAGCAGGTAGAGGAATAATTTGCGGCGATCCATGCTGCCCGAATCATAGCACAGAAATTCGGGACGGGGCCAATCTTTAATCGGGTTCGCCGGGGTTTGCTCTTCCCGTGAAAATGGGAAGGCTGGGTGTTCCTGTCCGGGGTGGCAGCCTCTGTCCATCCGTCAGAGAGCATTCACCACAGAGTATTCATGAACGAAGTTCACCCCGAAGGCTTGCATCGAGCGCAGTCGAAATGATGGCTCTACCGTTTTTAACGGGAAAGAGCCTCACCACAAAGGGCATAACACCTGCCCTGCCGTCTCGCACCGTCGTCCACAGGATCGCTGCGCTGATGCTCGCGGCATCCCTGCGGCGGTGGCGGGCGGTGCCAGGGTTGTGACCGTCGTGTCCTTTGTGTTTGAAAAAGGTTTCCCGTTAATTACGGGAGACTCGAAATGATGAAATTCCCGTGGCGTGTAAGGCGGATTACCACATCGGACCCGAAGGGTAATCCGCCCCACATTTCCATATCAGTTTTGGAGGCTTTCCCCCGCGCTCTCCCGCCTTACGCGGCGGTATTCCAGTGCGCGTATTTGGGATTCTTGCCGCGCACCACGTCGTCGAATAAGGCGCGCAGTTTCGAGGCAATGGGCCCCATCGCCCCGCGCCCGACGGGGCGGTGATCGACCTTCGTCACGACCACCACCTGGGCGGCGGTGCCGGTCATGAACATTTCCTCGGCCACAAAGACCTCGGTGCGGTCGATGCTGCGTTCCACCACCTGCAGGCCCAGTTCCTTTTGGGCCAGTTCGATGATCGATTTGCGCGTGATGCCTTCCAGGATGTTGTCGGTGATCGGAGGCGTGATCAGCACCCCGTCGCGCACCATGAAGATGTTCATGGCCGAACCCTCGGATACGTGGCCGTTGTGGTCGAGCACCAGCGCCTCGTCGAAGCCCGACAGGTTCGCGTCCGTCTTGATCAGCGCCGAGTTGGCGTAGGCGCCCGCCACCTTGGCGCGCGCGGGGATGACATTGTCGTCGATGCGCCGCCAGGAGGAAAAGGTCACGTGCGCGTTGGTGTCATTCTTGACATACTTGTCGAAGGGCAGCACGAAGATACTCAACTCGTCGCGCAGGTCGTGCAGGCGCACGCCGATGCCGATGTCGGCCTTGTAGATGGTGGGGCGCATGTACACGTCCCGCTGCCAGTTGTCGGCGCGCAGCAGGTCGAGCAGGATTTGCGTCAGGCTCTCCTCGTCGTAGTCCACCTTCATGTGCAACATGCGCGCGGAATTCAACAAACGGCGGAAATGGTCGAACGGTCGAAACGCGAAAAGCTCCTTGCGCTCTTCATTCCAATAAGCGCGCATGCCGCCGAAGACCGACGTGCCGTACAAAAAGGCGTGCGACGCAATGCTGACTTTGGCCTCCGAGAAGGGAACGATCTTTCCTTCGAAAAACGCATGGCTTTCTCCTGTCACAGGGGCACCTCCGAATGTGTGGATTGGGTTTGCTTGCATCAAAATTATAACCCTATTCATTGACAGGACTTCGGAGGTCTGTCGCGTTATTTTTGATCCGAGGCTACTTGCAGACATCCGAAGTCTGAATTTTCCCCTTGACAACCCGCGAAATCTCGTTAAAATCTAATTCGATACTCATCGAATTAGATTTACGGAAGTGAAAAATGAACGCAACTCCTGATATGCTCGCTTTTGTCAAAGCCATGTCCGACGCCGACCGGCTGCGGATCATCGGCGCGCTGGCCCAACGTTCCGCGCGAGCTGCGGAGGTGGCCTCCGAACTGGGAATGCCCGTGCGCGACGCCTTCAACCACCTGGAGTTTCTCAGTTTCGTGGGCGTTGTCCGCAAGAATGAAGATGTCTACGAATTGGATGAAAGCGGCATGGAAGCCCTGTCCAAGCGGCAGTTCGCGCACACCCAGCGCGAGAGTTACACCCCCGCCCCCGACCTGGACGCGAAGTCCCGCAAGGTGTTGGTCTCCCACCTCAACAAGGATGGCACCATCAAGCAGATTCCCTCCCAGCCCGCCAAGCTGCGCGTGATCCTCGACTATCTCATCACAGCCTTCACGCCCGGCGTCAACTACACCGAGAAGGAAGTCAACACCATCCTGCGCCGCTTCCACCTCGACACTGCCGGCCTGCGCCGCGACCTGGTGGATGCAAACATGCTGGCCCGTGAAAGCGA
>JBMOMS010000176.1:36078-38211 GCA_049324895.1 Chloroflexota bacterium
GCGCTGGAGAGCAAGTCCCGCAGCCTGTTCTCCAGCGCGGAACTCTCCGCCTCCATCGCGGACGTCGACCTGGATGCCTATGACCAGAAGGTTGTCGCCGATTTCACGCGCCGGGACGGCAGCCTCAAGACCATCCCTGCCCAGCGCAAAAAACTGGAGGCTGTGCTGCGCTATGTGGCCAAGGCCTTCAAGGTAGGCAAGCGTTACAGCGAGAAGCAGGTCAATGAAATCCTGGGCGGCTACCACGAAGACACGGCCACCCTGCGGCGCGAACTGGTCGGTTATGGATTGATGAAGCGTGAAGGCGGCGGGGGCGAGTATTGGCGAGACACGTAGGGGTATTCGCGCTGAGCGGAGCCGCTGGGTTTCGATACGCCGCTGTGCGGCTACTCAACCACCAGCGGCGAAGTCGAAGCGCAAGTTTCCAGCGTGATCACTTCACGATCCACTTCCCAATCTGCAATGATCCCAGCGCGAGTCCGGCCGTGGCGAACGGCGCGATGACCAGCAGGATCCAAAAGACCGGCCAGGTCAGGAATCCCTCCTGAATGGCGCGCTGGAGTAGATGGATCGAAAAGGGGATATTGAGTAACAGGCCCGTGATCACCCCGGGACTATATTTTCGAAAGCGCAGAGTCGCCGCCAGGTGCGGCGCAACGGCGTTGACTCCCATGATGACCTGCACCCCCAGGATGAGCCAAATCCCTGTCGGCTGCGGGATCACGGTCAGCCCAAGATACGTGAGCAGAAAGCCGGCCACGGTCAACACCGTCACCGCCGCTGCGAACTGACGCGTGGACACGACCGGGCGGATCGGCAGCGGCAGTTCCCGCGACCACTTCTCCATGAAGGGCGCCTCCTCCAGGTTATGGATGGCCAGCAGGATCGGCACGCCCCATAGCAGTTGCGTGAAGGTCAGATTCATTTTTTGCGTGCGCTCAAGGGGATGAGCGCGTCGCTCGTCAACGGCGCGGACAGCGGCTCCGCGTCCAGTCTCATCACGCGGCTGTTGGCGAAGAACCCGAAATCGAATGTGGTCACATCGCCCGCCTTTTTGCCAGGGACGGGCATCAGGCGCGCGGTCAGCGGTTTGTCGAGGCGCAGGGCCAGGGCGGAGAGGTCGAGCAGCAGCGGGACAATCTGCTCGGCGGTCGTATCGCCCGGCAGCGGAACGGTATCCAGCCCCGTGCCGCACACCGCCGAATACAGCAGCGCGTCTTTGATCGTCAGCGTCCCATCGGCGGCGCGTTTGGCCAGCACCGAGTCTTCGAGCACGGGCTGCATGAATCCGCTGAAGCCGGTGTGCGCAAAATCCGCGCGGTCGACGGCCTCGGTCAGGAATGCGGCGGCGGCCAGCGACCCGTGCAAGCCGATGCGCGGAACGCCCATCCGCTCGACGGCGCCGCCGAGGGAGTGCGCGTCGTCGGGGAAGGGCGCCAGCGAGAAGTCGATGCCGCCAAAGGGGACGTGCCACAGGCGGGTGGCGGCGACTCTGGCGATGGCTTGTCCATGCCGCTCGCTCTCGCGGATCAACGCTGCACGTCCAACGTTTAACGTTGATTCTCCGCTGAAAGCGTCCACCGCCAAATCCGCCGACTCGACCGCCACGGCGAACATGGGTTCGTCGCCGTCGTGATAGGCGGCAGGGAAGAAGGGCGCGCCCGCCGGGACATTGGCCAGCGCGGCGAAATTCAGGTTGGCGAATCCGTTCGGGTCGAGCGGCGCACAACGGATGATGACCCCGGCGCAGGAGCGCAGCGCGTCCATGTGGATGCCGCGCGCGTCGGCCATCACCCCGCCGAAGAAAATATTCTGTGAAGCCGCGATGGCCTCGGGGATCAACTGATAACTGCGCGGGGATTCGGGCAGGGCGGGGCCAAGCGAAGCATAGGCAATGTTGAACTCAGGCAGCAGTTTGGACAACCCCTCGGCAAACTTCGGCAATTGGTCAATACTGTCGCCCAGCAAGCGCGGAAACGGAATCGTCGCCATGCGCGTGGTCTGCACTTCGTAGCCTTCGGCCTGGAAGGCGGCTTTGGCCTGCATGAGGAAATCGCCCGCTTGTCGCAGGGCTGCGTCATCGAGCGGGAATTGCGGATTGCAAAAATAGGTGATGGAACGGATTTTCATTTT
>JBMOMS010000176.1:38311-63184 GCA_049324895.1 Chloroflexota bacterium
CTTCGTAGCCTTCGGCCTGGAAGGCGGCTTTGGCCTGCATGAGGAAATCGCCCGCTTGTCGCAGGGCTGCGTCATCGAGCGGGAATTGCGGATTGCAAAAATAGGTGATGGAACGGATTTTCATTTTGCCTCGTTGGAAGTTCAACGTTGAACGTTTAACGTTTAACGTTGAGTGTTGAACGTTGTCTTAACACCTCGAACATCAACACCGAGCCTGCCACGCCCGCATTCAACGACTCGACCTGACCCGACATGGGAATGGAAATTTTCTGCATCGCCAGCCTGCGCGCGGACTCACTTGCGCCTTCGGCTTCGCTGCCCACGATCAACATCAATGGTGCGCGCAGGTCGGTCTCCCAGCAGGAGACACCGTCCATATCTGCCAGGTAAACGTTCAAGCCTTCGGACTTGCCGACCTGCCCGATGTCCTCCCAGGTGAGCGTATGGATCGGCACGCGAAAATGCGCTCCCATCCCCGCGCGGACGACCTTTGGCGCGAAGGCATCCGTCGTTTCGGGCGGCAGCAGCACCGCCTGTACGCCCGCCGCAGCCGCCGAGCGGATCAAGGTGCCCAGGTTGCCCGGGTCGCGGATCTGGTCGGGGATGAGGATGAAATTCGGGTAATTGGGAATTGGTAATTGGGTCATTGGCAGGACGGCCAAAATGCCCTGTGAGGTTTCGGTATCGCTCAAGGATTTCATCAGCTCGGGCGTGACCTCTTCGCATTCGACGCCCAGGGACGTTAAACGTTTAACGTTCAACGTTCCCCGCTCGCTTAAGGTCTGGTCATACAGCACGAATTGAAATCCCCAATTACTATTTAATGCTTCTTCCACCAGCCGCACGCCCTCGGCCACGAACGCGCCCGCTTCGCGGCGTTCCTTCGAACGTCCCAGCAGGGCGCGGGCCAGTTTCAACTTTGTGTTCTGGGCGGAGGTGATCAAGCGTCCCATTCCTTCCACACGTCCAGGAAGGCGTCGATGGTGGCGGAGTCGAACAGCACGATGCGCACCAGGCTCACACCCGACTCGGGATGCTCATTGAAGTAATGCGCGATGGTTCTGAAGAGGATGTTTGCGGCGCGGCCTTTTGGAAAGCCGAAGATGCCGGTCGAGATGGCGGGCAGGGCGATGGACTGGAGCTTCAACTCGTCCGCCACGCGCAGGGAGCCGCGCACCGCCGCCGCCAGTTTGGCGTCCTCGTCGCCGTCGCCCCACACCGGGCCGACCGCGTGGATGACGTATCTCGCAGGCAGGAGTCCGCCCGAGGTCCAGGCGGGGTGGGTGTGGCTGACCAGCCCATGCTCGCGGACCCAGTCGTCGCTTTCCTGCTGGATCACTTCCCCGCCTTTGCGCGCGATGGCCCAGGCTACGCCTCCGCCATGCGCGAGGTGTTCGTTGGCCGCGTTGACAATGGCGTCCACGGTTTCGGTGGTCAGGTCACCCTGGACGATCTGCAGGGTCTGGCTTGTGGAAAGGGTGCGTTCGATCAGGAGGGTGTTCATGCAAATATTTTACCCCGTTAAAAACGTAGAGCGAGATATTATCCCGCTCTACTATTGTTTGTTACTTGGCCTGCGCCACGATCTTGGCGAAGGCGTTGGGGTCGCGCACGGCGATGTCAGCCAGCATCTTGCGATTGAGGATGATGTTCGCCTTCTTGAGCGCGGCCACCAGGCGGCTGTAGGTGGTGCCGTTCAGGCGGGCCGCGGCGTTGATGCGGGCGATCCACAACTTGCGCAGGTCGCGCTTGCGAACGCGGCGGTCGCGGGTGGCGTACCACAGGCTCTTGAGCATGGCCTCGTTGGCGCGCTTGAACAGGAAATGTTTCGCGCCGCGCTGGCCCTTGGTGATCTTCAGAACTTTCTTGTGACGAAGGTGCCCTTGCGGGCCTCCCTTAACACGTGCCATTTCTTAACCTCCTGCGGTCCTGCGGGCGTCGGCGGGTTGCGCCAGTTGTGTACACCCGTAAGCCGCAAATCTTGTGGATGCGATGACCGGTCTCGTAGGGTCGGGAAGACTCGACCCTACTTTTCCATGTTGGGGGCCAGGCGTTTGACGCGCTTGACGATGCTGCGACCCTTGACGGTCTGCATTTCGCTCAACTGCGTCTTGGTGCGCTTGGACGTATGACGGCGCAAGTGGCTTTTGCCGCCTTTGGTGCGCATGAGTTTTCCAGCGCCCGTCAGGCGGAAACGCTTGGAGGTGGCCTTGTGGGTCTTCAACTTGATCTTGCCGCCAGCTTTTGCTTTGCGAGGCATGGCTGTATTGCTCCTTTCTGACAAAATGAACCGCGGGATCGATCCTGCCTCCCGCGGGCGATCAACATGGGAACTTGCTTCGTGCGCCGTGCTAGGCTTCGGCCTCGCCCTTTTCCTTCTTCTTGGGGCTGCTCTTGCCGGGTGTCAGCACCACGAGCATGGTGCGGCCTTCCATTTGGGGCGGGACCTCGATCACGGCCACATCGGAAAGCGCAAGGGCGATTTCCCTGAGATCTTCCAGTGCGATCTCGGGGTAGTCCATTTCGCGCCCGCGGAACTTGACGGTGACGCGCACCTTGTGGCCCTGGAGCAGCCAGCGGCGGGCATCGTCCACCTTGAAGCCGCGATGGGCCTCATTGGTCTTGGGTCGCAGGCGGATTTCCTTGACTTCAATCTTTGTCTGCGATTTGCGGGCCTCCCGGTCCTTTTTTGCGCGTTCATAGATGAACTTGCCGAAATCCATGACACGGCAAACGGGCGGCGCGGCGTTGGGTGAAACCTCCACCAGGTCCATCTCGGCGTCGCGCGCGATCTGCAATGCCTGGCGGATGGGGACAACACCGACATTCCCGCCATCTGGCCCAATCAGGCGGACTTCGGGGACGCGAATGCCCTCATTAACTCGAAAATCGTTGGCGCTGATAAGTTTCTCCTCGTATCAAAACGGACGACCAGCCCGAGGCTGGTTTTTAGCGGGCGAATGATACCATAGTCGCAGGGGAATCGTCAACAAAAAGTTGGTTTATGCGGCAATTCCAAATCTGAAACCAGACAGCTCAACGCCAGACGCCGGACGCTGAAAAAACACGAATACGTGAAACACCCCTGTCCATGTTGTGTATTCGCGTCCTGCCGCGTTTTGGTGTGAGCTTGTTTACTTCGACGCGGCTTTGATTTGGATCGGCTGGGTACGTGAAACCCGTACCTATTTTGAAGGACATCCCGGCTGCGCCAGGGAATCAAGAAGCGGACGACCCTTGAGAGGCCGTCCGCTTCTTATTTTACGTGGTTTTACTCTTTCACTTCGCCGTCGATCACATCGCCTTGCGGGCCGCTTGCAGCGGGGCCGCTGGGACCCTGCCCCTGGGGCTGGCCCTGGGCGTAGAGCTGCTGGCTCAGCGCGTGGAAGGCCTGTTCCACTTCCTGGGTGGCCTTCTGGATGCGGGTCAGGTCGTCGCTTTGGGCGGCAGACTTGAGATCGTTGATCTTGGCCTCGATCGCACCGCGTTCGGCAGAGGGCACCTTGTCGCCCAGGTCGCGCAGGGCCTTCTCGGTCTGGTAGACCATGTTGTCGGCGGTGTTGCGCGCGTCGATCACCTGACGGCGTTTTTTGTCCTCGGCCTCGTGCTGGCGGGCCTCCTGCACCTTGCGCTCGACCTCTTCCTTGTTCATGTTGGTCGAGGCGGTGACGGTCACTTTCTGTTCCTTGCCGCTGGCCTTGTCCCTGGCGGTCACGTGCAGGATGCCGTTGGCGTCGATGTCGAAGGTCACTTCGACCTGCGGCATGCCGCGCGGGGCCGGCGGGATGCCGTCCAGGCGGAAGCGGCCCAGCGACATGTTGTCACCGGCCATCGGGCGTTCGCCCTGCAGGATGTGGATGTCCACGGCGGTCTGGTTGTCTGCGGCGGTCGAGTAGGTCTCGGTCTTCTTGACGGGGATGGTCGTGTTGCGTTCGATCATCACGGTCATGACGTTGCCGAGGGTCTCGACGCCCAGCGAGAGCGGGGTCACGTCGAGCAGCAGGATGTCCTTGACCTCGCCGCCCAGGACGCCGCCCTGGATGGCCGCGCCAATCGAGACGACTTCGTCGGGGTTCACGCCCTTGTTGGGTTCCTTGCCGCTCGTCAGCCGGCGGACCAGGTCCTGCACCATCGGCATGCGGGATGAGCCGCCGACCAGCACGACTTCGTTCAGGTTGCTGGCGGTCATGCCCGCGTCCTTGAGCGCCGACTCGAACGGTTTGCGGCAGCGCTCCAGCAGGTCTTCGGTCATCTGCTCGAACTTCGAGCGGGTCAGCTTGAGCTGCAGGTGCTTGGGGCCCGAGGCGTCGGCGGTGATGTAGGGCAGGTTGATCTCGGTCTCCATCATCGTGGAGAGTTCGATCTTGGCCTTCTCGGCGGCCTCGCGCAGACGCTGCAGCGCGGGGCGGTCGTTGCGCAGGTCGATGCCCTGTTCCTTGCGGAACTCGTCCGCGGCCCAGTTGACGACCTTCTGATCCCAGTCGTCGCCGCCCAGGTGGGTGTCGCCGTTGGTCGATTTAACCTCGATCACGCCTTCGCCCACTTCCAGCACCGACACATCGAAGGTGCCGCCGCCCAGGTCGAAGACCAGGATGGTTTCATTCTTTTTCTTGTCGAGGCCGTAGGCCAGCGCGGACGCGGTCGGCTCGTTGATGATGCGCATGACTTCCAGGCCCGCGATCTTGCCGGCGTCCTTGGTAGCCTGGCGCTGGCTGTCGTTGAAGTAGGCCGGCACGGTGATGACGGCCTGGGTCACGGTTTGGCCGAGGTAGGCCTCGGCGTCTGCCTTGAGTTTGGCCAGCACCATCGCGGAAATTTCCTGCGGGCTGTATTCGCGTCCCGTGACGGGCACTTTCACCTTTACGTCGTCTGCATTGCCGCGCACGACTTCGAACGGAACCATCTTGCGTTCCTGTTCGGTCTCCTCGTAGCGGCGGCCGATGAAGCGTTTGATGGAATAAACGGTATTTTCCGAGTTGACGACGGCCTGGCGCTTGGCGGTCTGACCGACGAGGCGCTCGCCGTTTTTATTGAAGGCCACCACCGAGGGGCACAGTCTGCCTCCCTCCGCAGTCGAAATGACGACAGGCTGCCCGCCTTCCATGACGGATACGACGGAGTTGGTGGTGCCGAGGTCGATGCCGATGATTTTTCCCATAGGGTTGTCTCCTTTTCATAAGTTCAATGGCTAAAGGATACCCCAGCCTTGCAAGAATTTCATTAACGCTGTGTAGAAAAAAAGTAACTGTTCAGCCAATCTTATGGAAGTTTCTCTACCGTACAAATACGGGTAAAACTCAGACACAAAATGCGGGCTAGCAGTTTGTCGGAAAGAGATGTTTCAAGGCGCAAAACGCTAATTTGAATCGCGAAGGACACCAAGAACGCGAAGTTTAAAAGGTTTTCTTTGCGATCTTAGCGCGCTTCGCGGTCAAAAAGCGGCATTGGTTGGGTTCTCCGACAGCCTGCTTGATGTACGGTAGAGAAATGGAAGTTGCGTTTTGTCAACGGCAGTGGGGGCGGCCACAAGGGGGGCATACCTGGCGTCAAATGATTGGCGCCACATCGCAAGCTTAAAAACGAGAGGCCCGCCTTTTACAGGCAGGCCTCTTTCCTCTTACTTCTTCAACTTCTTCTCCACTTCCATCGCCGCCAGCACCAGCGCCCCCGCCGCGATCGCAATCGACAGGTCGCACAGGCTGAGCGGCACAACGCCGAAGAAGCCGGCCAGGAAGGGCACGTACAACACGGCCAGTTGCAGGAGGATCACCAGCGCCGACATGCCCGCCAGCAACGGATTGCTCATCAGCCGCAGCTTGAGGAAGGAGTCCTTCGAGGAGCGCGAGGCCAGCGCCTGGAAGACCTGCGCGAAGGCCAGGAAGCTGAATACCATCGTCTGCCACTGCTCCAGGCCGCGGAAGTAATACCAGGAGCCAAGTCCCAGCGCCAGTGCGCCAATCAACGCGCCGACCCAGATCACCTGCGCGCCCGCGCCGCGCGAGAACACGCCTTCCTTTGGCGAGTAGGGCAGACGCTTCATCGTGTCGCTTTCGGCGTTCTCCACGCCCATGCCCAGGCCCAGCAGACCATCGGTCAGCAGGTTGAGCCACAAGAGTTGCAGCGGCAGCAGCGGAATCGGCTTGCCGAGGAAGGGGGCCAGCAGCATCACCAGCACCTTGCCGATATTGCCCGCCACGCTGAAGCGCACGAACTTGCGGATGTTATCGTAGATGACGCGCCCCTCCTTGACCGCGCTGACGATGGTGGCGAAGTTGTCGTCCAGCAGCACCATGTCGGCGGCCTCCTTCGAGACGTCCGTGCCGGTGATGCCCATCGCCACGCCGATGTCGGCGCGCTTGAGGGCGGGCGCGTCGTTCACGCCGTCACCCGTCATCGAGACAATGTGTCCGCGTTCCTGCAAGGCCTGCACGATCTTCAACTTGTGCTCGGGCGAGACGCGCGCAAAGACCTGCACCTCCTCGACCACGGACTTCAACTCCTCGAAGGACAGCGCTTCGATTTCGACGCCCGTCAGTACAGACCCGGACTCCAACGTCTCCTGACGCTGGGCTTGCCCCGAACGTCTGGAGACGTCCGACTCCACCTCGCCAATCCCCAACTGCCGCGCAATCTCAGCGGCGGTCAGCGGATGGTCGCCCGTGATCATCACCGTGCGGATGCCCGCCGATTTGGTCACGGCCACCGCGTCGCGCACTTCACTGCGCGGCGGGTCGATCATACCAAACAGGCCGACGAAGGTCAGGTTCTGCTCCAGGTCGGTCTGGAGGATTTCGGGGATTTCATCCAGCAGACGGAAGGTTACGCCCAGGACACGCATCCCTTTGCGGGCCAGCCGCTCGTTGGCCGCCTCGATCCTGGATCTCCAGCCTGCGTCCATTGAAACGGATTTTCCCTCCGCCCAGACCTGGCTCGAAAGGCCCAGCAGGCTGTCCACGCTGCCCTTGGTGAAGGCGATGTAGCGGTGGCTGCCGATCTCCAGCCCCGCCAGCATGGTCGGGTCATACTGCCCGAGATGGTGGACGGTGGTCATGCGTTTGCGATCCGAATCGAAGGGCAGTTCCGCCGCGCGCGGGAAGGATGAATCCAGTGTGGATTTCCAGTAGCCCATGCGGGCGGCGGCAGCCACCAGTGCGCCCTCGGTCGGGTCGCCCAGGGTGTGGAAGCGCTCGTCGCCCTCATCCACCAGGCGGGCGTCGTTGCACAGCGCGCCGCCGATGGCGGTCAGCGAGAGCGCCGACTGGGCGGGCGCGCCCAGACTCTTCGTGGCGGTAAACGAACCGCTGCGGTCCATCTCTTCGGTCAAATCCAAGGCGTGATCGGCCACATCCAGCACCACCACGGTCATGCGGTTCTCGGTCAGCGTGCCGGTCTTGTCCGAGCAGATGACGGTTACCGAGCCGAGCGTCTCCACGGCGGGCAGTTTGCGGATGAGAGCGTTCTGTTTCAACATGCGCTGCGCGCCCAGCGCCAGGGTGATGGTCACCACGGCGGGCAGCCCTTCGGGCACGATGGCCACCGCCACGCTGACCGCCGTCAGCAGCATGTGACGCAGGTCGTCGCCGCGCCACAATCCCAGCGCCGCGATCAGGACCGCGATGACCACGCCGACCAGGGCCAGGTTTTTGCCGAGCGCATCCAGGCGTTTTTGCAGCGGCGTATGCTCGGCGCTGTTTTGCTGGATCAGGTTTGCGATCCTGCCGAGTTCGGTCTGCATGCCCGTGGCGACCACCAGCGCCAGCCCGCGTCCCTGGGTGACGATGGTGCCCATGTAGCCCATATTGCGGCGGTCGCCCAGCGGAAGATCCTGGCCCGAGAGCCTGGCGCTCTGCTTTTCGACCGGTTCGGACTCACCCGTCAGCGCGGCTTCCTGGATGCGCAGGTTGACCGCTTCGAGCAGGCGCAGGTCGGCGGGCAGGACGTTGCCCGCTTCGAGCTGCAGGATGTCGCCGGGCACCAGTTCGCGCGCCGATAACGGGAGCAGCTTCCCGTCGCGGATCACGCGCACTTCGGGCACGGATAACTTCTTCAGCGCGGCAATGGCCTGTTCGGCGCGGTACTCCTGGAAAAATCCCAGCAGGGCGTAGAGCAGCACGATGGCCGCAATGGCGATGGTGTTCTTGGTGTCGCCCAGCAAACCCGCCACCACGGCGGCGGCGATCAGGATCAGCACCATTGTGGCGGTGATCTGCTCCCAGAAGATTTTCAGCGGGGTGCGCCCGCCGCTTTCGACCAGTTCGTTACGGCCGTATTTCTCCAGGCGCGCGGCGGCCTCGGCCTGGGTCAGGCCTGCGGCCTGGTCCGACCCCAGTTCATCCAATGAAGTTGTGATTGTTTGGGTATGCCAGTTCATGTTTTATTTTCCTGTCCATCTGATGATACTCCAGTGGCAAATAAAAAACCACCGCCACATTTTTGGCGATGGTCTGGCCCTTGATCGATCAGCCGGGAACGGATTCCGTATTGACGGCTGCTCATCCCGCAAGCGGGCGGCTACTCCCCATCGGAGTGGAGGCAGTATATAGAAAGCGCGGTCGGGAGTCAATTGCCGAATCTTAAGAGTTTTCTCATCCTGGCTTGCAAAGCCCATCGGCCTGATATATTCTGGGAACGTGCAGTTACTCTTCGAGCATCCGGAGGCCGGGTTGAAACGTTCATTTCTCAAATTCCTTTCCTCCCTCGGGCTGGGACTGACCCTGTTGGGGCTGGCCCTGCTGCCCTCCGCCTCGCCGTGGAATGTCCCCACCCTGCCGGTCGACCAGGTTCCGCCTGGCTGCGGCCAGCCCGTGGATCAGGCCTGGATCGGGAAGGTCAGCCGCATCCGCTGGGTGGCCTATTCGTCGCCCAGCCGCCAGGGGGCCGAGCAGCCCAGCGAGGAGGCCCTGTATGCCGAACTGGCGGCCTTGAAGCAGGCAGGCTTCAACGGGCTGATTACCTATGGCGCGTCGGGCGTCATGGGCAAATCCTTCCTCACCATCGCGCAGGAACTTGGCTACGAGGGTGTGATCTTGGGCCTGTGGAGTCCGACCAGCAAGGCCGAGTTCAACAACGCCGTGAAGGCCGCCGAGTCGCCCATCGTGCTTGGGTACAACATCGGCAACGAGGGCCTGTCCGGGCGGCGCGACCGCTACACGCTGGCCGACCTGTGCGCGGCCATCTCCTCGCTGCGGGCGGCGACGGGCAAGCCTGTGGCCACCTCGGAGGACATCGACACCTATTACCGCCGCCCCGAATTGTTGAAGGCGGGCGACTGGGTCTTTGCCATCGCGCATCCCTATTGGCACTGGACGAAATATCCGCGCGAGGCTGTGCAGTGGGAGATGGAGCAGTACGCGGCCCTGCAAAAGCGCACAAACCGCTTCATCTTCTTTAAAGAAGTTGGCCTGCCCAGTGACGGGGCCTACGGGCTTTCAGAGGCGGCCCAGGATTTGTATTATCGCGAGCTGGCCAAAACGGACGTGACGTTCGCGTACTTCGAAGGGTTCGACCAACCCTCGAAGGACTACAATTCGGTCGAGCCGCACTGGGGCCTGTTCCACGCCGACCGCGCGCCCAAGCTGGCCGCCTGGAGTCTGATGGGTGTGCGTTCATTTCACGCGCAGGCCGCCGACTCCCGGCTGGGCCGGGACCGCGACGGGAGGCTGTATCAACCCATGATTTCGTTCGACACCTCGGCCCTGCCCGACGATGCGCGGCTGACTGTGGTCAAACTCAAGTTCAGGGTGGAACGGGTGGTGGGCTTCGACCCGCTCAAGAATGGCCAACGCCTGGCCGTGGACTTGTGCAGGACGCGGCCCGGGCGCGTCCCAGCCTATGATTGTGAAATGGGCGCGGGCGTGTTGGGCAAGGCCCTGGGCGGCGGCTGGTACCTGGTCGAGTTCGACGCGCAGACGCTGCAGGCCGTCCAGGTCGCGGGGTTGACCCACTTCCGCCTGCGGCTGGAGGGACAGGCCCGCAAGGATGTGCCGCGCTCGTATTTCAAGCTGTCGACCGGGGAGACCGACCGCCCGACCCTGGTGCTGCGCTACAGGTTCGAGTAGCGGCGACGGGGGGAGCGGTGGTCATTTGGCGCGTTCCACCCTGCGGTAAACACACACCCCCGGCGACCGCCGGGGGTGTGATGCTGCGGGCGCTAGGCGTTCTTTTCGGCCAGTCTTTTCTTGCGTTCGGCCAATTGCTGGTTGATCATGTCGCGGCCCAGCACCTGGTCGATCTGTTCGTCGAGGCTGGCGGCGCGGATCTCGGTGGAGGCGGTGGCCTTGTCGAGTCGGGCGTAGATGCTCTGGGCGATGCGGCTGATGTCGGTATCACCAGAGCCGGTCAGGTCGTCCAGGCTCTTGATGGTTTTGACCACGACCTCCTTGCTGCGGGCCAGTTCCAGCAGCGATTGGAGTTCGGTGCGCTGCTGTTTCATGGTCGCCAGGCGGGCATCCAGCTTGACGCGCGCATCCAGAAGTTTTTGGTACTCCGCCTCCTGGGTGACGATCTGCTGCTTGTAGGTTTCGACCAGCTGCAGGGTGCTGTTGAGCTGGCTTTGGGTGGAGGCTGCCGCGGTCTCGTTGCTTTCTGCCAGGAAGGCATCGACGGCGCGATCCAGCTCCCTGGATTTCTTCTCGTGTTCTTCGAGCTTGCGGCGGATGGACTTGATTTCCGCGCCGACCGTGGCGGCCGCATCGGCCAGGCTTTCGAGGTTGTCTTCCGCCTGGCGGATGTACTGGTCGATCACGGCAAGACTGTTGGCCTTGAGGGCCTGGTCAACCAGGGCGTGCAGGTTGGCCGAGATCAGGGTGGAAACTTTATCGAGCAGGGTAGCCATTTTTTTCTCCTTTCATGGCAGGTCAACGCGATTGGGGTCGTTCAATGCCCGGCTGGTGAGCGAGGGCCCGATCATCATGACGATGGCGGCGATGGTGCGGCCGGCCTGGGTGACGGCGAACATATCGGCAAAGCCGACCGAAGCGCAGGTCGAAATGTAATAGAACGAGTCGACGTAGGTCTGAATTTTTGGATTGACGCCTTTTTCGGCCTGGTAGAAGGCCCAGGAAGCCAGCCCCAGGAACTCCACGTTGGCCTCCAGCGGATTGGCGCTGACCCAGGCGCGGAAGCGTTGCTCGTATTCATCCTTCTGTCCGAGCAGGGAAAGGATCTTCCCGCTCAAATCGGCCTGGGAAATGCCCAGCCAGGTTTGCAGCATGTCCGGCTCGGGCGCCGGCCCGGGCTGCGTCTGGCGCATGTGGGCCGTCAGTTGGTCGAGCGCTTTTTCTTGGTCAGGTGTCAGCGCCATGTTACTTGCTCCATTCCCGCCGGGCCGAAACGCGGTCTTCGCGGCGGGCGATTTGTTCTTCCCAGGCGGCCAGTTCGGTGCGCATTTTCTCTGTCTGGCGGGCCAGGCTTTGCTGGTCGCCGAGCAGTTCGGCCAGGGCGGTCACGCTGCGCTCGCGGTCGGTCAGGGTCAGGGCGCGCCGCCGCAGGGTGTCCAACTGTTCCTGCTGCTGGTTGACCGCGGCGCGCAGGTCGCGGCTGCGATGTTCACCGGCCTGCGCCAGTTCTCCCAATTCCTGCGCGTGTTTCTGCGCGGATTGAAGCTGTGCCAGGTGTTCGCGCGCGCGTTCGTCCTGCCCCTCCTGGATGGCCGCGTCGGCCGCCGCATCCAGGGCCTTGACCTGCGCCACGGCTTCCTGCCAGGCCTGCTCGATCCGCTTGTGGTGGCTGACGGCGTTGCCCAGTTCCAGGCGCAGCACGTCCAGTTGGCGCTGGGCCTCGTCCAGCAGCCCGCCCAGGCGTTCGGCGGTGGTCTCGCCGTTGAGCGCCTGGCGGACCTCCGCGGCCTCTTCGCCGAACAGGTCATTGGCGGCGGCTTTGAGCAGCAGGCGGATGCGTTCGGACAGTTTCATCAGGTTTCCCGGACTGGGTGACTATTTGACGGTCACGCGCAGGTACAGTTCTTCGAAGGGCAGGTCGTTGAGCACCGGCAGGACTGCCAGGGTCTGCTGGGCCTTTTCGATGGTCGCTTTCTCTTTCCGGCTGGCCTTCTCAGTCAGAGCCGCCAGGACTTCGCGCACACTCTGGCTCTTGATGGCTTCCAGGTCCATCTTCTTTTCGATCATCTCGATGATCTCGGGCATCAACCGGGCCAGTTCCGCGTTGGGATTGGGGGTGGGCTGCTCGTTGGCCTCTTCCGTGAGCGATGTCAGCGGTTTGCCGGTCACCTTCTCGACCAATTGCTTGCCGACTTCCTTGACCGGCTCGGGCGTGGCCTTGAGCACCTCGCCGATGCCATCGGCGGCGGTGACCAGGCGCAGCAGGGCGGCAGCCGCGTTCGGGTCGCCGATCATCTTGATGTTCATCGAGGCCAGGGCCGAACCCAGCGCCTGGGATTTGGCAATTTCGATGCGCACCTGGGCATCCAGCTGCAGCTTGAGCAGTTCCACGCGCTGGGCCACGCCGTCGTAGGCGGCCAGGGCTTCGGCTTTGGCCTTTTCGGCTTCGGCTTCGGCCAGGCCCTTGGCGCGCACGGCTTCCGCTTCGCGCATGGCGGCATCGGCTTTGGCTTTCAGGATGTCGGCTTCGGCCAGGCCTGTCGCAGATGCGGCAGCTTTGGCGGCTTCGGCGCGCAGTTTGGCGGCTTCCACTTCGGCCTGGGCCTGCACGCGGACGGTTTCAGCCTGTTTCAGCGAGGCTTCGGCTTCCGCCGCGGCGGTCTCTTTCAGGGCCTTGGCCTGGGCTTCGGCTTCGCGCTGTTTGCGCAGGGCGTCCAATTCGATCTTGTTCTTCTGCTCGATCATGGCCTTCTGCGCCTCGCGCTCCGCTTCGATCACTTTGATCTTTGCTTCGCGGTTGGCGGCCTCGGTGGCCTGGACGGTGGTCACCGCCTGGGCGGCCTCTTCGCGTTGGGCGGAAACCACCAGGCGCTCCTTGTCGGCGGCTTCGCGCTTCTTCTGCTCATTGGTCACGGCGATCTGGCGCTGCTGTTCGGCCAATTCGATGGCCTGGCGGCGCGCCACTTCGGTGGCCATGACTTCCTGTTGCTTGCGTTCGTTTTGGATGGCGAGCTGCTGGTCGCGTTCGATCTCGGCCAGGGCCACGGCTCTTTCCTTCGAGACGCGCGCCATTTCGGATTTCTGGTTTTCTTCGTATTCGCTGCGTTCGGCCAGCGCTTTTTCGGTGGCCTGGATGGTGCGGACTTCGCGCTCCTGGGTGGCTGTTACCAGCGCCAGTTGGCGTTCGAGTTCGAGGCGCGAGGTGGCGGCCTCGGTGTCGCGCTGCTTGATCTCGACCTCGGCCTTGCGCTCGATGTCGTTGCGTTCGCGCAGGGCCTGCGAGATGACCTGGGCGTTGGCGCGGGCCACCTGGGCGCCGAAGACGTCATCGGTGCCGAAGGAGCCTTGCCGGGCGGCGCGCAGGGTCAGGATGGAGACGGCTTCCAGCACCAGGCCGTTCTCTTCCAGGTCGGTCTTCAGGCGGTTCTGCACTTCCTGGATGAACTTCTCGCGTTCCTGGTGCAGGCTCATCAGCGTGAACGAAGCGGCCACGTCGCGCAGGGCGCCGTCCAGTTTGGCGTCGACCAGTTGCTTGACCGCGTTCGAGTCGACCTGTTTGCCGCCGATGGTGCGGGCTGCGTCGATGATGCCATCCACGGTCGGGTTGACCTTGATGTAGAAGATGGCCTTGATGTCGGCGTACTGCGGGTCTTTGGTGAGCAGGGCATTGTTTTCGGTGCGCTCGATCTCGATGGCCATGGTGCCCAGGTCGACCCAGATCGTTTCGTGAATGCTTTTGAAGACCCAGGCGCCGCCGTTCATGACCACTTTGGGCGGTGTGTTGGGTTTGCTCCCCAATCCGCCTGTGCGGACGAAGGCGCGGTTGGCGGGGGTCTTGACGTAGGCCTTCATGACCGAGAGGAAGAGCACCCCCCCGACCAGAACGAGTGTGCCAAGCCCACAGACAAGGTAGATCGCGAATGTTTCCATGGAAACCTCCTGAAATGTTTACCAGACCGGGCGCTGAGCGATGCCAGCGTTCCTACCGGCGAGTGACAAGATAGCGCCGTTGCGCGGCGTCGTACGATAAGAGAATGACTTCTTCGCCCCGCGGGATGGGCTGTTCGTCTTCGGTGGTGGCGAACACGCTGATCAGGGTTTCGCCGTCATCGCGCAGGTGAACCATGCCGTAGCGCTCGTCGACGAAGGGGCTGATGACGGTCCCCGGCCGTCCGACCAGGCCCTGGGCGCGGGTGGCGGTGGTGCTGACCGGCGGCAGGGCGCGCCCGATGAGACGGGCCACGCGCGAGGTGACCAGGCTGCCCGCTCCCACGCTGACGGCGAAGGTTGCCAGCAGCAGCAACCCGGGGAAGAACCCCAGAATTCCCACGGCCAGCCCGTTCAGGATCCAGCCCAGCAGGCCGGTGGTCATCAGCACGACCAGGAGCACCACCATCAAGGGCGCCTTGCCGATGCCGATGAAGGCCAGCCAGGAGAACCCGGAGAGCGCGCCGTGGTTGATGTCCTGGTCGGCGCTTGCGTCGGCATCCGCGTCGGCATCGGCATCCGCATCGACATCGGCGTCGACATCTGCATCCGCATCAACGTCAACGTCCACGTCCGCGTCGACATCCACATCGGCATCGACGTCGACATCCGCATCGGCGTCCGCGTCGCCGTCGTTGCTGAGGCCCAACACCTGCAAGCCGGCCAGGAGCAGCCCCAGCCCCAGCATCAGCGTAAACGGCAGGTTGTACCAGGCGATCAAAAATGTCCAAAATGATTCATTCATGCGCGCTCCTTGCCCAATCAGTGATCGAGCTAATTGAATTCCGTGGCTTCTGGAACGGTCAGCAGGTGGAAGGCCAGGGTGGACATCCCGGGCGCTTTTCGCCCGGCGCGGTTGCCGTGGGCGGTATGTTTTTCCAGGATCGACCGGCAGCGCTCCAACAGTTTCTCGTCCTGGAAGAAACTTTCCAATTCCTTTTCGCCATCCAGGATGCCGCGCACGCCGAGCTTTTCATAGACTTGACTCATGACTTCGGCGACAAAATCGGGGCTGATGATCAGGTCATCGGCAATGTCGCGCTGGGCCAGGTTGAATAGAATCGCCAGGCGGGTCAGGTCTTTTTCGCGCGCGGTAAAGTGAGTCACCGGCAGGGTGCCATCCATGACCAGGGTTCGTTCGGGCAATTCCAGGCGGCCGGCCACGATCAACACACCCGGCGTGATGACGAAGTGGCCTTTGGCGGCGGCGGCGATGGCGGCCGCCAGGGCATACATGATCTCGTTCTTGGCAATGTACCCGCCGCCTTTGGCCGCCAGGATGCGCTCCAGGATGTGCGGCTCGGGGGAGGTGCAGGTGAATACGATCAGGGGCGGGCGCGGCAACATGCGCGTCATCTGGACGACCTTGGTGGGCCAGTTCTCGTCATTGGCCACTTCCGTATCCAGCAGCAGGATGTCGACGGGGGCCGACGGGGAGCGCAGGGCCTGTTTCAGTTCCATCCCGGACAGGCTGCTGAATTCGCCCACCACGCGGGTGCGCCAGTCGCGCCGCAGCAGCATCGACATGAAGTCCCGCGCATACGGGTCGTCTTCGACAATGACAACGTTCCACTCTTTTTGCATACTCGATCAACCTGCCTGGATTGTAGACGGGTAAAGAAGGAAATCCCCCCAGGTTATTGGGGGTGCGCACTCGGTAAACCGGGGAATTTCACCGCCGGCCGGCGGAAATTCTCTGCGTTTCTCGAAGCAGGGGACATGTGTGAGGAGGTGGATGAAGGGCATCGAATTTCCCAACGCGGGTGTTCTGAGTCCCAGCCAAAGGGAGGCTGTACGGTAAAAATTATACCCGCGACAGGCGCGATTTGCATTCTTTTTAGCAGACTTTTCCCTCGCACATTTGTCATGGCAAAAAGGCTCCCGGGTTCGAAAGGCCCATCCTCCCAATAGGCGGTACAATAGGATACCCGTGGCTGAAAATGGCGCTTCTGCTCCTCCAAAAATCGCCGTTTCAACCGGGTGCGGTGTGACAATGCCGATTGCTGTTTTTTCGTGAAGGCGCGTTGACGGTTGCGCGGCAGGCAATCGATCCTTGCGGGCAGGTTTCGACGCCCGGGCCGTAGTTTTTCTTTTTTTGCCATGTTTTGAACCGCAGCCATGCCTCACTTCTATTTCACCCCCGCCGCCATCGCCTACCTGACCCAGGTCATCCTTTCCCTTGCCATTACCTTGTATCTGGCCGGCCTGTTCCAAAAACGCAGGCTGTGGACGGTTCAAACGAGGTTGTTGAGCGGTTTTTTTGCCTGTGTGTCCGTTTTCGTGGCCCTGCTGTTCCTGGATGCGGCCCTTCTGCCTTCCACCCGTTTGCATGCGGTCTTCCTGGAAAACACAGCCCTGAGCCTCCTCCTGGTTTTCCTGCTGCAATTTGCCTACCATTTTCCGAGACGCTTTCTCAACTGGGAACCCCGCCTGGCTTTGGCCGCCAGCCTGGGCTATGCCCTGTATGAGATTCAATTCGCGGCCAAGCGATATGTCGACTTGTTGGGAGGGGGGAACAACAGTTATCGTCCGAACGAAGCGGATTATGTGTTGGTGCTCTACCTGTTGTGGGTTCCCTGGGCTTTTTTGCGGCAATGCGTGGCCGCCGACCCGCGCCCTGTTCGCTGGTGGCGCAAACTTTTGACCCCCCAGTCTCAAGAGGCGCGCGCGACGCGCGAATTTGCCTTCATCTACAGCATTCTTTTCCTCCTGGGGCTGGTCAACATCTTGCGCGCCCAATCTGTCGTTTCGACCATGTTCCTGAACATCTCCCTTTCGAGCGGCATCCTGGTTGTGATGTGGTTGTTTGTTTCGCGTTACGTGCAGTTCGTGCCCGGTGGAGCCACGCTCCTCACCAAACTATCGGCGGTGACGTTAACTTTGTTCCTGGCTGTCATGGGAGGGGTGGGATGGGTGGTCTCGCCCGCCTATACGTGGTCGTACCGCCCCGTCATCCAGGATCGCCAGACCCTGCGTTTTACCCCCAACGTCTCGGGCGGGTACGATGTGGCCCCGGTCGAATTCCATTTCGAGGAGGAGTTGGGAGAGCGGGTACAGGTCGAATACGATGCAGTGAAGAGTATTCGCGGCACCAAGGTCGATTTCGATTTTCCTTTCTATGGAAAGAACTACCCGGAGGTCTACGTCACCGCCTCGGGGATGATTACCCTGGGTCAGGGCCTGTACCACCCCAACTTGCAGATTTGCTGCAATCGCCTGCCGTCTGTCGTCCCGCTTCTGGTCGACCTGAACGATAAAGATGGGACGGGCGGGGTCTTTGTCCGCCGCGACCCCGGGCGGCTGGTCGTCACCTGGAACAACCTGCACCCGCAATCCCTGGCGACCGGCGCGACCTACACCTTCCAGGCTGTCCTCCATGCAGACGGGGTCATCGAGTTCACCTATAACGGCCTGCCCGAGCCGATCCTGTTTCGCCCGGACGCCAGCCCCTCCTCTGTCCCCTGGCTGCGGGGCCTCCTGCCCGGCCAGGGAGAATCGTTCGATGACCAAAGCGTTCCCAACCTGGCGCAGGCCCTGCATAGCGGCGGAATGGGCGTGGGGCAAAATTTTTACCTGGATTACCGTCAGTACCTGGACAGCCTGGGACGTCCCCTGGCCGCGCTGGTGCTGGGCATCAGCCTGCTGCTGATGGCGCTTCTCCCGACCCTGCTGAACACGCTCATCACCCGCCCACTGAATGCCCTGTTGGAGGGGGTGCGCCGCATGGAGGCCGGCGCCCTGGAAGTCGAAAGTCCCGTCAAAAGCCAGGATGATATTGGCTACCTGACCGCCTCCTTCAACAAGATGGCCGCCACACTCAACAGCCTGGTCAGCGGCCTGGAGCAGCGAGTCTCAGAGCGCACCTCGGAACTGGTGGCCGCCAACCAGCGGCTGCGCGCCGAAATGGAATCCCGCGAACAGGTGCAGGCGCGGCTTCTGGAGCAGCAGCGTTCCCTGGCGGGCATCGAAGAGCGCGAACGCCTGAGCCGCGAACTGCACGACGGGCTGGGCCAGATCATGGGATACATCAACGTCCAAACCCAGGCCGCCCAGGCCCTGTTCAAACAGGGGCAGCACGAGGCCGCCCAGCACAGCCTGGATCGTGTGGCCCAAATGGCCCAGGAGGCCCACGGCGACATCCGCAACTTCATCCTCGGCCTGCGCGCCCAAACGCAGGACCCGCAGCAGACCCTGTATGCCATGCTGGGGGCCTACGTCCGCCAGTTCAGCCAGGATACCGGCATCCAGGTGGACCTGAGCCTGCCCGACGAGGATGAGGCTGCGCCCGGGCTAAACGCGGCGGTCGAGGAACAGGTCCTGCACATCATCCAGGAGGCCCTCACCAACGTCCGCAAACATTCGGCGGCCGGGAAGGCCGAAGTCTGGTTCAGCTTCGACGAGTCCAACCTGCAGGTGATCGTTTCCGACGATGGATGCGGATTCGACCCGCGCACAGAAGCCGAAAACCAGGCCCACTTTGGCCTGAAGATGATGCGCGAGCGGGCCGAGCTGACCGGGGGCCGCCTCGAGGTGCGCTCTGCGCCGGGGCGCGGCACAAAGGTCATGGCCTACATCCCCCATTTTGCAGACCTCTCGTCTGTTGAAGACCTGTCTCCCGCCGACCGGCTGCTCGACATGCGCATCCTGCTGGTCGACGATTCGCCCATCTTCCTGGAGGGGCTGCGCAACCTGCTGCGCGCGCGCGGACTGAACGTGATCGGCATGGCGCACGATGGCCTGGAGGCCCAGGAGATGGCGCGCGACCTGCGCCCGGATGTGATCGTGATGGATGTGATGATGCCGCGCTGCAACGGCCTGGAGGCCACCAAGGCCATCAAGGCCGAATTCCCCGCCACCAGGATCGTGATGTTGACCGTGTCCGAGGAGGACAGCCATTTGTTCGAGGCCATCCAAAACGGCGCCTCGGGGTTCCTGTTGAAAGGCATGGACGCCAACCAATTCTGCACCCTGCTGGGACGCTTGACGCATGGAGAGACGCCGCTCATGCCCGGGGCCGCCTCGCGGCTGGTCTCGGAATTCTCCCATATCCCCTCGAACGCGCGCAGCACGGATAGGGAACTCAGCCAGCGCCAGTGGCAGATCCTGGACCTGGTCTCCAGCGGCCTGACCTACAAGGAAGTCGGCCAGACCCTGCACCTTTCGGAAAAGACGGTCAAATACCACATGGCGCAGATCCTCGAACGATTGAACCTGGATAACCGCCTGCAAGCCATTGCCTACGCCCGCCGATTGCGGGACACATAAGCGCAAACGCAGCCTGGTGGGCGGAATTTGAACCGCCGCCCGGGCACTCCGACAAATCAAGTCCGCATTCCGACAGAGACCCATACTCACATCCGCCAGTCCCCTCCCGAGCCGGGCAGGGGACTGGCCTTTTGTTGGACCTTCTTTAGACCTAAGGCCAGTGACTTTATGGACGGGCGGGTTAGACTGGAAACATGGCAAAGCGAGTTTTGCTTTACGGCAAATCTGTTCTCATTGCCGGGCTGGCCTCAGCCCTGGCGCAGGAACCCGACTTGGATATTTTGCGGGGAGAAAGTCTGGAATCGACCGACTTTACCGCTGTCGACCTCATCCTGGCTGACCTGGGCGATGCGGAAGCCGTTCGCGCCCTGCCGCGCTTGTGTACCCAACCCGGGGTTTCGCTGGTGGGTGTGGATTCTCCCTCCAGCACACTCACCCTGCTCTCGGGCAGTTCCCAACCCGCCCAAACCCTGCACGAACTGGCCCTGGCCCTGATCCGCTTGAGCGAATCGGCGGCGGAGGGGCAGGCTGCGCAAACCGAAGCGCCCGCAGCGGATGCGCTTCGACCCCGTGAAGAATCCACGCCCACCCCTTGACCCCGGACACTCGTCAGCCGCTCGGGCGGGCTTGCCCCCGCGAAACAGAAGCGGGAAGGCCTGGCAACAAAATTTTCGATGCGCGCATCCATCGCGCAGGGCAGGTTTCAATGATTTGCGCCGCCCGGTTGGACAGGGGCGGCGCGGGGGCAAAACCATCAGGCGCGTGTAAAGTTCTGACAGTCTTCATGTCGGAAGGGCGGATGCTTGGCAGGCAGTGAACATGGCAGTGCAATATGAGCATCAACATTAACCGCATCAGACTTTTCAGCCTCAAACATTATCGGCTCCAAATGGGAGCGCTGATGTTTGCATCCGACCTGACCGCATTCGGCCTGGTATGGGCGGGCCTGCGGCTGGCAGGCGCCTTCCTCCCCTCGATCTTTCCCGACTTTGGGTCCGAGGAATTCCTGGTGGTCTCCCTGCTGAGCATGCTGCTCATTTTTTACAGCCGCCTGTACCCCGGCAGCGGGATCAACCCGGCCGATGAGATCAGAATGGTGGTGGAGCGTACCAGCATCGGCGTGACCATCGGCCTGTTCATTTTGCTGGTCCTGCACCTCCAGGGCAGCCTCGATTTCCGCCCCTACCTGCTGGTCTGGGCGGCCATTCCAGCCGCGGTCCTGTCGGTGCGTTGGACCGTTCGCATCCAGGCTGGCCGCCTGGGATTTTGGGGGGAGCCGGTGGCCCTCATCGGCAAGCGGGAGCGGATCTCGTACCTGTTGGGCTACTTCCAGCAGCGCCGCAGGCTGGGATTCATCCCCGCGCTGGCGGTTGTCCCGGACGATGAAGCCGGGTCGTTCGATGTGGGCATTCCCGTCCTCCCGTTGTCGTGCCTCCTCGCAAAGGGGGCGCGACTCGCGTATCACGAGTCGATCCAGTCCGCGCTTGTGGATATCGAAAATGCCCCTGAGATCATCAGGATGGACACCCAGAAAGTATTCTCTGACCTGTTCCATCGGGTGATTCTCTTTGTAGATGTGGACTGGCTGGAAGGCGCCTCGCTGCGGGTGCAGGATTATGAAGGGCTGTTGGGGGTGGAGGCCCGCAAGAACGAATTGAGCGCCGCCAGCCAGATTCTCAAACGCGGCATGGACCTGGTCATCGCCCTGCTGATGGGGCTGGGCAGCCTGCCCATCACATTGGCGGCCGCACTGGCGATTCGCCTGGACGGGCCGGGGTCGATCTTTTACCTGCATGAACGCGTTGGGCGTAACGGGGAACGGATCAGTATCTACAAATTCCGCACCATGCTCCCCAATGCCGAGGCGCTGCTCCAGGATTATTTGCGCGCAAACCCGGCCGCCCGTGAGGAATGGCGGCAAACCCAGAAGCTCAAGGACGACCCGCGCATCACGCGCCCGGGCCGCTGGCTGCGCAAGTGGAGCATCGACGAACTGCCGCAGTTGCTCAACGTGCTCAAGGGCGAGATGTCCCTGGTGGGACCGCGCCCCATGCTGGCCGACCAGGTCTGCCTCTACACGGGCATCGACAGCTACTACGGCGTCCGCCCCGGCCTGACCGGCCTATGGCAGGTCTCGGGCCGCAACCACACCACCTTCGAGGAGCGCTCGCGCTACGATGTGTATTACGTGCGCAACTGGTCGGTCTGGCTGGATATTTACATCCTGCTGCGCACCGTGTGGGTGGTGCTGAGCCGGGACGGGGCGTATTGATGCGCCCATCGTCATTTTTATTCACCCATTTCAGAAGGTAAAAATGCGCCCCGAAAAAATAGATATTCGAAAAGGGTTCGACGCTGTAAAAAGCGAATACATCCAATATTTCAAGAAGTACACCTATGAGCATCCGCTCGTTATGTCGGTCGAAACCAACGACGAAATGCGGCGGCTTGGACAGGTGCTGCACAAGGCCATCCGTCACATGCTGGATCACTATCGCGACTATCTGCACATCATGCCCCGCAGCGAAAGGGATTTGGAAATCCTGGCAGTGTGCGACCGGCATCCCTTCCGAGTCGGGACCTACAGGACCGATTTTGTGATCGATGAATCCGACCACATCCACATTATCGAGATGACCACCCGCCAACCCCTGAACGGGTATTTTACATCCGGCTTCTTTCGTGAAATTGCGCTGGAACAGGCGCAAGAATTATCCATCGGGGGGATTGTGGACGCCTACCCGGGCTTTTTCGAGTACCTGGAAGGGTACATTGGTGACGCCCGGCATGTGTGCGTCATCAAGGGCAACAACAAACTGGAAGAAATCAACATCTATCCCGCGATCTTCGAGAACGCAGGCATTCCGTGTCACATCATTCCGATTGCCGACCTGCCCCAAAAGCTCGACATGCTGAAGGATGCCTGGGTGATCGAAGAGTTGAACTTCCCTGAAATTCGCTCCTTTCCCCTGGACATCATCGATGCGCTGGCGGAATGTCGATTGCACAATTCCATCAAGACGCTGCTCTTCACGCACGACAAACGCTTTTATCAAGTGCTCAACCAGCCCGCATTTTTGGCAGATGCGCTCGCGCCGTCCGAAAGGGAAATCCTGAAAAAGTATATGGTCCCGACCTACGTGTATGGCGACCATCCGCAGGAATGGGAGGAGGCATACAGGAACAAGGCTGGCTACATCTTGAAACATCAATTAAAAGGAAAGTGTGTTGACGTGTATGCCGGCTTGCTCACGGAGGATTCTGTATGGAAGTCTTTGTTCGTTCCAGAGACCGCCGCAGAATTGGTGTTGCAGCCCTTTATCGCGCAAAAGCGCTTTGATGGCCTGGTCGGGGATGAACCGAGAAACGACTTTGCGGCCGGGACCCTGCTTTACTTCAACCAGGAATACTTTGGCCCGGGCTTGTATCGTACCTCCTCCCTGCCCGTATCGGGTTTGAAGGATTTCAGGAAGATCGCCCAGTTGGTTGCCCGCATCGAAGAGATACCGCCTGGCATCCATCACCTTTAAACGCGGCAGCATCCAAATGGAGTCGGAGTTTCGATGAAATTGGCCGCCATGCAGCCCTACTTTTTTCCCTACCTGGGCCAATTCGATTTATTGAACCAGGTGGACCTGTGGATTGCCTACGACGCGGCGCAATATATCCGTCACGGCTGGGTGAATCGAAACCGGGTACTGCATCCCACGACAGGCTGGCAATACATCACCATCCCGCTGAAAAAACATTCGCACATCGCCCCCATCTGCCAAATCGAAACTGCGGGAGATGGATGGAAACGGCAAACCTTCAAGCAATTGCGCCATTATCACATGGATGCGCCCCATTACCGGCGCGTCATCCAGTTCCTGGAGGAGGTTTTTTCGACAGAAGAAACCAACCTTGCCCGTTTGAATACCCGTTTTTTTCGCTCCACTGCAAACTATTTGGGAATTGCCACCCCCGTCCACCTGTTTTCGGAGATGGGGATATCCATTTCCACAGGCGGCGCCGAAAACCTGGCGCTGGCGCTATGTCTGGCTGTCCATGCCGATGAATACGTCAACCCGCCCGGCGGCAAGGACCTTTATTCCCAGCAGACCTTTGGAGAACATGCCATCCAATTGACCATTCAGTCCTACACCCCAATGACCTACTCCTGCGGCCGATTCGATTTTATCCCCGACCTGTCCATCATCGATGTGATGATGTGGAACTCACCGGAACAGATCAAACATTATCTGGACACGTTTCTTTTAAGAGACAACACGGGCTGAGTGATGGATAACGAACAGCGAGCTCTTGAATTTCGCCGCAACCAAAAACTGGAACAGGTATTGGGAGAACTGAACAGCCCGGGAATAATTGCCTGGCTTGAATGGAGCCAATATGAACCACGAGACTTCTTACAGGGCAGAAATAGATGGGCTGAGAGCGCTGGCCGTTATTGCTGTCATCATCAACCATCTCGACAAAAATATTCTTCCCAGCGGCTACCTGGGCATTGATATATTCTTTGTCATTTCCGGCTTTGTCATTACTTCATCCCTGGCAAGCCACCCCGTCCAAAATTTTGGCGGGTTTCTGGCAGGGTTTTACATCCGGCGCATCAAACGTTTGGTCCCGGCGCTGGTTTTGTTTGTTGTCATAAGCAGTGTGCTGGCCTGCCTCTTTAGTCCAAATCCAAGCGCTTCTCTCAAGACAGGAAGCGCATCCCTGTTTGGGCTTTCCAACCTTTATTTGCTATGGCAATCCACCGATTATTTTGCCGAATCCACGAAACTAAACATCTTTACCCATACCTGGTCACTGGGGGCTGAAGAACAATTCTATGTCCTGTTCCCCTTTGTGTTCTGGTTCACCGGATTTGGGAGATTGGCCGCCAAAGGATCCAAAAAACTATTTATAACAATGGGGGTGTTATCGGTCGCTTCCCTCATTTCTTTTGTTTATCTCTATCAGACGAATCAACCCGCAGCGTACTTTTTGATGCCCACTCGCTTTTGGGAAATAGGCGCGGGGTGCCTTTTATTTCTTGGCTTGAAGCATTCCAATCGCTTTCCTCGCGCGCTTACACTGGCTCCGCCTCTGGTCATTACTTTTGCCATTATCGCTGTTCTATTTGCGCCTCTTCACTTTGCCGTTGCGGCGACCATTGCTGTTGTTGTATTGACGGTGACATTGATTGCTTGCATACGTCCGGGAACTGTCGCCCATCGTCTTTTTTCTCATAAACTCCTGGTCTATATTGGTTCACTTTCCTATTCCCTCTATCTATGGCATTGGAGCATTCTTTCCATCAGCAGCCGCACGATTGGCGCTTACCTGTGGATGGCGCCTGTTCAGGTTGCCCTGATGTTTTTACCCAGCATGGCATCTTATAAATATGTGGAGACGCCCCTGCGCCGTTCCATGTGGTCGCCATCTCGGATAAGAACGATTGCCTATGGACTCTCCGGCCTGGCATTGGCCGGGCTCTTTGTCTTATTTCTATCTTTCAACGCGAGGCATTTATCCTTGTTCAAGGAAAACAAGGAGATGAACTACGCGACCCACTGGGAAG